>CAUQZM010000055.1:0-2606 GCA_963522765.1 uncultured Campylobacter sp. | reverse complement strand
AAAATTCTAAAATTCTAAAATTCTAAAATTCTAAAATTCTAAAATTCTAAAATTCCGTCTGCGAGGTTTTCCGCCAAATACTGCACAGCAAAATTCCACGCTTAAAATTATAAAATTTTACGCAGCAAATTCTGCGCACTAAGCTTATCCCACATAAGAATTTTCGCGTTATAAGCTTGACGCTAAAATTCCTTTATCTGAAACTAAAATCTGAGAAATTTTAAAATCCGTGCAGCCGCTTGATCTCTGCGCTGATCGGCTTTTTTTGGCCTGATTTGGTCACACTTACGTAGGTTGCGATCGCGCTGGTTACGTGCAAGCACTCGCGAAATCCATCCTCACCCAGCCGCAGCGCTGCGACCTCGATCTGCACGCGGATAGAGGTATTTCCCACACTTAGTACTTTTGCGTAGCAGCTGATGACATCGCCGATAAATACGGGCTGCTTGAAAGTTATCTCCTGCATCGAGATCGTCACGACCCGCTCGGGCGCTATCTCGCGCGCCGCCGTCGCGCCCGCTAAATCGATCTGCGCTAGTATCCAGCCACCGAAAATATTGCCCGAGCTATTCGTATCCTTAGGCAGCGCTACGACCTTGATGCGCGGCTCGCCGAAATCGTCTAAGTTTAAATCGCTCATTTTTACTCCTTAAATTTAAAAATTTCGCATTTTAACCGCGCAAATTTAACACTTTTTCGATACAATCGGCAAAAATCTATGCCGAAATTTTAAAATTTTAAGCGGGCGTGAGGATAGAATTTTGCTGGCGAAGCAGACACATTCCGCTCGCAAAAAGACGATAAAAACGGCAAAAAGGATACGCGATGAACGATTTTGCAAAACTTAGCGAGATGGCGGCGAGCGCTAAGGCGCGACTAAACGCCCTCTACGACGAGCCGCACGCCGAGCTGATCGCGCGCGGACTAGAAATTTGCGGCTTTGAGTCTGGCGATACTGCGCGCATCGCCGTGCTGCACCGTATCGTGGGTCTCAAAGAGGATCCGCTGCTGCAGGAATTCCGCCGCTTAGGCTACGATGAGGCGCGCCAGCGCGAGCTAAAGAGCAAAATGTATGATTTCACGCGCGAAATACACGAGGGCATGCACGAAGCGCTCATTGCCGAAGCAGGCGCGCAGGGGATTTTGCAGCCGTTTTATCTAGAGCTTTTAAAGGGCATCCACCGCATTGGGCTCGTGCTAAGCGATATGCAAAAAAGTTGGCAAGCCCTAATCATCGAAAGCACGAACAAGCGCTGGGAAAAGGAATTTAGCTCGCTTGCACAGGCGAAGGAATTTTTACTGCAAGAGGAGCTGTTTATGCGCACGCCTCACGGCGAGGTCTGCGAGCGCTGCTACGGCGCAGTAGTGCAGCACGAGGATAAATTAGAAATGGTTCCCTACGCCGTGGCCTTTGCGGATGAGACGGCGAAGCTGCAGAGCGAATTTAGCGATCTTTTGGAGCGTTTGGTGACGCTAGCCGAAGATGAGAGCGAGCTAGCTTACGTCGCGTATCTGTCCAAGCTCAAACAGGCCTTTTGCGAGAGGGACGCTAGCGCGGTGATCGGCGCGTGGCGGGATGCGGAGATCGCGTGGATGGATATAAAAACGCCACTTCAAATCGGGCATCCGCTCGAATACTACGAGGACGCCTACACGCACGCAGTCGCGCTGGAATGGGACGTCAGGCTTGCAGGCGCGTATGAGTTCAGCGCGGAGGAATTTAAAGCGCGCGTAAGCGAGAGCTTTGAGCGCGCGTATGAAAAAATCGGCGCAAATAACGCTGTCATGCACTCGCTCGTGCTCTCAAACATCGCCAAGACCCAGCTTTACGTCTGCGCGCCGCTGATCTACTACGGCGCCGATCTGAACGGACTCTTTTCGGCGCAGGTCGTACCTAACGACGAGTTCGTAAGCACCAACTGCGGCAAGAAAATTTTCGCCTTCGTAAATTTCGTCTATGAAAGCGCCAAGGCTAGACCTTTTATGCGGCTAAGCGGAGAAATTTTTACTCTCGATTATTTAAATTTCGGGCGCGAAATTTTATTTAAAAAGCCGCAAATTTGGCGCCGCGTCTACGAAATATCGACGATCGGGCATGAGTTCGGGCACATATTTTTCATCGACGCGGACACCGAGGCGCGCATGAACCGCTCGGGGCTTTTTAAGCTCATCGAGGAGTACAAGGCGACTACGGGCGGACTCGTGAGCTTCTTTTTCCACGAGGAGGAGGAGTTTTGCCTACCGGTACTAGATGAGCTGATCCGCCGCGCCGTGGGGCTCATCGCGTGGCAGCGAGTGGAGGAGCTCAAGCCCTACTACTGCGAGGCTCTGATACATCTGAGCTTGCTTTTCGCATCGGGCGTTTTGAAATTTGACGGTATGCGGCTGGCGGTTAAATTTAACCGCGCAGGCTATGAGAGCTTCAAGGCCGCGTGCTTGCAAAACTACGAGGAGCTGGCTCGGCTTTATTGCGATAAAAAGGACGCGGCGGAATTTTTATCGCGCTTTGCGGAGCTTAGAGGCGGCGTGTATCTGCCGCGCGAGGCGCAGGTGCGGGAGTTTGTGGAGTTTTACTACTCGCGCTACGAAGCGATCGGCAACGAAAC
>CAUQZM010000054.1:0-2652 GCA_963522765.1 uncultured Campylobacter sp. | reverse complement strand
GGATCGCATTTGAGCAGACCCAAAGCGGAGTGAAATTTAGAAGTTTGACTTGCATATTTTGCCTTTGGTTTTGAAATTTTTGGATGATTTTAGCGTTTCGGGACTTAAAATTTAGCAGGGCTCGGCATTTGTATTTTAAAATTTACATTCATCAAATTTACCTCGCACCGAGATACAAGGTAAATAAAATGAACTTGAGTATAAGGCATAAGAGGTATTTTAATATTGAGTTAATACTAAAATACTATTTTGTTCCCGAGAAAAACTTTTTATCCTCATTGAACTTATAAACATCTTTAGCATTTTTACAATTTTTGTAGGCGTTGCTATTTTCGTTTAATTTATCAAAATCGCATTGCTTGAAAACTTTTTCCGCTTCATCGAGGTGCTTTTCATAATACTCCATAGATTTAACCTCAGTATTATCGCAACCAACTAATAAAGCAGCTAACACCCCCCCCAGAGGAACATTTTAGGATTTTTCATTTCATTCTCCTTGTTTGAAATTTTACCCCGTATTTTACTACCCGTTTACTTTAAAAATTTTGAATTACTGCAATCCCATCCTGCGCGGCAAATAAATTTAACGAAACCAAAATACCGCCTTTAAGCTGGAATTTGCTAATATTGCGGCTAAATTTTAAAAAAGGTGCAAAATGAACGATAAATTTACGCGCATCGGCTTTATCTTGGCCGTCGCTGGCAGTGCCGTAGGGCTCGGTAATGCGTGGAAATTCCCCACTTTAGTAGGCACCAATGGCGGCAGCGCCTTTATCCTGCTCTATCTTTTGCTGACGTTTTTAGTAAGTTTCGTCCTTTTTATCGGCGAAATTTGTATCGGAAGGATCGGCGAGAGCGATCCCGTAGACTCCTTCAGGCGTCTGGCGCCTACGCATAAAGAAGCTTGGAGCAAGGCGGGATTTTTTATGATCTCGGGGCTTCTCATCTACTCATTTTACAGCGTCGTGATGGGCTGGATCCTAAAATACACGATCACGTCGGCATTTTCTCTGCCAAGCGATATGGCGCAAAGCGGCGAGATATTTTCCGCTCTGCTAAAAGATAGCCCGCTCGTCGCAATAGCCTGCTTTAGCGTGATGTCGCTGACATGCTTTTACATCGTCTCGCGCGGCATCAAAAGCGGCATTGAGCGGCTAAACGTCTGGATGATGCCTGCGCTTTTCATCCTTTTGGTGCTGATGGTTGTGTATTCGATGAGCTTCGACGGCTTTAGCAAAAGCGCGAAATTCCTTCTCGTGCCCGATTTTAGCGCGCTAAATTCTAAAAGCGTACTCGAAGCGCTAGGGCTTGCGTTTTTCACGCTATCGCTGGGCGTTACGACGATCATGACCTACGCCGCGAGCCTGCCTGAGCGCACCAATATTCTAACTTCGAGCCTGAACATCGTATTTATCAACGTCATGATCGGCATAATGATGGGGCTTGTGGTTTTTACCTTTATTTTTGAATTTAATGCAGATCCCGCCCAATCGGGCCCTGGGCTTATCTTCGTCTCGCTTGCGATGCTCTTTAGCAAGCTGGGCGCGATCGGACACGTGCTGGCGTTCGCGTTTTTTCTTACATTGATTTTTGCGGCGATCACCTCGGCGATCTCAATGATCGAGCCTTCGGTGTATTATCTAGTAAAATCGCACAAAATAAGCCGTCTGCGCGCCTGCGCGATCGTCTTTGCGTTTACCTACGTCCTCGGCATCGCGTGCATTTTGGGCTACTACGGCGCTACGGCGGATAGCTTTAGCATACTTGGCACGCCGTTTTTCGACGTCCTAGACTACGCGACCTCGAAAATTTTAATGCCGATAGGCGGGCTCGTGATCGTAGTTTTCGTGGGATTTGTGATGCGAAAAGAAGCCGTACACGCGCTACTGGCGCCGTATATGGGCGAGCTAGGATTTAAAATTTGGTACTTCGTGCTGCTGCGCTGCGTCTCGCCCGTAGCCATAATTTTGATCGCGCTAAGAGAGCTTGGAATTTTACGCATCTAAGCGCGATTTGAAATTTTGCGGATTAGGCGCGAGTTAAATTTAAAATTTTACTGCGACGCGAGGGTTTGAAATTTTAAAATTTCATGCAAAACGGCGCGGCTGCGATCGCGCCTATCTGCGTAAGCAAACGGAACGTCGCGGTTTTAAATTTAAAATTCTACGCAGGAACTGTGCGCAAAATTTCACGACAAGCCGTGCGACAACGCGCTTGGAATTTTAAAATTTGTCGCCGAAGCGGCGCACGAGCCCGCGATCCGTCTAATAGACGGCCGATCCGTCGGAACAGCGCAGGGATCGCGCATTGCGGCTTGAAATTTTAAAATTTTACGCTCTGACGGCTCGGAGCGATAGGCAAAATTCCATAGCGAGCCTCACGGCGATCCGTGAGCGGCTATGGCGGCTGTCAAAAATCGCGCTTGAAATTTTATGTCTGGATAGGAGCGTGCAGCGACCGCAATCAGCTTTCGGTGCGACCGTGTTAACCCGCATGGCGATCGGTGCGTGCGGCAAAGACGCCGTAGCGCAGCCGCGTCTGATTGCGCTGCGGAATTTTAAAATTCCACGGCTTTAAAATTTAAAAATCATCGGAGTGAAAATGAACGATAAATTTAGCAAAATCGGCTTCATACTTGCCGTCGCAGGCGGC
>CAUQZM010000053.1:0-6581 GCA_963522765.1 uncultured Campylobacter sp. | reverse complement strand
CTTGGAATTCTTGGAATTCTTGGAATTCTTGGAATTCTTGGAATTCTTGGAATTCGCCACGGCGCCGTCGCGGTAGAATTTTATCGTATTTTTTGAATCTGTAAACACAAATTTTACCGCATAGCTGATTTAGGGCTTCTCTGTATACGACAGATAAATTCTATTTTGCAAAAATAGCGAATTGGCAGTGTAGCCGTAAATTTCGTGCTTACTAGCAAAAATTTTGTCATTTGCTGAAAATGTGAAGTTAAATGCTAAAAAAAACGTAAAATCCCCGTCGAAATGGCGCGCAAGCTAGACGAAAGTGCTAGGCAAGTAAAGCGGTGCAAGAACTCGCAAAGCTCAAAATTTCACTTGCTGGCGCAAATTTAAATATACTTTAACGAATAGAAGTGTAAAATACGCCTCAAATTTCAACGATCAAGGGTTTTTATGCTAAAAGACATCTTCCTTTTCGGCGGTTTAATTTCTTACGACCACACTTTTATCTACCTTTTCTACTTCTTTTTGGTCGTCGCTATCATCGTAGCCGTCGCGCTTTGTTCTACTCGCTCGCTTCAGCTTGTGCCACACGGCATGCAAAATATCGCCGAAGCCTACCTAAGCGGCGTACTAACGATCGGCAAGGACGCGATGGGTAGCGAGAAGCAAGCCAAAAAATATCTTCCGCTAATCGCAACATTGGGATTTGTGATATTTTTTAGTAACGTTATCGGCTTGGTGCCGGGCTTCGAGTCGCCGAGCGCGAGTTTGAATTTAACCCTTTCGCTTACGCTTTGCGTTTGGTTGTACTATCATTTTGAGGGTGTTCGCGAGCACGGCGTGATCAACTACCTAAAGCACTTTATGGGGCCTGTGAAAATCCTAGCTCCGTTTATGTTCGTCATAGAGATCGTCTCGCATTTTTCGCGCGTCGTATCGCTTTCGTTCCGACTTTTCGGAAATATCAAAGGCGACGATACCTTCCTGCTCGTTATGCTTACTCTCGCTCCTGCGCTAGTGCCGATGGTGCCGTTTGCGCTGCTTACTTTTATGGCGATTTTGCAGACTTTTATTTTCATGGTTTTAAGCTACGTTTATCTAGCGGGCGCCGTGATCGTCGATGAGCATTAATTTTAAGCGAAATTTCTTATACTTCCTCGTGGGTGCGTCGTTCGGATTGATTTTCGTCGGCGCATTCGTCTTTTTTGCCTACCCGTCATTTTATTTTTTAGGGTTAAAATTCCTCTTTATCTGCACCGCTCCGGGCGTGATATGCGTAATTATCACCTGCTTGATGGTCGATGTGTTCGACCTTAAAGAAAAGCTCCTTAGCAGCGGCGAATAGAAATCTATCCGATTAAATTTTAAAATTTAGCCACGCCGTGTGCCGCTACAAGCGAGTATTAAAGCAAAAAATTGTAAAATTGCGCGAAATTTTTATTCTAAAAGGTTAAGTTTATGTTTGAAACCGTGATCGGCCTAGAGGTACACTGCCAGCTAAATACTAAAACCAAAATTTTCTGCTCCTGCCCCACGAGCTTCGGCGATGAGGCGAATTCGCACGTCTGCCCGACCTGCCTAGCGCTTCCCGGCGCTCTTCCCGTGCTAAACGAGGAGGCGGTTAAAAAAGCCATCAGCTTCGGCACCGCCGTCAATGCGACGATCAATCGCAAGTCGGTATTCGACCGCAAAAATTACTTCTATCCCGACCTTCCCAAGGCGTATCAAATTTCGCAGTGGACGATCCCGATCGTCGAGCACGGCGAGCTTTTTATAGCTGCGGACGGACAGAGCAAGCGCATCGGCATTACGCGCGCGCATCTAGAGGAGGATGCGGGCAAAAATAACCACGAAAGCTCGCGCAGCCTAGTCGATCTAAACCGCGCCGGCACGCCGCTTTTGGAGATCGTAAGCGAGCCTGATATGCGCTCTGCGGACGAGGCGGTCGCGTATCTAAAAAAACTCCACAGCATTTTGCGCTTTTTAAATATCAGCGACGCGAATATGCAAGAAGGCTCGTTTCGCTGCGACGTAAATGTCAGTATCCGCCCGCAAGGCGAGCAAAAGCTCTATACGCGCGTGGAGATTAAAAATTTAAACTCCTTTAAATTTATCCAAAAGGCGATCGAATTCGAGATCGAGCGTCAGATCGAAGCGTGGCAGGACGGTAAATATGAGCAAGAGGTCGTGCAAGAAACCCGCCTTTTTGATACCGCCAAGCTTATCACCAAGCCGATGCGTAGCAAAGAAGACAGCGCCGAGTATCGCTACTTCCCAGACCCCGACCTGCTAACCGTGATCGTGGATGACGAGATGCTGGCTGCTGCACAGCAGATCCCCGAGCTACCGGATCAGAAAAAAGCACGCTACGTCCGCGAGCTAGGCGTTAAAGAGAAGGACGCCGAGATCATAATCTCGACCTACGAAAACGCGCGATTTTTCGAGGAACTGATCGCGGCGGGACATGAGCCTAAACTCTGCGTCAGCTGGCTTACCGTCGAGCTTGCGGGCAGGCTCAAAAACGGCGTTACGATCGAGGACTCGCCCGTAGGTAGCGCGAAGATGAGCGAGCTTTTAAGCGCGATCGAAGGCGGCGCAGTGTCGCAGAAGGCCGCCAAAGAGGTGCTTGATTATCTAATGGAGCACGACGAAGCCGTAAGCTCGGTCATCGATAAGCTGGGCTTGAGGCAGGTAAGCGACGACGACGCGATTTTAAAGATCATAGCGCGCGTGATGAGCGCGAACGAGGAGAAGGTCGCGGACTACCGCGGCGGCAAGGACAAGCTATTCGGCTTCTTCGTAGGTCAAGTGATGAAAGAGGGCAAGGGCGCGTTTAACCCCGCGAAGGTGAACGAGCTTCTGAAACAGAAGCTGGGCTGATTTCGCAGCTTCTGCGGCGGCAAAAAGCGAATTAAAGGCGGCGGCGCGAGTGCGATAGATAAAGCCTCTGGGATAAAATTTTAAATCCGCTCGCAGCGTTTTGCTTCGAGCTAAAGCTTTCACACACCAATGACGAAGGCTTTTATGCGTTAGAATTTCATTCGGCGCGATCTTAGCGGTTACCCGCTCTGCCTCGCGCACGTTTTGTTCTTTTGAGTTCGTTTTTTTCTCGTGCGGGCCGTTTGTATCAAGTGTCGGTCTGCGACGGAGGGGTTTAAGAAGGCACCCGTTAAAAAATTTTACTCACGGCTACCATCAAAGCGCGGCAAAGCTCGCAGGAAATGCGTAAAATTGCTCTGCTTGAGAGAGCGAGAACGGAAGCTCGGGGTGCGACGGGTAGAGTCGAATACGCAGGGTCGAATTTGAGCGGCGAGTCGATGTGTAGGCTAAATTTAATCAATCGCTGCGTCGGATGCGCGTGCCCCAAACCTTGCGCCAAACGATAACGTGGCGAGCGACCGCAGATCATCTAGGCCCAAAGCACGCCTTGATAGATTTAAGCGGATTTAAAAGTGCGATTTGCGATCGGGAGTCTGAGTAAAATTTTTAAAAATTTGATTTGCCTCGGCGATACGTGAGTGAAATTTTAAAGCGTATAATGAAGTTTCAAAATTCTCATTCGTTTGCTGCCGCGCCTTTTGTGAAAGTGTTTTTTGGCGGAAGAGCAAAACCTTAAAAGTATGAAATTTTAGTAAGGTAAATTTTAAAAAAGCGAAGTTTTGGCTGAGTAAATTTCAAAAGCGCGAAATTTTAACAAGACGAAATTTTGACGAGACGAAATTTCAAAAAGCGAATTTTAAAGCGTGGCTTCGGCTAGCATTTGTGCAGGCTCATGTCGGCGCTTTTGGGCTAAATTTTCAAAAAGCGGGAATTTCAAGAGAATGAAATTTGAAAAACCGCAAATTTGCGAATAAATTTTTAAAAAGGAACATAATGAAAATCGCGGTTATCGGCGCTGGCAAATGGGGTAGCGCACTTTTTGACGCGCTTAGCGCAAAAAACGAATGCGTCATCACTTCGCGCACGCCAAGGCAAATTCCGCATTTTGTAAGCGTGAGCGAGGCACTGGAGTGCGAAGCGCTCGTTTTCGCGCTAGCAGCGCAGCAAACCGCGCAGTGGCTGGATCAAAATTTCACCTACAAAAATCAAAAAATTCTAGTCGCTTCCAAGGGCATCGACGCCGCAAGCGGCAGGTTTTTGAACGAAATTTTTGAATCGTATATCGCGCGCGGCAATCTCGCTTATCTATCAGGTCCGTCGTTTGCCACCGAAGTCATACAGAAGCTGCCTTGCGCGCTCGTCGTAAGCTCGTGTAACGAAAATCTAGCCGAACTTTTCGCAAGTGCCTTCCCTGCCTACATCAAGACCTACACGAGTGGTGATATCATCGGCGCAGAGGTGTGCGGTGCGTATAAAAATGTCATCGCCATCGCTAGCGGCGTTTGTGATGGGCTTGAGCTTGGCAATAACGCTAGAGCGAGCTTGATCGCGCGCGGCATCGTAGAAATCGCGCGCTTCGGCAAATTTTTCGGCGCGCGAGACGAGACCTTTTTAGGCTTAAGTGGCGTGGGCGATCTGTTTTTGACCGCCTCGAGTGCGCTATCGCGAAACTACCGCGTGGGACTAGGGCTTGCGCGCGGCAAAGGGCTCGAAGAAATTCTGCGCGAGTTAGGCGAGGTCGCCGAGGGCGTGGCTACGACCGAAGCGGTCGTAAATATCGCGACAAAGCATAAGATCTACGCTCCGATCGCTACCGAGGTCGCGCAAATTCTACGTGGCAAGGATGTAAGGGCGAGTCTAAAGGACCTGCTACGCAAAAAATGAGCCGTACGACGGAATTTACTCGCTAAATTTTAGCGGTAAATTCGGTCTGTATAGTTTTTGATTTATCCGCTATGTTTGTGAAATTTAGTTGCTGGTTCGCGGATTTTGGTCGGTGTTTGTTTGGATATGTCTACGCGGCTTTGATTTGAAATTTAGCTTTAAGCTTGAGTGCGAAATTTTAAAGCGAGGTCGTAAAATTTTAAAAGAGGCTAAAATTTTAAAACATTTAAGATGGATCGCAGGTAGTCTGGAGCGCTACTGCTTCGTTCTGCTTGCAGCCGCTGATGGTCGGTAGTGGAGCATATTGCTTGTCTGCGACCGGGTAGGTCAAAATTTTTGATGTGTCAGATTTAAAAATTAAGGCGTAGTATTTTTTCTTTAGATGAGGCGGAAATGAGCCTAATGAAGGAGCGCAATCGTATGCTTTGGATGGAATTTGCGGTAAAATGAGGCAGAAAGGCATAAATTTTGAAAATATTCAAGACAGATGATGTGTAGTTTCGATAAATTTTTAGTGCTTGCAAAGGAGCGGGTTATTCGTCCGCGACTGCGGCGAGTTAAAATTTTACAGAATGTCGGTGTATTATAAATTTTAATACAGGAGCCAAGGCGAAGTATTTTATAGAAACATTTTGCTTCGCAAAAACGCTACGCTTGTTTTGAGATGATTTTTGGGGTTGTGTAGCGAAAATTTTGCGTAGGCTAGACGGAGTAGTCTGCCGAGCAAAATTTTAGCAAACTCCGCAAAAAGCGCTCAAAAGGCAAGCCGCAAAGATAAAAGAGGAGAAGATGGAAAAATACGAAGGCTACAATCTCAGGCTACGCGACGCTCTCGTCGGCGTGCAGTTTTTATTCGTGGCGTTCGGCGCGCTCGTGCTGGTGCCGATATTAACGGGACTTGATACGTCCGTGGCGTTGTTTACGGCGGGTATCGGCACGCTGCTGTTTCAGCTCATCACGCGCAAACACGTCCCGCCGATCTTTCTCGCGTCTAGTTTTGCGTTCATCGCGCCGCTAAGCTTTGGTGTGAAAGAGTGGGGCATCGCCGCGACGATGAGCGGAGTGATCGCGGCGGGGCTTTTTTACGTGGTTCTGAGCCTGCTCATTAGGCTCAAAGGCGAAGGGTTTTTGCATAAAATTTTACCGCCCGTGGTCGTCGGCCCCGTCATCATGACGATCGGTCTCATCCTCTCGCCAGCAGCCGTAAATATGGTCATGGGCAAGGGTAAGGAGGCGCTTTATACGCAAGGGCAGTCGCTTACGATCGCGCTCATTTCGCTTGCGGCGGTTATCGTCGTTATGATGTTTGGCCGCGGCATGCTGCGCCTCGTACCGATACTTTGCGGTATCGCGGCGGGATATTGCGCGTCGCTGTTTGTGGGCATCGTGGATTTTACGCCGATTTTAAACGCGCCGTGGTTTGTGCTGCCGCATTTCACCGCGCCGGTTTTCAAACTCGAAGCCGTGATCTACATGGTGCCTATCGCTATCGCGCCCGCAATCGAGCACATCGGCGATATGCTTGCGATCAGCAACGTCACGAAGGAAAATTTCCTAAAAAACCCGGGGCTTAAAAGCACGCTACTTGGCGACGGACTTGCGACGTCGCTGGCGGGTTGCTTTGGAGGACCGCCAAACACCACCTACTCGGAGGTCACGGGCGCGGTTAGTATCACGAAGGCCTACAATCCCGCCATCATGACCTTTGCCGCGCTTGCGGCGATACTGCTAGCCTTCGTGGGCAAGCTCGGCGCCGCGCTCTCCACGATCCCCGCTCCCGTCATCGGCGGCATCATGCTGCTGCTTTTCGGTATCATCGCTAGCGTGGGCATGGA
>CAUQZM010000052.1:0-6612 GCA_963522765.1 uncultured Campylobacter sp. | reverse complement strand
CGGTTACTTCGCTAGCGCAGTATCAAGACGACCTTGATAGCGTGATGGTTTACTCCGCGGTCGCGGGCATGCAGTTTGACATCGCCAAAGGTCGCCCCGTCGGCGTGCCTAGCCCTCACATCAACGAGTTTGAGTGGGGCGCAAAAGAGCCGTCAATCGAGATAAAAATGACCAATGCGATGGGCTATCAAGCGTTTCCGTTTAGCGTAGAAAAGGCGTTTGAGAAATAAAATTTAAAATTTAGCGGTCGTGTTTCGAGCGCGGCCGCTTTTGTTTTAGATTATGGTCAAATTCTACACATCTACTCGATAGAATTTCATCCGAATTTGCTAAATTTTATCCCTCGGTACGGCAAAATTTAGCCGAAAACATAGCTCTTTATTCTAGATAAAATTTAATCATCGGATTTGCGATTTCGCGCTCTGCTTTTGCTATAATTTCGCTCTGCTAAAATTAATAAGCGTTATTTCGGTATAGACGAGGTAGCGCACGGTTTGGATGAAATTTGCATCCCGCTTGGGGCGGGGGACGACGGGTATGAAGTTAATGCGCCCAAAGGATATTCGTGCGGCAAGGCGGCGCAGCAAAGGAGAAAGAGTGGAAAAATCTAGAAAAAAGGAACTCAAAAAGCTCGCGGCGTAGCGGCAGCGAGATGTATTTGAAAAGAGCCTGTCTATGAATAGGGCGGAGTTTGAGGGGCTATTTGAGTTCTTGGGCTAGAGCTTGGCGCATCGCGACTGCGACGGCACGCATAGGCTCATACTGGATTTTGCGAGCTCGCCGCGTGCCGAATGAGGCGGCGGTTTTGGACTTTTGCGAGCAAAACGGCGGATATTGCGACCGCGAAGTTCTAAACAACGTGCAAAATTGCTTCGAATTTTAAGGGGCTATGTGCAGAAAGACATGGTTTTGCAAGCATCGTTTCAAAGAGGCGGTGCGTAAAATTTAGTAAAATTTTAGCGGCTCGATGGCTCAAAAGTAGGGCTAAAGCAACGTTTGCGGTGCGAACTGCCGCCGTGCAATAAGCACAAAGCCCACCACGCCAAACACGCGGGCCTTTTGTAGAATTAATGCTCTAGTTTTTAAATTTGACGCAAAAGGCGGGCAACTCGCCGTCAAAACGGCAATTAAAGCGTGGTGTGACGGGGCTTGTATGGACTTAAGAGCGGTATTGCTCGCTTAATTTAACGATACAAGACGGCGAGGAGACCTGGAGTTTGCCCCCTTAAATTTTATTGCGGTAGCCATCAGGCGGACAGAGATATGCTATGGACGTTTTCATTGAGCGAGCTTGCCGCAGACGCTTTGCTGTGCGACAAGCAGGTTGATTGCAAGATTAGGAGAACTCGCATAAAGCGCTTTTGCGCGAGAGGACTTTGCTGCGGTGCCGACGTAAATTTTATCTGCGCGGCATTTAAATTTAGGCCAAAATTTCCCCGACGAAAAATAGCGCCGACATCGCAAACGTGCAGAGCGCGACGACCTTTAGCTGTCCGTCGAAATCGCGACACTCCCGCACCTGCGAGACGAAAAATAGGTGCCAAACAAGCGGCGCAAAGCTAATTACGTATAGTAGTTTTACGCCCGGCTCGCCGCGTAAAAGCGAGTAGCAGAGCATTAGACCTGCCCCTCCCGCAATCAGTGCGAAGTGGTAGAGCTTGGCTGCGTGCAGTCCGATACGCACGGGGATCGTGTGCTTGCCTTTGAGCGCGTCGTTTTGGATATCGCGCATATTATTTAAATTTAACACCGCCGTGCTTAACATCCCGCACGCGCACGCAGGCAGCAGCAGCGCCGCATAGAGCGAACGCGCGTATAAAAAGTACGAGCCAAGTACGCTAAGTAGTCCAAAAAACAAAAACACGAAAATATCGCCGAGCCCCTTGTAGCCGTATGCGCCGGCTCCCACGGTGTAGCGGATCGCGGCATATATCGACGCGCCGCCTAGCGCTAAAAACAGTAGCACGAGATAAAACCGCTCGCCAAACGCCAAAACGCTTAGCGCGAGGCTCGAAAATGCCGAAAGCAGCGCTGTAGCGACGATGACGCGTTTCATCTGCTCGGCGCTCATCTGCCCCGTTTGGATCGCTCGGCGCGGCCCAAGCCTGCCATCGTCGTCGGTGCCCTTCACTGCGTCGCCGTAGTCGTTGGCGTAGTCGCTGAGTACCTGAAACAGCAGCGTCGTAAGCAGCGCCAGCGCGAAAATATCGGCTCTAAACGTGCCCGCGCCGTATGCCGCGCCGCTACCGAGAAGTACGCCCGAGACGCTAAGAGGTAGCGATCTAAGGCGAGCGGATGCGTAAAGAGCTTTTGCGGTTATCATTTTTTGCCTTTTTTGATTTTTTGAGTGCCGAATTTACGGCGAACTCAATTTAAAATTTAGCGGAAAAACGCCAAAAATATTATAAATTTAGACTATTCGTAGAGTAAATTTTATTTAAATTCGCCTTTTTAATATAAATAGCGGTAAAATAGAGCCAAAAATTTTAGGAATTGTGATGAAAAAAGTTCTTACCGTTCAAGATATATCCTGCGTGGGCAAGGTTTCGCTGACCGTTGCATTGCCGATACTTAGCGCGATGGGGATGAGCACGAGCGTGATCCCTACGGCGGTTTTATCGATGCATACGGGCTTTTCGGGCTACACCTTTTGTGATCTAAGCTCGCAGATACGCGCGATCATGGCGCACTGGAAAGACCGCGGAGTGGTGTTTGACGGCATCTACACGGGCTTTTTGGGTTCGGCAGCACAGATTGAGATTATGAGCGAGCTATTTGCGAGCTTCGGCGGCGCGGGCAAAACTATTTTGGTAGATCCTTGCATGGGCGATAACGGCGTGTTTTATCCGGGCTTTAATGAGGATTTTGCCCGTATGATGGCGCTTCTGTGCGCTCAGGCCGATGTAATCACGCCCAATATCACCGAGGCCTGCGCGATTACAGGCGTGCCGTACCGCGAGGATGCGGATAGGGATTTCATCATGGATCTGCTTGCGCGCCTTAGAGAGCTGGGCGCCAGGCAGGTTATTTTAAAGGGTATCGGCTACATCGCCGATCAGTGCGGGGTTTTTAGCTACGATGCGCGCACGGGCAGAACGAACGAGTATTTTCACGAGCTGTTGCCGGTTAAATTTAACGGCACCGGCGATATTTTTGCCGCCGTAGCCTTCGGCGCAATAATGCGCGGCAAGTCCCTGGAAACGGCGGTCCGTATCGCCGCGGACTTCGTCGTCAGCACGATCAAAGAGACGATGAGCGACGAGGAGCGCAACGGATACGAAGGGGTCGATTTCGAAGCGATAATTCCCGAGCTGGTGAGGAAAATCTAAGTTCTAGACGGATTTGGAACTCGCCGCGCGGACAGAGGATTTGTGGGAGAGCTTTAAAATTTTACCGCAAAAGGAAATTCCTAAATTTTATCTGCGGCGTGAAATTTTAAAATTTCAAAATTATGTGTCGTGTGAGGCATGGAATTTTATAGACGACGTGGAATTTTAGAATTTATGCATTGCACGGGCTTATAATTTTATCTCCTGCATAGAATTTTAAAATTTGCATCGACGTAAAGATGCGAAATTTATCACTAGCGCGGAATTCTAAACGCAAGGCTACAACGAATTTATCTGCTTGCGAGTTTGAGCTGCATTTTGAAATTTCGTACAAAATCTGCTTAAAATTTTATTCCCACAAGCCGTGCATTCATAAAGTATTCTCAAAATTTAGATTAAAATCCGTATTTAAATCCTATATTTATTTAAAATTTTAGCGATTATTAAAGAGGATGCTTGAAGAATTAAATAAAGATGGATATAAAATTAACGGCACTAAATTGCAATATCTGATAGCGAAAAATGAGATGATACGGAAAATTTTATGAGATACCAAGCATCAAGACGGTTATACTATAGCGGTTACTATAAGCGGCAGCGATACGGATAAGATAAATACTTACACAGAAAAAGAAGGATTGTAATAGCAAAGACGATTGGAATTTGAATGTGTAAAAAAAGCACTTAATTAAATTTTTCTAAGCATTTGGCGAGATTATATGATTTTAAAATTTAAATTAAGAAGGACGGCATAGTCGTAAAATTTAAATATGAGCGTTGCGTAAAATAGCCGCGGAGCGGATCGGCTAGCTTCGCTAAAAGCGGCGTATAAAGGGTAAATTTAAAACGGAGCTTTGCCGAATTTTAAATTTACCCGATTTGCTCGTTACGAAATTTATTCGCCCAGGAAGTATTTCAGATCCGCCTGCGCGTCGCCGCTGATTAGGCGAAGACCGAAATTTTGCACCAAAAAGCCTAAAATTTCGTCGTTGAAAAACTCAGGCACCGTAGGGCCCACGTTGATATTCTTAACGCCAAGACTAAGCAGCGCAAGCAGGATGATGACCGCCTTTTGCTCCATCCACATCAGCACGATCGAGACCGGCAGATCGTTTACCGCGATGCCTGTAGCCTCGCTAAGCGCCAAGGCGATCTTGACCGCGCCGTTGCTGTCGTTGCACTGACCTAGATCGATATAACGCGGAAGCTCGGTGTCTGGCACATTTCCGAAATCCACGTCGTTGAAGCGAAATTTGCCGCAGCTGGAGGTCAAAATCACGCAGTCTTTCGGTAGGCTAATCGCTAGCTCGCGGTAATACTCGCGTCCTTTGCCCGGCGCGTCGCAGCCCGCGATGACGAAAAAGCGGCGGATTTTGCCCGATTTGATCGCATCTAAAATTTGCGGCGCGAGGCTTAAAATCGTCTTATAGTGTCCGCCCGTCACCAAGCTCTCGCCACTATCCATACTCACGTCGCCGCATGCAAGCGCGCACTCGATAAGCGGCGTAAAATCGTCGTTTTGGATATGTTTGATCCCGTCGGTGCCCGCGATAGAGTAGCCAAACAGCCTGTCTGCGTAGCTACAGGACGAGCGAAGCGGCACGATGCAGTTGGTGGTCATCAAAATCGCGCCCTTAAATTCGTTAAAAAGCTTGGTCTGATCGAACCATGCCTTGCCGACGTTGCCCTTTAGGTGCGGATACTTGCGAAGTTGCGGATAGCCGTGCGCAGGAAGCATTTCGGAGTGGGTGTAGATATTGATACCCTTGCCCTCGGTCGCTTTTAGTAGCGCCTCAAGAGCGTGAAGGTTGTGTCCGCTAACCAAAATCGCCTTGCCCTCGACTTTGTTTTGACTGACCTTAACCGGGGTCGGTACGCCGAATTTTGCGGTATGCGCCTCGCTTAAGATATCCATCATCTGCACGCCCGCGCTTCCGACGGCCATCAGCTGCGCGATATGCTCGTCAAAGTTAAAATTTGAGTTTGTCAGCGTAAAATACAGCGTATCCGCCATAACGGTATCGACCGCGCTAGTATCGGCGCCGAGCTCACGGGCGTGGTGGCGGTAGGCACTAAGGCCTTTAAGCCCGAAAACCATAGTGTCTTGAAGTAACGCCAGCGTGGAGGTTTTACCACAGGTGCCACGGTCTTGGCCTTTGGCGCCACAGCCCTCGGGCGCGCTCATTTGGCACTGATGACAGAACATCTCTAGATTGTCGCTCATAGAAATCCTTTATAAAAAATTTAGTTGGTAATTTTAAGATTTTATTTAGGCAAAAAAATTGATTATAATCAAGAAATGGCTAAATTTTATCAAATTTATTTACAAAATGAGAATTTTAAATTTTATAAAAGGTATTCTAGATTGCTTAGAAAGCATAACGAGAAATTAGAATATTAAAAAATTTCTGGAACAAATTTTTATAAAACTAAGAAAACTTAAAGCTCTTGAAATATCGGTAAAATCGGGGTTTAAAAGGGATTTTTATAATTAAATGGCTCCGGATGCTGGATTCGAACCAGCGACCAAGCGGTTAACAGCCGCCTACTCTACCGCTGAGCTAATCCGGAACGCGTAGAATGGATGGTGCGGATGAAAGGACTTGAACCTTCATGCCGTGAGGCGCCAGATCCTAAGTCTGGTGTGTCTGCCAATTTCACCACATCCGCAAAAAAGAAAGCGCATATTAGCCAAAAAGCTCTTAATATGAGCTTAATATGGTACGCCCAAGAGGATTCGAACCTCTGACCTACGGCTTAGAAGGCCGTTGCTCTATCCTACTGAGCTATGAGCGCAAATTATCGAATCAGTGGTACGCTCGAAAGGAGTCGAACCTTCAACCTACAGATCCGAAGTCTGTTGCTCTATCCAATTGAGCTACGAGCGCATAAAGTGGGGTGAGTTGTGGGAATCGAACCCACGACCCTCAGGACCACAATCTGATGCTCTAACCTACTGAGCTAAACTCACCACAATGGTCGGAGCGAAAGGATTCGAACCTTCGACCCTCTGGTCCCAAACCAGATGCGCTACCAGCCTGCGCTACGCTCCGAAGATTTTCGTGGATTGAATGAAAAGCGTATTATATATATTTTTTCTTAAATTCCGCTTTTTGCGACTTTAAATTTAATGAAATTTAGCAAGTCTCATCTGTTTTTCTAAATTTTTCAACAAAATTCGCATCAGCGCTAGCCCCTTCGTGCGGTGCGAAATTTTAAATTTTACCTCAGCAGACAGCTCTCCGATCGTGCGATCAAATCCGCGCGGAATAAACATAAAATC
>CAUQZM010000051.1:0-7246 GCA_963522765.1 uncultured Campylobacter sp. | reverse complement strand
AAGGCATGAGCCTGCAAAGCTTTGATCCCCGGTTCGAATCCGGGTGTCGCCTCCAGATCCTAAAAAGGAGTTATTATGAGATACATACTAGCGGCTCTTTTGGCATTGATGGTTTTTAGCGGGTGCTCTAATACTTGGCACGGCGTAAAAGAGGATTCGCACAATGCGGCTCAATGGACCAAAGAAAAGGTTCACAACGGCGCCGAGTGGGTCGGAGAAAAAACCGAATAAATTGCGCGCGCAGGTCTTGATCTGCGCGAACCTACGGCGGGGTTTTGCCCGCCCTTAATCGGGAGATGGCTGAGCGGTCGAAAGCGGCGGTCTTGAAAACCGTTGAGGTGAAAGCCTCCTGGGGTTCGAATCCCTATCTCCCGGCCATTTTAATCTAATATGAAATTCCATTTTAACTTCAAAAATTTCACATTTTATTTATACTAATTTTCATTTAATGCTCTTTGCGTTTAAACTCTACTTCACGATATGGGGCGCAAATAGGCGGTTAGAATAGCATATTCGTAAACGAATGCCAGAAAGATACGTAGCGAAAAAGCTAGAATTTCGATAGTGGCCTGGTTGATCAGTCCGAATCAAAGTAGTACATAATAGTGATGAAATAATATAATGGCATTAAGCTTTGAGCGCTCGTCTGGTATAAAAGTGAATGAAAAATCTAGCAACGAAATTTAGTTATGAGTTTTTAAGACGTAGCATTCATTGTGCCGGACGTAAAATTTTGGAAGCTCCGCGAAATTTAAAATTCCTGCCGCGCGCCGTAAAATTTCAACGCGCATACAAAATTTTAAAATTCGCGCCTAAATTTAAGCTATAATCGCTTCAAATTTTAAGGAGCCGCAAATGCTAAAATCATATCCTCTTGCGATGCAGGGCGTGGAGTTTCGCGGACACGGCGTAACGGGCATTTACGAGATGGGTAAGCGGATTGCCTTCGTCCACTTTGCCTTTGCAGCTCCTAGCAAGCAGCACATCGCCGCGAAGCTAACGCCCAGCCACGTGCTACTTGATATGTTTTCGCGCGATTTTAGCGAACACAAAAGATCGGTGCTCGCCTACGAACAGCGCGAAATTTTCTCTGCCGCCTCCGCACTTTGTTACCCGCAGGACGGCCACTTCGTGCTAAATACGAGATACTACGAGGGCTTCGTCGATTCGCCCGCAAAGCTCATCAAAATACAAGACGGCGAAATGAGCGAGCTTGGCGACGCTCCTGCGCCCGTGAAGCAGATCTACAACGACGCGAGAACCTACGAATTTGAGGGCTTTGCCGTGCGGATGAGCTCGCCCTTTATGATGGAGTGCAGAGCCTCGCAAGGCGGGTCAAATTTAAGCGGCGCGGCGGCTGTTTGTAAAGCGAGCAAAAGCGATCCGCGCAATGAAACGAGCGAGGTGAAAGATAAAATTTCAAACGGCGGCAAGCAAACGCGCAAAAAAGCGGCCGCAAAAGGCAAAACGCTTTGGCGGCTGAAGCTCGGCGCGTATCTATATACGCCGGTTTGCCTGCGCGGCGCAGCGACGTCGCATTTTGACGCGCAAGATAAGAGGAACGCTCATAAGACGCTGTATTTCGGCACCGCGGGCAAGGGCGGGCAACTATACGCCGTAGACGCGGCAAGCGGCGAGGTGATCTTTAAGCTTGACACCGGCGGCACCGAGTGTTTCGCGTGGTGCGAGGATAAAATTTTACTCGCAGATCGCCGCGGCAAGCCCGTTTTGATTAGCGCGGACGACGGCTCGATCTTAAAAGAGGTGGAATTCGGCAAGTTTCAATTCGGCTCGGATCAGATCATGCTCGCTAGCGGCGGACGCCTCTACGCCGTGGCAAACGACGGAGCCGCGATGCACGCCGTTTGCGCGGATATTTAAATTGGACAGATTAAAATTCGGCTTGCAGTTGTAGATTAAATTAAACGTAAGGCTTGAGGCGCCGAACGCTTTGGATATGGAATTTACCTATTTGAAGCTCATGTCCGCTAGCCACATCCCATCTCTCGTCCATTCGGAAAATGCCAAAAACCGCGAATTCTTTGGTATAAAGCACGCCGTAGCTCACTTGCTAAGTAAAATTTACTCGCTTTGCGTGCCGTTTCAGATTTAAATTCAAATCCCATGCCTTAAAATTTAAAGCGGCTGCGGCAAAATTTCAAGGCTCGAAGTGGTGTGAGCTGCCGCAAAATTCCATAGAGCTTTGCGGCGTGCGCGGGCAAACCTCGGCGATGATATTGATCGCAACGCCCGTTTCATTGAAATATCACAAACTGCTTTTGAAATTTTGACGGGCTGATCTGCCGCTCTTTCAGCATGTAGCGGCAAACCCTTTCAAAATCCGCCGCGCTCATCATAAAACTGATAAATTCGCCCTTGCCGTCATAGATGATCAAAGTATCGATCGCGCGGAAGCTAAATTTCCCCTCCGTGATCTTTGAAAAAATCAGTTTGGCGATGAAAAACGGCAAAACCAATGCTGCCCCGCTCATAATAAAAATTATAAATCCTCTAAGGCTCTGTAAAAATCCGGCAAACGCAACGCCCATCACGATGAACGAAAACACAATGCCGATGGAATTTCTAGCGGGCACTATATGTCCGAATAACGGCGTAGCGGTGAGCTTTATGAGCGATATCTCATCAAATTTTATAGATTTCGTGATTTTGCCCTTGTTAACGTAGTTAATGCCCCTATTCGTCAAATGAACAAAGCGCGTATGGGCACTGTTGAGATAAGATACGACGGCGAATACTACAGGAACAAACGGCGTATAGTATGGGAAAATATCCCTTATATACAGAAACACCGGTACCGCCAAGGGGGGCGAAGAATAGATTATAAATAAAGAATACTATTATGTTGTAGTCTTTGACGACGAGGGATTTATTGTCAAATTGCGGCGGATTTCGGCGCTCGGCGCTATCTTGCTCGGATTGCGATTTTTGCGGCTCATCGTTAAAATTTTTCATTAAATTTTTTGCTCCTGTTTTAAAATTTATCGCTAGCGGCTCGGGCGTTTTGCGATAATTAAATTTTGTTTTTACGTTTAAATTTTATCGTCAAACAGCGCGCAGATGTCCGCCGAAAAGCCTTTTGGCATAAAAATCGGCGAGTTCAAATCTCCGATAAGCCGCCTTTTAAAGACAAAAACTGCGCGATCTTTTACGCCCGCCCACGATTTAAGGCTCATGTCCGCTAGTCACAACTAGGCCCGATAGGGCCGATCAGCCCGATGGCTCTAAGTTTTAAGGTCGATGTCCGCCGGCCGCAGCACCTTTGCGAGCTGCATTACTACGGAATTTATTGTCGCTAGGCTAGAAAATAGCACTGCAGCTGCAATTTTTACGAGTTACATTTTATCAGACGTGCATTTGGCAAACGCTAAAAACCGCGAACTCTCCGGCATAAAGCACGCTGTAGCGCGCTCGCTAATTAAAATTTACTCGCTCTCAGTGCCGCTTCGGTTAAATTTTAGATCTCGCAGCGCGCTTTCGTCCGCGCCGCCGTTTTTTTTGCACTTCAAATTTAAATCTTGCGGCGACATTTCTGCGTTCGCACTACCGCCATTGAATCCACTTCAATTTAAGCTCGCGCCTAACTTACATCAATTAGATGAAACCTATGCACGCTAGTCTCGCTAGTTTCAGGCGTCGCAAGGTTGCAGTGCGGGTACCGCCGCAATCACTGCTAAAATTTAACCCATCCTGCCAAGATCGGCACCGAGGTTTAAATTTAAGCTATGTTGTTCGGTAGGCAAGCAGGCGGATGCTCGGTCGCATTTTGACGCTTCGGGCTTCCTTACTGAAAAAATTTAACGCCCTCCTGCAAAAGCCACGTGCTCGCGCAAAGCCGCAGCCTGCCCAGACTCGGCGCACCCATCGCTATCTCATGACTTTCAAATCTCGCGCTAAATTTGCTGACCTTGCCGCACGCCTTAGCGACGCAATCCCAAGCAGGGCTCGTTTGCGTCCTTTCAAAATTTTATTTCGTTCAAATTTATCAGCGCCGCGTGCGCTTACCGCACCGCCGCATAAAATTTCGAAGTCTTATAGTTCAAAATCAAAGCAGTAAAACTCATCCGTCTCGCTCCAAAGCTCCTCTAGCGAGCGTCCGTCTATCTGCGGCGCGCCGTAGAGCTCTCGCAGCGTGGCGAAATACCGCTCGCCGCTTGCGTTTGCGCCCGCCTCGTCTGCGCATCTTTGAAACGAGTAGCGATCCGCATAGGCGATGATCATGTATTCCGCGTCGCGCAGGCGAAAGCCAAGCTCCGGCTCGCCGCTCTCGGCTACGCATTTTAGCAGCATTTTCTCTATGGTTTCAAATGAATATTTCGGCATTTCGCTCCGATCTTAAAATTTTATCTCTTCCGCCGCATATTGCGAGCCGTTTTATTCCGCCAAAAACCCGAAGCGCTCGATCATATCTAAAAGCATATCGGCTCTGCAAATTTCATCGTCCAGCAGATCGTCGTATTGATCTTGTAGTCGCTCGGCGTCTTGCGCCACGGGCCCTAGATATTCCTTGGCCTGCGCGGGCTTGCCCTTCATCACGTAGTATTCGCCTAAGATCACGCGAGCTTGCGTCTTGCTAACCTCGTCGCCTTCGCCCTCAAGTGCTGCTTTTAGGCTCTGCACGCCGCCCTCCTCAAGCCCCCGCGAGAGCTGCGTTACCTTCCGCAAAGCTTCGCATCCATTTTCGCTCCTTTGCAAAATTTTATTTAAAATAATAGAACAAATTTCCGCCGCACTCAAGATCTACGAACTCCTTGCTGTCAAAAAACAGCTTAAATTCCATGTGGCTCAGATATTTAGCGTCCTGCGCTTTCTCTATAAAATTTCTTATCAGCCGCTCTATCTTTCCGCCCCCTTCGCGGCGTGCCGCGTCTTGTCTCGTGAAATAAAAAACTACGGGCGCGTCGGACACCGCTGCGATATACCAAATTTTAAGCGGCGCTAAAAGCTCGTTTCGGTTTCGCAGCAGCTCCTCTACCGCGCCTTGGATCAGATCGGTGCGGATCTGCGACTCGAAGGACTCGACCGAGATATAAAAGCTCTTAAGTCCGTTTAGTTTCGCACAAAGCGGCGTGAGGGCGAGGTAGCGCTCGATGCACTTTTTATCGGTGATTTTTGCGGCATCTTTATCGAAGCGAAGCACGATCTTAAGCCATGCCGAGTCCTTGCCCGCGCCGTAAAACGCGCTGATCGCTCGAGCTTTAAATTTAGCGTCTATGAACTCTATCAGACCCCTGACGTTTTCACTATTTTTGACTTTGCCCTCTATGATCTGCTTGCAGCGCCTGCTCTGATACGGGCTTAGATCGCAAAACATCGCGCGCCTTTAAATTTAAAGCTAAATTTACTCTGCACTATAAGCCTGCAGCATATCGAAGGTCGGAGCGAAAAAGAGCGCGCCCGTCTTTGCGGCGCTAAAATCGAGCAGACGGTCGTAGTTGCCTCGCGGGCGGCCGATAAACATGCTCTCAAGCATCAGCTCCAGTGTGCTAAAGGTGCTTGCGTAGGCGATGAAGTAGGTCCCCGTCTCGCCGCCCTGCATAAACGGCATATTGCCGCGCACGACCTTTTTGTCGTCGCCTACGTTGGCTGCGGCGGAGTGAGAGTTGCTAGGCTTTAGCTCCTCGCTCATCTCGATATCGTTTTGTTTGCTACGCCCGATGACGCGCTCCTGCTCGTCGACGCCCGCGGCGTTCCACGCGCCCATATCGTGGATATATTTTTGCGTAAAAAGATAGCTGCCGCCCTTGTACGCCGCATCTTCGTCGCCTACCTTGGCGAAAAAGTCGCGATCTGCGCCCTGCGGGTTTTCGGTGCCGTCCACAAAGCCGATGATAGCGCGCCCGTCGTAGTATTTAAAGCCGCAGATCTCCTCCTCACACGTCGCGACGTCCTTTAGCGCGGCTCTGATCTCGCTTGCCATATCGTAGCAAACGGCTTGATTTGCCGCTCTGATGTGGATATGAATATCGCCTCCGGTGGCGGGTGCGATGTGTTTGCCCCCTCTAATCTCTTCAAAATTTTTTAGCTCCTTCGGCAAAGGCTTCGGCAGGTCTAGCATTTTCCATGCCTCAAAGCCCACGCCCAGCACACAGCTTGTTTCGCTAGCCGCGCCGAATCTCGTAACGGCAGTTTTGTTTAAATTTATCACCAGAGCGCAAAGGCCCTCGAAAGCCTTTTTACAGGCGGCTTTGTTCGCGTTAAAACGCCAGGTCATAAACACGGTGTTATTGCCGGGCGCGTCGGTTACGTTTTGGGATTTTGCATGCGCGCAGGCGCAACTTTTTTCTTCACTCATTTTCTCTCCTTCAAAGTGAAATTTTAAAAGGAATTTTAGCGCAATATCGGTAAACGGCAGGCGCAGAGATAGAATTTAGGCGGCTTTGGGGTTTGATTTCGGCGGAGGAAATTTTGTCTTTGATCGTTAAATTTACGGCAAGGGTGGAATTTTGGCTTTAAATTTATAAAATTTACGCCGAGTAGGAAAGCGAAATTTCAGAGTTTTGCGGGGATGAAATTTTAAGATAGTGGCAGATGGGAAGGGATTCGAACCCTCGAAAGCTTGCACTTTACACGCGTTCCAGGCGTGCTCCTTCAACCGCTCGGACACCCATCTAAATAAAAGTCGCGATTATAGCGAAAATCTAAAATTTTGCCAAATTCCGTTTCGGCGCGCAATCCGTTTTGCCTTTAAATTTAAAACGCGGCGCTTAGAATTTTACCGCAGCGTTTGTAATTTCGCCGTGCCGCTTGAAATTCACCGCGCCACTAAGCCAAGCCGCTTTGCGCTTCCTAGCCGAGCGGCGATTTTACCTTGCTGCGGATATTTTAAAATTTAGATTATCTTTGAAATTTGGACTTACCGCCCGCCGCAGGGCTAAATTTAAAAAGCGCAAGCAGATTTTTTACACGATCCGCTTGCGCCGTAAAAACTGGGCTGCCCTTTAAATTTACGGCTATTTTAAAATTTCGCGCCGCCCGTAAATTTAAAGCTAATTAAAAATTCTATCCTTCGGGAAGGTGGACATATCGGGCTGCACGTCCTTCTCTACGCCGATAAGCGCCTTTATTTCGCTATCTTCTATGCTAAAGCCGCCGCCAAGCGCCTTGTAGGCGTTTACTGTCGCGCTTAGCACGTCAAGATCTGCCTGCACTTTATTTAGCTGCGCGCTAAGCAGGTTTCGCTGCGAATCCAAAAACTCCAGATGATCGCTGTAGCCCGCCTGATACC
>CAUQZM010000050.1:0-7489 GCA_963522765.1 uncultured Campylobacter sp. | reverse complement strand
AAGTCAAACAGATAAATTTTAAAATTTTACGCAGTAAAATTTCTGTAACTTTAGGTGGGTCGAGGGAGCGAAGCTCCCCGTCGCAAGGACGAGCTGTGCTCGTTCGCGAAGTCAAGCCGATAAAAATGCGGGCGCTAGCCTGCCGTAACTTTAGCGGGGCGTGGGGCAGAGCTCCACTCGCAGGCTCGAACTTTCAAGGAAACATCGACTATGTCGAGCGCTTCGCTTGTTTTGTTCGAGCCGATAAGTCAAACAGATAAATTTTAAAATTTTACGCAGTAAAATTTCTGTAACTTTAGGCGAGCGAAGCAATGCGAAGGAAGCGCGGGGCGCTTCCTAGCCTTCGCGAGAAATAGCGAAGCTCCCCGTCGCAAGGACGAGCTGTGCTCGTCCGCGAAGTTAGGATCAAAACGGATACGTCAAGCAACACACCCTGCCGACCTTTTCGTTGTAACTGACGTCGAGCTTCAGATCGTATAATTTGCTTAAAATTTCGCTTTTTATGATCTGCTCGGCCTTGCCGTATGCGACCTCGCCGCCGCCTTTTACGAGCGCGACGTATCCGCCCAAAAGCAGTGCGAAGTCGGGATTGTGCGTGGCCAAAACGACGGTGTAGCCGTTTTTGAGAAGTTCCTTCGTGGCGCGGAGGAATTTGTATTGGTTGGCAAAGTCTAACGCCGAGGTGGGCTCGTCGAAGATCACGATCTTAGGCTCGCTGCAAAGGGCGCGCGCGATGGATGCCATCTGCCTCTGGCCGCCGCTTAGGCGCGTGATGATCTTGTCTTTTAGGTGCCAAATTTCAAGCATTTTCATGTAGCGCTGCGCGAGCTTGTAGTCGTTTTCGCTCGGCTGCGAAAAGATCCCGATATGCGCCGTGCGCCCCATCAGGACGTATTCGAAGACGCTGTAGTCGTACTCGCAGACCTCGCTTTGCGAGACGTAGCCGATGATCTCGGCGCGCCCTTTGGCGCTGAGACTCGCCATATCCTTGCCGTCAATTGAAATTTTACCGCACAGAGGCGTAAGCGTGCCGCTAATTAAATTTAAAAGCGTCGATTTGCCTGCGCCGTTTTGCCCCAAAATCGTCAGCATCGCGCCCGCTTCGAGGTTAAAATTCACGTCGCGCAGCGTCAGAGGGGCGGATTTTACGTAACCGAAGTCTAAGCTCTCAACCCTAACCATTTAGCTTCCTTTTGTTTTTAAGCAGGATGAATATAAAAAATAGCGTGCCGATAAAGCCCGTAAGCACACCTAACGGGATCTCGCTTTGATTTATGCTGCGCGCTACGTCATCTACGATGAGCACGAAGATCGCGCTTAAAAATATGCTCGCGGGGATCGCCTTGGTGTTGCTTACGCCCACGATCATGCGCGTTAGATGCGGCATCAAAAGCCCCACCCACGCGACTATGCCGCTGATACACACGCTGCTTGCGGTTAGCAGCGTCGCGCAGACGATGATGATGCCCCGCTCCATGACGACGTTTACGCCGAGCTTCGCCGCCGTTGCATCTCCCATGGATAGGACGTTTATGCGGTAGCTCATCAGCACCAAGATAGCGATACAAACCCCCATCACCGGCGCTATCATCGATAGTACGGAGGGATCGACTTTCGCGAGGCTTCCTAGCTGCCAATACACGATGTCTGCGAGCTTCGTCTCGGGATCCGCCATAAATTTTAAAAATCCGATCAGCGCGCCCATCAGACCGCTTACGATGATGCCCGCAAGAACGAGCATTATGGTGGCGCTCGAACGCAGTGTGCGCGTGATCAGAAGCGTAATGCAAACCGCCGCAAGCCCAAAAACGAAGGCAAAAAGCTGGATCAAAAGGATATTTAGATCAAGCAGGATCGCGATCGCAGCGCCCACGCAAGCTCCGGCGCTGACGCCTAAAAGATCGGGCGAGACGAGCTGGTTTTTAAAGACGCCTTGATACGCCGTACCGCTGATGCCCAGCGCCGCACCCACGAGCACCGCAGCGATGATGCGCGGCAGGCGCACATCCATAACGACGTTGTGGACGTTTTGCGCTACCTCGCCGCCGCCAAGCGCTTTTAAAACCTCGGTGATGCTTAGGCCGAAGCGCCCTATACAAAGCGATATCGCGATCATCGCGATCGTCGCCAGTATCAGCAGCACGAGCATAAATTTAAAATTTTTCATACTTTCCCTTGCTTTAAATTTTATCTTTTGCCTTAAATTTAATCTTTGAAATTTCACCTCGTTGAAACCTGCTTAAAATTCCGCCCTCCGGCTCGTAGGCGAAAGGCTTGCGGTAAAATTCCTTCGTGATAACTCCAAGATCAATATTTCAGAAAAGATCCGGATGAAAATTTTAGCCGCCTGCAAGATTTGTAGTGACGTCCTCGCGCCCGTGCGGTCTCAGCCGAAAATATTTGCAGGCGCAGCATAGACGCGCTTTTGTCGCGCCGCTTCAAGCTGCGAAACGCAGGACTTGACAGCAGTGCCTCCGCCTCGCACGACGTCTTCTGCCGATGATGACGCAGAGACTGCAGCTGCTTTGATTTATGCATCTAAATCCTTAAACAGATGTGGCATTTTAGCACATATCATATTAAATTTTTATGATTTCGGCTTTCATATACGCGGGCGAATTTAATGGCGTGCAGCTCCGTGCAATAAGGCTTTTAAGCGAAATTTAGCTTGCGGATTTCAGATGAGAGCCTACGAAATTTACGCCAAGATGGAATTTTAAAATTTCATCCGTTCGCGAAAGATAGACTTAAGCTCGATGGCGGAATTTGCCCGGCTAAATTCCGCCTATTTAGCAGCAGACGCAGCGCGCGGCGAAATTTTATGCAGAGTCTGAAGATTTGATTTGGAATTTCACAAACGGACGGATGCTGCGCGAAAATTTTCTCTTTATTCGATCGCGATTTTGCTAGCCACTTAGTCGTAGAATTTTACTAGTCGTTTGGATGCGGGATTTTATTTGTCCGCAAGAGGTTAAATTTTATCATGAAATTTCGCATCGTTTAAAATGCGATGCGAAATGAATCCGTCCGTCGCTACTACCAGCCTAGAGCTTTACGCTTTAAGCGCATATCGCTTACCATTTTTAGCGCAAGCGCGACTGGATCGGTATCTACGTGCATCACAGAGCCAAGCGCACGCCTGGTGCCCTCTTTGAAAAAGTGTATGACGTTTGCGGAGCCGTGGATTTGATACTCGACGCAGTGATATGAGTCTATACCCATCAGGCGGAATCCGAGCGAGGCATCGACACCCTTTTCGTTTGCCCACTCGGGAGAGGTGAAGGCAAGCGGCAGCTCGTAGAGATTTTTACCTAGCGCTCCTGCGATACCTGCGAAAATTCCGCTGGAGCGGGTATTATCGATACACTCGCCCACGTGCCATACCGGCGGAAGCTCATCTTTTTCTAAAAACGCCCGTAGCGACGTGCCTGCTTTTTTATATGCGCTTTTTTGGCAAAAGCCCAGCTTCATTAGCGGAAACGACGCGCAGCCGTTGGTTAGGATTAGGACGTTGTTTTCGATTAGGGTTTGTGCGACATCTATGATAGCGCGCTCATAAGGCACTTTAGGATTGGTGCAGCCGACCATATTTACGATGCCTAAAATTTCACCGCTTTTTAGCGCGTATGCTAACGGCTCCATACCGCCGTAGTGCTTATGGACGAATTCTACCGAAAAGCCCACTTCGGCCTCGACTTCATACGGCGGGATATATACCGGCAGTCCCTTGCGCTTTTCGTGAGATTGCAATGCGCGGTCTAGAATTTTACGCGCTAAATTCCTAGTATCGGCGATATTACTATGGTGATGATCGTAGCCTATATGCTCGGCTCCGGGAAGCCTAGCTGATGAGCTTGTGGTAACGACCTTGGTCTGGAAGCAGTTAGCCACATCCATAATCGCAGGATAGACATCTTGGACATCAGCGACCCACAGATCAAGCGCGCCCGTGCCTATGACGAGTTCGGCAGTTACGGCGTTTGAGAGCGGCACGACGCCCCAGTTACGATACATCGCCGATAGTCCGGAACAGCACACGCCGTAAAATGCGATACCCTGTGCGCCTATTGCGCGAGCCTTGTCTTGGTACTCCTTAGAATTTCCAATCTCCACTATTAGGCTTACTAATGTCGGCAGATGTCCGTGCACGGCGATATTGACCCAGCCTTTTTTAAGCGCGCCCATATTGCTTTTGGAAGTTACGCGATCTCCTACGCCAAATAGCGCATCCGTAGCGATATTCGCAGCTACTACGCCGGTGAATGTAAAAGCAAGCCCGCAGCGCAAAAGATGCTGCATCACGCTGCGCCAGTCTCCGTCCGTGCCTACACCCGTTCGGTGATACGCCTCAAAGACTTCGTTATACGCACTAATCGGCAAGATATCCAGCTTGCGCCATACCTCTTGACGCTCCTTGGGTGCGAGCGCAGTGATGGTTTTATACTCGCCGCTGCTTTGCGAAAGATCTGTTAAAAGCGTATCGGCAAGCTCGATCGCTACCTCTTTTAATTCTCTGCCTTCAGTTGGAATTCCAAAGGCTTTGGCGGTATTGATGATTTTGTATTCGCCTATTATGGGCAGATCTAATTTCCCCTGCGCCGCCCATTTTAGCGACAGCAGAAGCTCTCTGGCGTGCGCGCCGTGTTGAGCTACGCCCGCAGCTACTTGACGCAGTAGGTTGCGCGATACGATGAGATCGGCGTCTGCACCGCAAGTGCCGCGATCGGCCTTTTTAGTAATTTTGCAAGGTCCCATATTACAGATCTTACAGCATACCCCGCTAAGTCCATAACTACACATAGGCATCTGTTTATCAAAGCGATCAAACGCCGTATCTACGCCGATCTGCTCCATCCTAAGCATCATTTCGCGCACGGCGGGATCAGGGGTTTTCTCAAGTACTTCTTGCTTTGTAGGGAAGGTCTTTTTGTATTCAAGCACCGCCTTCATATAATCCGCCGTAAATTCCGCCTCGTGAAAATGCTCGAAAAGATTGCCCTGCGCGTCTTTATGTGTGTGCGGACTAGCCTCCGCGGGCACTAAAACTTTTGGGATGCCGTGCTCGTCAAATCCAATAACCGCGCGATGAGAGTGGGGCTTGTGATCATGGCAATGTTTGTCGTGCTCGTGCGAGCTGATGGCGGAATCCTCGTCGTGCTCATGCGAAGACGCCGCAGAATTTGCGCCGTATTCGTGCAAATAAGCTGCGAGGTTTTCTTCTTGATCATGTGGGTGGGTCGCAAGATCTTCGTCGTGTAGATGCGAGTGGGTTGCGGAGCTATCGCTATGTTCGTACGAGCAAGAGAAGTGGTCTTTGCTGCTTGGACTCTTCGCAGGATTTGAAATGGAATTTGTCAAAGAATTAGCCATGGAATTTATCGTAGAGTTTATCGCGGATTTTTTAGCGTTGCTTGCGCCTTGAGCGCTTGAGCGCGCCGCAAAGTTCGTGCTTGAAGCAGAGCTTGCGCTATCATCGTAGCCAGACGCGGAATTTTTGGCTTCGCAATCGCACTCGTCGCAGGAATTCTCGCCTGCGGCGCGATTTTTAGAAATTTTGTCGCGAGCATGTGAGGCGGAAGTCGTAGAATTTGCAGCGGAATTTTGAGCGCTATTTGCGCTGTTACCAAAAACAGACGCGGCGGAGCTTTTGGGCGCGTCTACGGCGGAATTTTCCCCCGTATTCGTAGCGGAATTTTCATCCGTCGAAGCTTTCTTGCGTGAGCCTTTTTGTTTTGCGATTTTGTCGTTTGCCATGATCGTCTCCTTTAAATTTATTTTAAAAATAAGCGAGAATGCAGCCCTCAATAAATATACTAATAAACTACATTATTTAATTCTTATAGATAAAATTTAACGTGATTGTATTTTTTAATTGCTTTAAATTCCCTTAATAGCGCACTAAAATAAAAGATAAATTTTTATGAATAAAATATACTAAAATATCTGGATTTAAATTTTGCCAAGCGGCTCGATCATCTTAGATAATCGATCAGCTTGGCGGAGATTTCTCGAAACTGCAAAATTTTATGCCCCTTTTTCTCGCGCATGAAGTCCTGCGCGTCGCGCAATCTCGCAAACGTGATAAGATCGTCGCCTCTGGCGCTTTGCATCACGCTGCCGAATACATAAAACGCGTCCTGTGCCCGCAAAATTTCGCCGCTTGCGTAATCGGTGACGTAAAGCTCTGCGCCGCCGAAATTCGCATCAGTGGAATTTGCCTCGCCTAAATTGCCGCTAGCTTGATTTTTGCTCTCAGAATTCGCTCCCAAAGGATTTACATTCTCAGAATTCATCTCTGTGGAAGCCCCGCCAAAATTTGCGCCCGAGCCCCCACTTTCAAAAAAATATGCAAACATCGCCTTTGGCGAAGCAAACGCGAGTGTGCTGCCGTCTTTAAGCCTTGCATAAGCGCGAAATTCGGGATGTGCGCTAGTATCGATGCCATATTTGGCGCAGGTGAGATTTACGTCTTTAAGCCACGCGGGCTCACGCACGCTTTTAGAATTCTGCGCCAAGCCGGAGCCTATACTATCAGGCGCGCTTAAATTCTGTGCCGAGCTAGAGCTTTGCGGTGCGGAATTTTGCATCTCCGCTGCGCCGCAAAGCGCTATAAATGCCGCCAAAATGAGTGGAAATTTCACGCTAAATCCTTCGATCTAAAGATAAAATAGCCCAAAACGAGGCTCGCCGCGCCCAGAGCGATCGGATAGAGCAGCGAAAAGGCGATGAAAAGCCCGCGCCCGAAGTGATCTAGGATAAAATACGCCGTCGTGCCGATGACCGCAAGATCGGGATCAAACAGGCTGATAGCGGCGATGCGGAAGTCCTCCATCGGGTTTGCTAGAGCGATTGCGAAAATGAGATTTTCGTTCACGCCCGTTTTTGCGAGCAATCCGATCAACACGAGATCCAAAAACGCAAGGCAGAAAAGCCAGACGAAAAATGCGAGCCCAAGCCCCATCTCTTGGCTTTTTGAAACGGCGCAGATCAAAAATGCGATCCCTAAAAACGCCGCGCACAAGCTAAAAAGCAGCCCCGTATAAAGCAGGCAGATCGCCCACGGAATGCCCGTGCCCTTGATCGCGCCCCAAACGATCGCAAGCAGCAGCGACAAAAATATCGGCACGAACACTCCAAACAGCCTTCCTAGCGCCTTGCCGTAGTAATACTGCGCCTGCGAGATCGGAAAGCTTAGCAGGTATTCTAAGATGTTTAGGTCGCGATCGGCTAGGATCGCCTTGCTGGTGGTTATGAGCACGAATACGGGCAGTATGATGATGCAGATCTGAATAAACAGCAGCAGCAGTCGCGAAAGCCCGCTAAAACCGAGCACGCGCGAGTCGGTCACCCCCGTGATGAAAAATGCCGCCACGAGCCCGCTAAAGATCAGCAGATAGAGTAAAAACCAGCGCGAGCGGAAGGATTCTTTGATATCCAAAGCGGCGATGGTGAGTAAATTTTTCATTCATATTCCTTTATTGCGCCTCGG
>CAUQZM010000049.1:0-8018 GCA_963522765.1 uncultured Campylobacter sp. | reverse complement strand
TTCACAACTACGGCAGGAGCGACTACTACTACGACGAGATCGTGCTGTGCGCCGCGCGCGGCGAGACGCTGCTAAATCCGCTCATCAACATCCTGCTTTCGGAAAATAAAATTTAGCCTCGCGACGAATTCGAAAAATGAAATTTAGTCCCGCGATGGATCGGAAATAAAATTTAGCCGTGCGGCAGGTAGGAAATAAAATTTAACTCCGCAGCGGGCGCGACTTGTCGCAGATACGGCCCGCCGTTTGAATTTTATCCGCGTGTGGCTTGAATTTTACCCGCGCCCGCACCTTTTATTAAATTTTGCCCGCTGCTGCTTTCGTTAAATTTAGCTCGCGTCCGAGTTTGCGTTTGCTCGCAATTATTAAATTTGCTCGTATTTGCCCGAGCTCGCGCCCATTCGTATTCCTTGAAATTTAGCCCGCCTGCACTCGAACTCTCACTCGTCCGCTCTTATAGAATTTAGCTCGCATTTACCTGGGCTCACATCGGCTTGCTCTCGTTAAATTTGACCCGTCCGAACCGCTTGCTCGCGCCTGCCGCTTGCGTTAAATTTAGCTCGCGTCTGCTTGGACGTCGCCGCTCGCGCGATCAATAAATTTATATCAATACGGGCGCCGAAATTTTAAGCTATAATGGCGCTAAATTCCACATTAAAGGAGCAAAAATGAGCGAAATTTTAGATCAGACGCTGCAGTATGCGAAAGAAATTTTAGGCGCAGAGGTGCTGGATCTTAAGATCGAGCGCGCCGTCGTGGGGCTGTTTTTTAGCGGCGTGAAGCTGCAAGGAGGCGCATGCGGGCTTAGCTATACGCCGCTAAAGTCCCTATCAGGCGCCGTTTGCTGCCCCTCGCAAGCAAGCGTGATGCCCGATTCGGGCAATATCGCAGGCAAAAGAGTGCGCTATCTGCTGCGCGATCTGGACTCCGCCGCGCCGCTTAAAAAGACGCTCGCGCTCGCTGCGCTAAATGCGCTTGGAAGGGCGTGTTTTGATAAAATCCGTGCGGATTACGACGTGAAATTCGGCGCCGATCCCTTTGAGCAGCTGCGGATTGAGCGTGGCAGCTTTAGCGTCGTCGTGGGCGCGCTGGTGCCCTACATCAAGACGCTGATGAAAAAGGGCGCGGATTTTAAAATTTTAGAGCTTGACAAAAGCACGCTCAAGCAGGCGGAGCTGCCGTTTTACCTGCCCGCAAGCGAGGCCGCAAGCGTCGTACCGCACGCCGACAACGTGATAATCACGGCTACGACGCTCATCAACGACACGCTGGATGGGCTTTTGCGCCTGAAAAAAAGCGGCGCCAAGCTCGTGCTCGTGGGGCCTACCACGCCGCTACTGCCGCAGGCGCTGTTTGAGCGCGGCGTGGACTTTGCGGGAGGCGCGCTCGTGCGGGATGCGGACGCGGTGCTCGATATCATCGCGCAGGCAGGCTCGGGGTATCACTTTTTGGGTAAATTTGCCGATAAAATCACGATTTGCAAGGACCAAAGCGCGGATTGAAATTTTAAAATTTTGCGCGTAAAGGACTTAAATTTAAAGGAGAAAAATATGCGAAAGTGCGTCTATATCGTGCACGGCTATGATGCTTCGCCTAAAAGCCATTGGTTTGTTTGGCTTAAAAGCGAGATCGAAAAATCGGGCGCGAGGGCGGAAATTTTAACGATGCCTACGCCTGCGCATCCGAGGCTTGATGAGTGGTTGAAAACCCTGCGAGAAAGCGTAAAATTTGAAGGCGAAGTTTATCTGGTCGGACACAGCCTCGGCTGCCCTACGATCTTAAATTTTTTGCAAAGTAGCGCTGCAAGCGGCGCAGTAGAGGGCGCCCTGCTGGTCTCGGGGCTTGCAAAGCCGCTTAGCGATCCGCAATTTAAAATTTTAGACGAGTTTATGGATAAAGGCTTTGATTTTGAGCGCATAAAAGCCGCCGCAAAACAGCGCGCGGTGGTTGCCGCAAAGGATGATTATATCGTGCCGTTTAGTTTCAGCCGCGAGTTAGCGGAACAGATCGATGCTAAGTTTTACGAGGTGCAAAAGGGCGGGCATTTTTTGGATAGAGACGGCTTTACAAGGCTTGATCTCGTGTATGAAATTTTAGAAAAAATGATGAAGCTAAAGGACTAGGCTTTGGGCAAACGCACCCGCTTGGTTTTTGCTTCTGCATTCGCCGCTCGCATTTTTCTCTGCTAAAGCTCGGATTTGCTTTGCGGCTAAGATAAGGGCCTCGTATTTAGCCTGAAGGCTATGCGCCCGCACAGATAAGTCTGCGGCGTAATCGCCGTTTGCAAAGGCGAGCTCCGCGCCGTTTTAAAATTTTGCAAACGCCGCAGCGACGATAAGTGCGTACTGCGCAAGTGCTAAAGTGCGGCGCGTATAGCGCGACAAGTAGGTTTCGAGTTACGGCGAGATAAAATTTAGCGTCCGCGGCGGAGCTTTTTCGACGACGAAATTTTAAAATTTTAAGGCAAGCGGGATGAGCTAAATTTTAAATCTCGCCCAACTCGCGCGGGCTAAATCCGTGCCTAAGCCCGTGCTGCGCGAGAAATAAAATTTAGCGGGCGCGAAAGGCGCATAGGCTTAGCTTTTATTTTCGTTAAACACATACGAGATCACGAAAACGATCAGACAAACGGGCGCAAACGCAAACGCAAACGCCACGCTCCAGCCGGCGGCACGCTCGCCCCAAAAATACCCCGCCGCGAGGCATGCCAAAAACCCGCCGTAAAAAGCGCTAAGCGATAAATTTTCTACCGCAAAAAGCAACAAACTAAGATTTGGATTTTTTATAAATAGCTTGCTTGGCTTAAAGTTTTTATACTTTTTGAACAAATACCAAAGCAGCGTGCAAACCAAAATCGCAAATGTTGCCGCAAAAATCGCCGCGTTTGGCGTGCCTGCCACCTGCAAAACCTCTAAAATCAATGCCGCCACCCACCAATCAAGCAAGAAAACCATCGGCACCGCTAGCAAATATCTCGCTCTCCTGCGAAATTTATACCTTTGCTCCGCACTCACTATATCTTGTGCACTCCTTGACATTTTATCAGGGCATATCTGCCAATTCTTTTATCATACTCTCAACACTTTTGTTTATATTGGTTTTCGTAGTGCCGCAGTTATCAAATTCTAAATAGCTAATATTTTGTTTAAGATCTGATTTGTGGTTCTCATACCAACTTAATTCTTTATTTATTTGCTCCATAAATTTTTCGCTATCAAAAAGATAGATGTAGGTAAAAGCCAATTTATTTCTATTTAGAATTATGCTATCTCCATTATATAGATAATACTCATGCTCGCCTACTAATTGAATTATCGGAGTAGTAAATCCTGCACTATTTTTATCTAAATTTACGCTTATAAACTCCGGCTTCAAAACAATAGGCTTTAAATTGAGTAATTCAAAATAGATATATCTTGATTTATTATAAGATATATTTCTATCTCGGTTTATTTCCAATACTTTATCATACGTTATTTTATCTCCATACTCATAGGCAGTGTAATAACTTAGCATTTTATTATAGATATTTCTACATTCGTTGATGCCCTTAAATTTTTTACAATCGTTACTCCTCAAAGTATAAAGAATTATTTTGCCTTTTTCAAAAAAATCCAAAATCGCTCTTTTATACAGCTCTTCCTTCGGCAAAATTCTATCCTCTTTTAAGCAGTATCCTTGCTTGTATTTGTTGTAATCGGGGAGGGAAACTATGGCAAAGCTTCGTGAAGTGGAGTAATCGGGGATTATACGGATAAATGCGGCGCAGAGTATCGCCGTAAAAAGTAGCGCCGCGGCTAGGATTTTAAATTTAAGTTTGCGAAATTTCATAATAATGATCCTTTAGACGCCAAAAGCGAGCAAATATCTCGCCGTCCTGTGAAATTTATACCTTTGCTCCGCGTCCATCGGTCTTAAGTCCCATAAATTTTTTAATGAAATTAATATTAGAGAATTTAGCGCCTCTCTATATCTCTACCGCCCAAATAGTATTTTTCCAGCGGATAGTTTATATTGCCGCAGTTATCAAATTTAAAACCTTTTCCGATACCAACTACGGCATTTTTTCTCTCTTTATAGTATTTCTTGATAATATTAAAATTTTTTATTGTATCGCACAGATACTCCGAATGGTTAAATTGCATATAATTGCCGTTAAATATAGCAAATTTATCAAGGAACAAAGTGCCTGTAGCGTCTTTATCACCACCGCCAACCCTAACTATCGGTCTATCAAATCCAACGCTCGTATCTTTCAAATTTATTTTTAGATATTTCTTTGGATCGGTTTTTTTAGCCTTTAGCTCTTTCATCAGTATCTCCTCGGTCGTTTTTCCCTCTTGGTAATATTTTTCTAATACTTCAAAGCAATTTGATAAGTTTATATTTTCTAGTTCATAGTATGCAACCTCGTATTTACTGGACCAAAGACTACCGAAGGTTTTCAACCTATAAGCATCGATCATTTGGTATAATTTTACATTATTATCTAAATATGCTCCTGCTACTTTTTTATACAGCTCCTCTTTGGGTAAAATTCTATCCTCTTTCAGGCAGTATCCTTGCTTGTATTTGCTATAGTCGGAAAGGGAAACTATCACAAAGCCTCGCGGGGTGGAATAATCGGGGATGATGCGGATGAATGCGGCGCAGAGTATTATTATAAGAAGTAGCGCTCCAGCTAGCGCTTTAAATTTAACGGATTTATAAAATTTCATATCAGTTCTTTTCTATCCATCCATTCGCTAGAGGTTAATTTTTCCGGACCAGGAGGAGTTTGTTTGCCCCACAAATAATAACTCAATATATCGACGCCATAATTGCCCTCTAAGTCTAATCTTAGATCAGTTTCTTTTTTGCTCATCTCTTATCCTTTTTCGGTTAAATTCGTTAAGATAAAGCTTCAACTAACTTTATCCGCCGTGAATCCACATATCCAGCTCCTGTTCCGCCGGGGCTTTGATATCAAAATCTATATTTCCGCAATTATCGTATGAGAATTTACGTCGTAGATTTTTCATATGAGTATAAGCCAAGACTTCGTTAAGGCTTTCTAAGTTCTCATATCCGTTTTTTATTCGTATTAAATTTTCTTTGCTTTTGATTTTTGTTAAATCTTCTTTATTGTTAAGCTCAATATACCAACTTATATAATCAGGTCTGGCATAATTCACAAAAAATTGATTCTCTTTTATTAAAAATGATTTTTCTAAAAACATTTTTCCGTTATGAAATGGATTTTTCTCTTCCGATAAGATAATAGGCTGTCTAAAGCCTAAAATTTTATCCTTATACACAAAGTATTTAGATAGATCGGAGATATCTATTTGCGTCTTGTCTTTTATCTCATAATCAAAACTCTTTCTATCGGTATTTTCAACCAAAAAATCAAACCAGTTTTCTTCATTGAAATCGCCGATTAGATAGAGCTTGGAGATGCGCGCCGTATAAAAACTATGGCCGAAATTTTTTATATCGTGCTCATCGATAATGGTATTTCGCAGAACCTCATAGTCGTGATATCTTTTAAAATAATTTATAGCGGCATTTTGAAGTAGCTCTTCGTTACTCAGAATTCTATTCTCTTTTAGACAATATCCCTTTTGATATTTGTAATAGCTAAAAATAGTAACTACGCAGGAGCCTTGCGAAGCGGAGTAATCCGGCACGATGCGGATAAACAGGGCGCAGAAAAGTAGCGCCGCGGCTAGGATTTTAAATTTAAGATATTTGTAGAATTTCATAATGATCCTTTAAATGCCGCCAGCGAAGCAAACGCACACCTAGCCGCTCCGTAAAATTTATACCTTCGCTCCGCGTTCATCGCCCTGAGCTTTTTAAATTTGAGATAAATTTTAGCGATGCTCAAAGTTTTTCTATCCGCGCCAAAACCCCTTTGCATCGCTAAATTTCATATCTCGCGCTACCAAATTTTAAATCGCCGTAGCATTTAAATTTAAATTCTCGCCGCACTCAAATTTCTCTCGCCGCAGCGCCAAAAATTTCAGATAAGCTCTAAAGCCGCGCCTTAGTTTTATGCCGGCAAAATTTAATCGCACCGCAAAAAGTCGTTCTGTCGCGTAAAATTCAGCGGCGCGGCAAAAGGGGAGCCCGTCTCGTAAAGCGGTGCCGCATAAAATTTAGCCGCACCGCAAAAGCTACTCCGCTGCGCAAAATTTAATCGCACCGCGCCAAAGCTCGTCATTTCTTCGGTTTGCTTAGCTCATAGCCGAAGTGGATCTTTTTGCTCTCGCCCGGCTTTAGCTCAAAGTCCCAGCTAAGCAGTCCGTCCTTGCCGAGGCTGCTCTGCTCGGGCGAGTTTTTCAGCGCGACCTTTACGTCTTCATGCGTCGAAACGGGCGCTCGCTCTTGCAAAACCACATTCCACGCGCGCTTGGAGCCGTTTTTGATCTCGTAGTCCCAAGCCATGGAATTTTTGCTTTCGCCGCCGAAAAAGGAGTTTTTCGTGAAGTTGTTCGCCTGCTCTTTTTTGACTTCGATCAGGCTGTTTTTACCCAGATACGCCGTAGCTTCCGCGTTTGCGGCAAAGCCTAGATGCACGAGCCCAATCTGCACGCCGTCGAGCTTTATTAACGTTTCGCCCTCCTCTATGTTTCTTTCGGGGCTAAATTTAGCTCGCACGTAGGCCGCCTCGCTGCCGTAACCGTCGATGAGTAGATCAAATTTCGCATCCAGGCTCTGTTTATCGAAGCTAAACTCGCCCGCCTCGCCCGCTTTGAGGCTTACGCCGCTGATTTTCCACACCTTTGAGAGCGAGTTTTCGATATTCGCGCCCGTCCTTGCATACGATGATCTAGCCTCCGCCGCGGGCGCGACCCTATCCATAGTCGCCATCTCTAGCATCACGTCCTTTTTATAAGCCGCTGCGGGTGCCGGTCTTGCAGGCTCGCCCTCGTACCACGGGTAAAACGGCTGCGGCGCGGTCTGCGAGGAGTATTCGTAAGGATACAGCGCGATCGTTAAATTTGCTAGCTCCGCGTTTAGCGGATTTTGCACCGAGATCTTTTGCGTAACCTCGATCTTGCCGCTTGCAAGATCTGCCGAGAGCTCGTTGTGCGTGTAGGCGCTTACATCAACGGGGTAGCTGATTTTAACGAAGCTCGGATCGCAGTCAAAGTTCGCGTTTAAGCGGCGCTCGTTTTTGATCACGTATTTTGAAATTTTCTCTTTGAGCTTTCCGATTTGCTCATCCGTCTTTGAAATTTCGCCTGCTACGAGCAGGACTTCGTCGTAAATTTTTTGCGAATCCGCCTTTAAGCTCGCCAAACTTCTATCTTTTAAGCTCGCAAAATCACTTAAAAAGCGCTGCTGCGCCTTAAGCGCGACCAGGCGGTCGCTTAGCTCGCGCAGGCTCTTTTCGTCCGCCTCTTTTTTGGCGAATTCCGCGTTTTTCACGGGCTCAATCTCTCCCAGAGACAATTCGCGCACTTCGCAAGAGCCCGCGATCTCGATGCTGCGGATATCCAAGTACTCCGGCACGTTCACGCTGAAGTTTGATTTTTGCGCGCCGAAGTTTTGGTACAAGAAGGCGGAGTTCGCGTAGATCTCAAGGCTATTTTCCTGCGCGCTTAAATTTACGGCAAGCGCCGCAGCTACGCTTAAAAGCACTATTTTTTTCATTTTCGCTCCTTAAAAATTTTACGTAATTGTAACGATAAATTTTGATTTTTATGCTTAAAATTTAGAGCGAATTTTAAAATTCCGGCCCGGTGCTCGCTTTGAAATTTTAAAATTTCGCCGCCGTAAAATCCCCGCCGCGGACGTTAAAATTTTGCCGCTGCTAGCGCTCATTAAGTCCTCTCGCTCTCGCAGCCGAAGCGATAAAATTTTAAAATTTCGAAGCTTCTATTTCGCGGACGAGCTTGTACCCCTCTGCGAAGTCAAACCGATAAAAATGCAGGCGCTAGCCTGCCGTAACTTTAGCGGGGCGTGGGGCAGAGCCCCACTCGCAGGCTCGAACTTTCAAGGAAACATCGACTATGTCGAGCGCTTCGCTT
>CAUQZM010000048.1:0-9096 GCA_963522765.1 uncultured Campylobacter sp. | reverse complement strand
ACCAATATGCATAATTTTTTATTCTTAAAGAAACCTTTCCCCATTTATCCACCCTGACTTTTATGTTATAATTATATAATAAATTTGATTATAATTATATAATAAATTTGGGTTCTTTGTCAATAGTGGGGGTGTAAAAACACCTCTATCTATTGCAAAGATGAGATTAGAATTTTATCCTCGAGGGTTCCATCGGTTTGCTGTAGAAGTAGCCTTGCATATATTTAATCCCCATCTCTTCTAAGATAATTGAAATTTCATGGTTTTCTACGTATTCGGCGATGAGCTCGTAGCCCTGCTTGCGCGCGAAGTTAGCGATGGTTTCGACGATAGCGCGCGAGTTTTTGTCGTTTGCGATATTTTTGATGAGCGCTCCGTCGATCTTTATGTAATCCACATCGAGCGTTAAAATTCTATAGTAGTTGGAGTATCCGCTGCCAAAATCGTCTATCGCGACCTTGCAGCCATAGTTTTTGGCTACGGCGATGAAGCTGCGTAGGCTCTCGTAATCGTCGAATTCCTCGCTTTCTAAAATTTCAATGAATAGATTTGAAGCATTTGGGCTGGATGCGAGCTTGCGCTCTAAAAGCTCCTTGATACCTTCGTTTGCGATGTCAAAATATGAAAGATTTATGCTAAAGCAAGTCCCTGCGAAGCGGTCTAGCAAGCGAAAGGCTTCGTTTATTACGACCTGAGTTAGCGGGATGTAGAGCGAGGTTTGCTTTGCGATATCGATAAACTCACCCGGGCAGCGCGTCTTGCCCGAACGATCGATTAGGCGGATTAGAATTTCATATACTAACGGGACATAATCACCGCCCTCGGTGCCGTAGGTGTTACCACTAGGATCGCGGTGGGTGATATCAAATATGGGCTGAACAAGCACAAAGACTTGATTTTTCTTGATCGCATTTTGAATGGTGTTGATCATAATCTGGTTTTGCAGATATTTTTCCTCAATCGCATTTGGACGCGAGTAAAAGCCCACGTGCTCGTTTTTGCTCTGCGCCTCATACATCGCCATAACCGCCTGAAAGACCCTATTTGCGCCGCCCGCTACATCTGCACGCTCGCTTACACCCATCGTGATATTTAAAGGCGCGGAGGCAAAGCCCTCGGTGGTATGGAGATTAAAAACTTTATCGGTGAAATATTTGTTTATGATCTCCACGTCGCGCGCGACATTTAGTCCCTCGTAAAATAGGCAAAACTCATCCGATTGGATGCGAAAGATACTAGCTTTGATCTCGTGCGATTCGATACACATCGCAAGCGTGCGCGCAAATGAGCGAAGAATTTCGTTCGTCGTCTCCGCCTTGTAAAAAAGCCGTAAATTTGCAAAATTTACGATAGTGATGTAGATCGCTACGCCCGTTTTTTCGGCGTTTATTAGCTCATATAGCGCTGCTTCGTTGCCCTGGCCCGTAAGATGATCGATATAGACTTGATTGTTTAAGCTCTCCTTTGCGCTCGCAAGAGCTAGTTTCATAATCTCGCGCTCGCCGATATCATGAGCGTAAAGCGCATATAGCGGCGGCTTGGATGGAGCCGCGATATTTGCTAGCCTTAGGCTCACATCGGCTAGTTCGCCGTTTTTACGAAGCAGGCGCGTATCTTTGGCGCTTTTATTTACCATCGCAGGAAGTTCGGTCCCTTTATCTTTGGGCATCAAAACTCCAAGATCGCTTCCTTCCAGCTCGCTTTGTTCGTAGCCGCTTAAGCTAAGCACGCTTTTATTAGCGTATAAAATTTTAAAGTTTTGATCTGCTAAAACTATCGCTTCGCCTGCTTGTTCGCATAGTGCGTGATAGGGCGCGAGGGCGCGTTTACTACGCAAAGCATCGGAATTTATGATGTAAGTAAGCAGTAAAAACGACAAAAACACCGCCGTGTAAAGCATCGTCATTTGCATAAACGAGCCGTAAAATTCCTCGCTAGCGTAAGAAAATCGCTCGCGCAGGCTTGCGAAGCGCTCGTTGAGCAACGAGAGATTATCGCTTACAATGATATTTTGCCGCTCGAAATTCCTTAAAATTTGCCGTGCGATTCCTATAAACGCAGCTTCGTCGGGGCTTGACGCATCTGCGCTTTCTAGCGCACTTTTTAAAGCAGAGATCTCGGAGCGATTTTTATAATTAAGCCCTAAAATTTGAGAGTAGAGATTTGCTCTTTGCGCATTTGCGCCACTGGATAAAAATTTTTGCTGCAGACTTTGAAAAAGGATTAAATTCTGCGAATTTAAAGCCCCAAGCTCGTCCAAAAGTGAAATTTTATCGCTAAAAGCGCTTCCGATCGCGCGCACATCGCTGCTAAGTCCGATTTTATCGATGATTTTGTCTTTTTGCAGAGCTTGCAGCACCTGATAGATGCCGCGCATATCGGCATTTGCGATCGAAAAGTCCCTTCTTGCGATCTTTGCATCAAATAATATATTTAAGCGGTTATCGGCATTATCTATCAAAGCTAGCTCGCGCGAAATCGTGCTAAATCTCGCTACATCTCTTAGCGATGAGAAATAATTCCCGGCGATGATTATGCCTAATATCATAATCCCCACCATCAAAGCCCACATTATCTTATCTTTCATCCTGCGCCTCCGTCATCTCGCCCTTAAGTGTAGCTAAAAAGCTCATCAAAGCATCAAGCTCTTTGTCACTAAGATCGTATTTTAGCAGATCCTTTGCGATCTGCCGCACCGCAAGACGCAAATCCGTCTGCCCGTTTACGTAAGGCGCGGTTTGCGTGATATTGCGCAAGCTAGGCACGCGGCGCAGCTCAAATCCATCGGAAGTGAGCCTATGCCTAGGCACATCCTCCTCTTCCGCGTTTGGGCGAATTTTAGTAAAGCTGCCGGTGCCTAGGCTAACGCCGTTATGACATGCCGAACACAGCCGCACAAAAAGCACATATCCGTTATATTCGGCATCATTTAGCTTAACCTCGCCGCGCAAAAATCGGTCAAATTTGGAATTTATCGCCGTTTTGGACTTTAAAAATTCCTTTAGCGCATCAATGAAGTTCGCCATATTCGCCTCACCGTAAGCACTTTCAAAAGCCTGCTTGTAGGTTAAATTCTTCCTGATAAGCTCTAAAATTCTATCTTCGCTCGCGTCCAGTTCATTCTCACTAAAAACCGACGTCGCGATCCGCGCTTCAAAGCCCGCGAAATTATAATCGCCCAAGTAGCGATCAAAGTAATAAGAATTTATTAGCGTAGGCACGCGTCCATCGCGCACCGAAGCGCCCGAATCGTTTAGATAGAAGTTGTGGCAGCTCTCGCAGGAGCGGCCTTTGCTGCTAAATCTTACGTCGGTAAAAATTTTTGTACCCAGCCGCGCCTTTTGCGGGTCATATTTAGGCATCTCAAGCGGCGTAAAAAGATTGCCGCAAAGCCCCAAAAGCGGCGCCAGGCTAAATATAAAACAGCTTAAAGCTCGCTTCGATCTCATCGCTTAACATCCCGCCTTTAGCCTGCTTTTTCAAAAACTCCTCGATCTTGCGCTCGCTAGCCTCCGCGCCGTCCATATGCAGGTGCCACGCGGCGTTTTGCACAGCTTCTTGTAGGCTGCGTTTTTGCTCGCGCCTCTCGGTTAAAATTTCGCTTTTAAATTTGATGTTGCGCGCCCCGAGCAGCGCCTCAAACTTTTCGGCGGCGGTAGCAAGTCTTTTGTGCCCCGCGCCGAAGCGCTCAAAAAGCGGCGCTAGCATCGATGAATTGCGCTCGCTTGCCCAGTTTAGATAAATTTTGCGCTCACCCAAAGCCAAAAACGCTTCAAAATCCTCCGTGCTTTTTAGCGCGGGGCTCATAGTAAGAAACGCGATGTCAAAAACTGCGGGAATTTTAAAATTTTCACTCTCGCGGTTTTTGCTTACAGCGTCTTTTAAATTTAAAGCCCGCGCTTCTTGAGCTTGCGAGTTTGAAATTTCGCTCTGCGAGCGCGGATAAATTTTAAAATTTTCGCCCGTCGCGTCTGCAAAGCCGTTGCGGCTCAGCCGCTCGCAAAACTCCGTGAAGCTTAAATTTAATACGTTTTGCAAGCTGATGCCAAACTCCTGCGCGCTGCGCCTTAGCTCGCGCAGCATCCCCTCGGAGCTATCGATCGCCGTGACCTTGGCGCCTAGCGACGCAAGATACAGCGAGTAAACCCCAGTGCCGGCGCCCACGTCGAGCACGCTTTTGCCCGCAAAGCTCACGCCCCAACCGCGCAGTATCTCAAACACCCGCTTGCCAAAATCCCCTAGCTCGCCACTAAATTTAGCGTAACTTTCGGACTTTTTATCCCAGCTATTTTTATGTGATTTTTCGCCGATTTTCTCCACCGCTAGCCTTTAAATTTTTTGTAATAATAGCAAAATTTGGCAATTTTTCCGAATTTGGGCTATAATAAATGCTTTCAAAATCTAGGCGAAAGGGCGTTCATGGCGGACGTGACGATAAGAAATTTAAACTTTGCTTACGAAAAACGCGAAATTTTAAAAGATATAAACTTAAGCTACGAGCTGCGCGATTTTTTGGCGATTTTCGGGCCCAACGGCGGCGGCAAAAGCACCCTTTTGAAGCTGCTTTTGGGGCTGCTGCGACCAAGCTCGGGCACGATCGAAATTTTAGGCAGATCGCCCGCGCTTGCCAGAGCGCAAATGGGCTACGTGCCGCAGTTCATCGCGATAAACAAAAGCTTTCCCATCAGCGTGCTCGAAGTCGTTTTAATGGGGCTGATAGATAAGAAAATTTTCGGCTTTTACAGTAAATCCGAGCGCGAGCAAGCCATGCAAGCCCTGGGGCGCGTAGGCATGCAAGACCTTGCAGACTGCCGTATCAGCGAGCTTAGCGGCGGACAAAGACAGCGCGTTTACATCGCGCGGGCGCTGTGCGCGAAGGCTAAAATTTTACTTCTTGATGAGCCGCTAGCGAGCATCGACACGATGGGGCAGGTTCAAATTTATGAGCTTTTAAAATCCCTAAACGAGGGCGGCTGCGGCATAATTCTAATCAGCCACGACGTGCAGCTCGCGCTAAACTACGCAAATCGCGCTCTTTACGTCGCAAACGGCTCGGCGCACACCCACGAGATCGATCCGGGAGGCAGAGCGGAATTTTTAGATCACCTGCGACGCGAGCACGGGCACTTCTGCGCCGTCGATCTCGCGCTTAACGAATGCTGCTGCAAGGAGGGCGAAAATGGCTGAAATTCTATCCTACGATTTCATGCGAAACGCCCTTCTCGGCGGGCTTTTGGTCAGTATAGTCTGCGGCGTCGTGGGCTCTTTGGTCGTGATAAATCGCATGAGCTTCATCGCAGGCGGCATCGCGCACGGCGCATACGGCGGCATCGGCATCGCGCTATTTTTAGGCATCTCGCCCGTGCTGGGAGCTAGCGTATTTGCGCTGTTTTTGGGGCTGCTCATCGCCTACGTCACGCTGCGAAACACCGAGCGCTTCGACGCCGTAATCGGCGCAATATGGGCGTTTGGAATGGCGCTTGGGATAATCTTCGCCGATCTCACGCCCGGGTACAAATCCGATCTGATGAGCTTTTTATTCGGCTCAATCTTAGCGATAAATCACGCAAATTTAATCTTCATCGGCATTTGCGGCACGGCGTTTGCGGCGCTTACGGCGTGCTTTTACAGGCAGTTTTTAGCGATCAGCTTCGATAAGGAATTCGCCCTGCTACGCGGAGTGAATACGAGCGTCTTTTACTATGTCCTCGTAGTGATGGCGAGCCTCGCGGTGGTCGCGTCGATTCAGATCGTGGGGCTAATCTTGGTGATCTCGCTAATGACGATCCCGCCCTTCATCGCCGAAAAAATTTCAAAAAGCCTAGGCTCGATGATGGCGATAAGCTGCGCGCTATCGGCGCTTTTCTGCGCGGCGGGGCTCGTTTTGAGCTTTAAGCTCAATCTAACCAGCGGTGCTTCGATAATCCTAGTCGCCTCAGTCTGCTTTTTCGCAAGCTCGATCTTTAGCAAACTTCGCGCCTAAAAGCCCGCCTAGCTCGCTAAGCAGGATGCCCGCGAGTATCAGCGCCGCGCCTAAAATTTGAAGCGCGCTTAGCTTCTCGCCGAAAGCATACCCCATTATGCCCGCGCTTACGGGCTCCAGCGCGAAAATAAGCACCGTTTTTATCTCGCTTACGCCGCGATTTTGCGCCATTGTTTGAATCACAAACGCTGCGACGGTAGCAAAAATCGAGGTTAAAACCAGCGCGAAAACAAAATCAAAACTCGGCGAAAAGATCAAATTCCCAAGTACCTTTATCTCGCCTTCAAATTCCGCGTGCGGAGCGAAAACTGCGGCAATCAGCGCGCAGACGCAGACGCAGATAAACTGCACGATCACAAAGCCGTAGAGATTGCTTTTGCGCGCGCAGACGCCCGTAAATACGATGTGAAGCGCGTATGCAAACGCCGAAATCAGCGTCAATCGCTCGCCTATGCCAAATCCTACCGCGCCGCTTGCTCCGCTTAAAAAATATAGCCCCAAAAGCGCCACGACCGCACCGCCAAAGGCGCTCGCACCGACCTTTTTGCCGAAAAACGCAAGCATTAAAAAGGGCACGATGACGACGTTAAGCCCCAAAATAAACGCTACCGTCGAAGAGAGCGCATAATCAAGCGCTATGGTCTGGCACGAAAAATCGCAAAACAGCATCAGCCCGCAAAACACGCCCCGCCCTATCGTGCCGCGGTCAAATTTGACGCCGAAGCGCAGGCAGGCGAGGTAGGTAAAAATGCTCGCCGCCAAAAAGCGCCAAAACAAAAAGCTAAAAACGTCGCCGCTATGTAGCGCGCGCTGAACCGGCACGAAAGTGCATCCCCAAACGATCGCCACGAAAAGCAGCCCCAGATCCCACAGTCTGCTAGGCGGAGCGGGATTTTGCGCGCGGCTTTGCGCGGAACTAGAATTTTGCCCGAAACTCTGCTCGGAATTCGAGCTTTGCGTGTAGTTTTGCGTAGAGGTAGAATTTTGCGCGGCAACAGGGCTCTGCGTAGAATTAGAGCTTTGCGCGAAATCGAAATTCTGCGCGGAATTTAAGCTTCGAGCGGAGCTAGAATTCTGTGTCAAATTGGATTTCTTCGCAAAATTCCGTACCTTAAAATTTTTCAATCTAAAGCTCTGCGGTGCATGAGCGGAGGTCGGATCGTTTGCAATGGCCTCGGTAAAATTTTTCTTTAAGCGTCGCGTATGGGCGGCGGCGAGGCTTTTTGCAGAGCTTAAATTTGAATCGTTTACGGTACTCGCACGATTTAACGAACTCGCGCTATTTGCGTCGCTATGAGTGGAATTTTCCGCACAATTTAATATAAAATTTCGTCTGAAATTTCTTGCGGAATTTTCGTAAGGATTTATTGCGGAGACTTTTGCGAAATTTAAAGCTTTATTTTCGGCGCAGTTCGGAATTTGCGCGGACTTTAAATTTAGCGCAAGAGCCGCGGAGCTTAAAGCGGATTTTCTTTCAAGATTTTTGACGCGCGGAGCGGAATAGGGCGCTACGAGACTATGCACGGCAAAACTGACCGAGGCACGATTGCGTGCGGCGAAACCAGCCGAAGTGGGATAAAATTTTAAATTTCGCACGCTCATAAAATTTAACTCGGCGGCCGTATCTTGAAACTTAAAATTTCTTTTGAGGCAGGGGGTGGGAGCAAAATTTATCGCACCGCCAGGCGCTGTGTTTTTCGCGCGCTCGCATGCCTGATTTGAGATAAAATTTAAAACGGATTTTGAATTAAAATTTTCCGCGAGCTCAGGGATAGAATTTTTCATAATTTGAAGTAAAATTTCGCCGAGATTTTAGTGCGGTCGCGCCTATCTGATCGTCTTTATGGCGTTTAAAATCGCGCCCGAGTTTTTGCGAAACTCCCTTTCGTTTTTGCTTAAAAAATCGAAGCTTTCGTTGATAAAGGCACTACTGAATTCGCTACTAAAATCGTCTCCAGGCTCGCGTCCGACGGCACTTTTAAAGCTTTTAGCAAAGCTCGCATCGGCTCCTAGTTCACGTGCCAAAGGGCGAATGATTTCGTAAATTTCATCAAAGGCGTTGGTGCGCAGATAGTGGCTGAATAGCACCTCGCCGCTCATTACCGCCTTAGTATCGGCTTCGGACATATCTTTTATTTTAGCCAGTACGAGCTTTTTAATCGGCTCTACGGCAAGACTTAGCTTCTTGCTCGCCAGCCTTTGCATATTCTGCACGGCGATGCTTTTTTTGCCTGCGCGCTCGGTAATGTAGCTAGGCAGATCGAGCTCGTAATCCTGCACGCCAGTGCGTTCGTATTCATTTGCGGCACGCTCTATCAAAGTGCTTAGTGAGTTTTTAAAATTTTCGCTATCGCCCGCGCCCGCACTAAGCATCACATCCAGCCCCTTTACGGCGACCTCCTCCCAGCTAGCAGTTGCAAATAGTGGCAATAAACAAAAGATTAATTTTTTAAGCAAAGTTTTTCCCCAATTAAAGATTGATTATTTTATTTCGAAAATTTTAATGTATAATCAACGCTTTTATAATACCAAAAGGGCTAAATATGGAGCTTTTACTCATCGCTTTCGCGCTTGCGATGGACAGCGTCGCGCTTAGTATCTCAAACGGTGCGAAATATCCGAATTTCAAATTTGCACAGATCGCGCGCGTCGCGTTTTTCTACGCGGCGGCTCAGTTTATAATGCCGCTTGTGGGCTACGTTTTGGGGATAAACTTCGTAAAATTTATCGCGCAGATCGACCACTTCGTCGCGTTTGGAATTTTATCGTTTTTGGGCATTAAGATGATCATTGAATCCCGCCGCGAGCAGGACGAGCCAGATCTACGCCTAAGCACGAAGGAGCTGGTGCTAGGCGCGATCGCTACCAGCATCGATGCGATGGCCGTGGGCGTGACCTTTGCTTTTGGTGAGATAAACATCCTCTACGCCTGTAGCGTCATCGGGCTCGTCTGCTTCGCGCTGTGTGTCGCGGCATGCTACGCGGGCAAGCTAACGGGCAGATTTCTGCAAGCCAAGGCGCTCGTCTTAGGCGGCGTGATTTTGATCTTAATCGGGGTTAAAATTTTGCTCTCGCACCTCGGCGTTATCGATATTTAGCGACTTTTAAGCGCC
>CAUQZM010000047.1:0-9656 GCA_963522765.1 uncultured Campylobacter sp. | reverse complement strand
GGCACGATCGATAAGAAGGAATTCTTGGTTGAATAAAATTTCGTGCAGAATTTAACGTGCGCTTGACTTCCGCGCAAAATTCGGTTCATTGTAATGATAGAGCGAGAAAAATACGTTGCGGGCTTAATTTGCTTTTAGAATTCTGTCTTGATTTTGCTTACCTCTCCTAAAGCACAAATTTATCGAAATTGGTGAGGCTATTTAAAACGCGCGCACCACTAGCGCGAAATTCCATTTTCAGAAGTAAAATTTTTAAGCGATTAGGTTGCATTTAAAATTCACGCAACTTTTATAGAGCTCGTTTGAATTTTACGTTCCGTAAAATCCGCGCTAACTTATAAAATTCTATTTTTAGCTCTAAATACCTGCTCCATCGCTATAATTTTATGATTTAAATTTTAAAAATTCCTCTAAAAGGAGTTAAACCCCCAAGCGTTATTGCCGCCTCGGTACGGAGGAGCCAAAATTTACGCTTTGTATCAAAGGCAAATCCTATGCAAAGTGCACGCTAAATGAGCAGGCGGAGCAAATAATTTAAAATTTAGCGGCGCCTATCTTATCGGATGCCGCGAAGCCGCATATCACAAAGACGTGGGAATACAAAAAATGTTCGTAAAATTTTGCCCCAAGAGCCAATCTCGATTTATTTCACCAGCTCGTAATTATACTCTTTAGTGCCGTCGAGTAGATTTGTGACGTTATAGCCTCGCTCGTTTAGGGCTTTGGCTAGCTTGGCGCTGCGGTTGCCGCTGTAGCAGTGCGTGATTATCTTTTTGTCTTTGTTGGCCTCAAGCACGTCCTTGTAGTTTTCTAAAGGCTCGCCGTATGGGATATTTATCGCGCCTTTCATATGTCCTGCGTCGTAGTCTTGCTTCTGCCTAGCGTCGATGATCAGCACGTTTGGATCATTTGCTATTTTCAAAAACTCCTCCGCGTTTATGCTGCCGACCTTATACAGCTCGTAGTCGTACTGCTTCACGCCAGGCGCGTTCATAAGCACACTGAAGCCTTTTTGTTTAAGCAGATCAAGCGCCTTGCCGCTGCGATTGCCCGTATTGCAATAAAGCACGACGTTTTTATCTTTATAGGCGTTTATCTCATCCAGTCTGCTTTCAAGCTCTCCAAGCGGGATGTTGATCGCGTGTTTTATGTGGCCCGCAGCGTACTCGTCCGCACTTCTAACATCAATGACTAGATAATTTTCTTTCGCCCTATTGTCCTCCTCTATCACCGATAGCGCTGCGCCGCTTATGGCGTAGCCGTTAGGCTGTTGCATCTCGGCGCCGCAAGTCGCAAAAGATCCCAATGCCGCCAGCAAAACCGCGCTTTTTAAAATTTTGTGAGAAATAAATTTCATATGTTTCCTTTGAATTTTAGCTTTTAAAGCGGGAGATTATATCAAAAATTTAGCTAAATAGTGTGAATTTACGCCGTTAGCAGATGCGAACGATCAAGTAGGCGGTTTGCTTGCAAAAGCAAAAGAGCGATAAAATTTAATAAGGTCGGACTTGCGCCCGAGCAATACCAAAAGATAGGGGTTAAAATATATAGACCGCCACAATAAACGCTCTTAGGCAAAAGCCGCCCGCAAGCACGCCGCATTCGTTATAAACACAGCTTTTTATCTCCTCGCCGTCGCCGTGCGCAGAGGCTCGCTCGTAACGCTGCTCGCCGCCTTAGCCTGCAAAGTCCGCGCTTGAACTATAAAATTTTAACCTCTAGCTCGAGCGCGACGCCGAAGCACTGCAAAACCCGCTTGCGAGCGAGCTCTATCAGGCTCATCACATCCTCAAAGCTCGCGCCGCCGAAATTTATGATGAAATTGGCATGTTGCTCGCTAAATTTCGCGCCGCCGATCACGTGACCTTTAAGCCCTGCCGCTTCGATCAGCCTGCCTGCAGCGTCATTCGGCGGATTTTTAAAGCAGCTTCCAAAGCTTGCTCCCTTTGGCTGGTTGGCGCGCTTGGCAGCGAAATCCGCGGCGAGTTCGGCATCAAAGCCGCGCGAAATTTTAAACTCGGCGCCCAAAATCGGCTCCTCGATCCCGCTTCTTCGGTAGGCGAAGCTTATCCGCTCGCGCTCCACCCAGCCGCGAGCTAGGCGCACGGCAAGCAGGCTATCGCTGATGCTCGCGCCGCTAAGCCCCGCATTCATTTTGATTAGCCCGCCGAGCTGGCCCGGGATATTTCGCAAAAACTCAAAACCGCCGATGTTTTGCTTTTTGGCGAAGTTGTAAATTTTGCCCGACTTCGTCGCAGCCCCGATGCTAAGGACATCGCCGCTTAAACTTATGCGATCGAACTCCTCGCTTAGCATCGCAAGGTGCGGCGGCGCGGGCGAGATGAGCAGATTATTGCCGCCGCCGATGATCGCGCGCTCGCGGATACTCTCAAACTCCGCAAAATCGGCCTCGTCCTTTAAAATTTGCACCGCAAAGCTCCCGCCGATACGCACGGAGGTGTATTTGCTAAAATCTATCTGCTTTGTTTTCAAAATTTTGCCTTTTAAATTTCATTTCTAAATTTCGAGCTTGCCGCTCGCGCCGTATCGTTTTAAAATTTAGCGGTACCGCCGCGCCGCACGGTGCGAAACGCAAACGCTATTTCAAAATTTAGCGCCGCCAGCGCGATTGAATTTATCTCGCTTTCGATATGTTTTCAGCAGCGCGCTACATCGCACCGCAACTCGCACCCTGCGGCACAAAACACAGTCGCGCAATATGCTTCCACGCGTAAAATTTCATCGCTGCGTAGCCGTAAATTTAAGGCGCAGCTACAGATTGCACGGCGATAATAACGCTACAGCGCGGTCGATTGGCACAGCTTGGCGGCAAAATCCGCGGCGAGCTCAGCGTTAAATTTGCGCTAAATTTTAAACTCTCTATGCTCCGCGGCTAAATTTCAAAAACTACGGCACAGCACTGCAATGGCAAGAGCGGGTAAAATTCTACCTTGCGCGCCCGCTTTTGCGCCGAAGCAAAATTTAGCCAAGTCACTCCGCTTAACGACGAGAAATTTAGCCAAAACACGATTTCATTCCGAGCAAAATTCACCCGAAACAAGAGCCAAAAATTTAATCTAAAATTTTAACCTCGCCCGCCTTTACATCGGGTTTTGTCCGCCGCAGTCCGCAAAACGGATCTCGTTATATTCGCGCGGGATAAAATTCTCCTGCGTGCTAAGCGGCGCAGGGTAAAATCCGTGCTCGTAGCCAAGCTCAAACAGCCTATCCACCGCCCTTATCTGTGCCCCCGAAAGCTCGATCGAGGTCTCGTTGGCATAAAGGCTCAGATATTTTTCGAGCTTTGCATCGTCCACGCGGATGAGATTTCGCTCCATCAGCATATGCGACAAAAACGGCTTATGCGCGGTGGCGATGCGTACGCCCTCCGTTAGCACGCGCTCGCACTCGATAGCGTCCGTTATCGGCAGGCTGCGGCGAACCGCCATGCCTCCCAGCGGCAACGGCAGATTTTCGCCCGCTAGCTCGCTCCAGATATCCCAGATCTCGCGCTCCACGCAAAGCTCGTCCGAAAAGTCCAAAATGCTCTCGTGTATCAGCACGCCCGCGTCCACCTCGCCGCTTAAAACCGCGCTCTCGATTTCTAGGAAATTCTTATAAACTATGCGCGCCTGCGGGTACGCCATGCGAAAAAGCAGGGCGTTGGTCGTGTGTTTGCCGCTGAGCGCGACTTTGAAATTTCGCTTTAAAACCGCGCCCTTTTTCTTAACTAGCTTTGGCCCATAACCCTCGCCAAAGCTCACCGCCGTGCGCAAAAGCGCGTATTCGTCGCAGATGAGCGGATATAGCGCGAAGCTAATCGCCGTGGCCTCGTAAGTGCCCTTTAGCGCCTCGTCGTTTAGGCTCTGGATATCAAGCGCGGTGGCGCTAAGCTTTAGATTTTTGGAGCTCACCCAGCCGAAATCAATCGCCTTATACATAAAAATATCGTCGGCGTCGGGCGAGTGAGCGACGTTTATATGCTTAAAAATCTTCAAATTTTATCCTTTTTGCTCCGCTTTAAATTTCGCGCGCGGCCTAATTCCAAAATGTTGCGAAATTATAGTGAAATTTTGCTACAACCCTCATAAAAATGCGGAATTTCTAAAGAAAAACGTGAAAAACCAGGCGTGCTTAGAAGTGTAAATTTAATGCTCTCCGCTTGCCCTGCAGAACTCTTTGCGCTCCTTAAAAATTTCAAATTCCGACGCCGTGCCGAATTTGAGCGAATAATCAAAAATTCATTTCAAATTTGGTAAAATCAAGTGAATTTATTTTTAAGGAAAAACATGGACGAGGGAAAGAAAAAGACGCTGGATGCGGCGCTAAAATCGATCGATAAAGCTTTCGGTAAGGGCACGCTCGTGCGGCTGGGCGACAAGCAGGTCGAGCCGATAGATGCCATCTCTACGGGCTCTGTGGGGCTTGACATCGCGCTTGGCATCGGTGGCGTGCCGAAAGGGCGTATCATCGAGATTTACGGACCGGAGAGCTCGGGCAAGACGACGCTCACGCTTCACATCATCGCCGAATGTCAAAAGGCGGGCGGAATTTGCGCATTCGTGGACGCCGAGCACGCGCTGGATGTCAAATACGCTTCAAATTTAGGCGTAGATACCGACAATCTCTACGTCTCTCAGCCCGACTTCGGCGAGCAGGCGCTTGACATCGTAGAAACGCTAGCAAAAAGCGGCGCGATCGATCTCATCGTCGTTGATAGCGTCGCCGCGCTCACGCCGAAAAACGAGATCGAGGGCGACATGGGCGATCAGCACGTGGGGCTTCAGGCGCGACTTATGAGCCAAGCGCTGCGCAAGCTCGCCGGCGTCGTGCATAAGATGAATACGACGGTGATCTTTATCAACCAAATCCGTATGAAGATCGGCGCGATGGGCTACGGCACGCCTGAGACGACGACCGGCGGCAATGCGCTTAAATTTTACGCTTCGGTGCGCATCGACATACGCAAGATCGCTACTTTGAAACAAAACGAAGAGAGCATCGGCAACCGCGCCAAGGTCAAGGTCGTGAAAAACAAGGTGGCGCCGCCATTTAAGATCGCGGAATTTGACATAATGTTCGGCAAGGGCATCAGCAAGGTGGGCGAGCTGATCGATTACGGCGTCAAACTCGATATCGTCGATAAAAGCGGCGCATGGTTCAGCTACGGCGACACTAAGCTGGGTCAAGGGCGCGAAAACGCTAAAATTTATTTAGAGAATAACCCTGCTGTCGCTGAAGAGATCACTGCAAAGATCCGCGAGCAGATGGGTAGCGTAAATTTCAGCGCAGGCGCGGACGATGAAGAAAATTTACAAAGTGGAGATGAATGATGATTTATATCGAAGATGTTTATGCGATAGAGGTGCTAGATAGCCGTGGCAACCCGACCGTGAAAGCGACCGTGGCTCTAAGCGACGGCACCGTAGCAAGCGCGATAGTCCCAAGCGGCGCAAGCACGGGCAAACGCGAGGCGCTGGAGCTTCGCGACGGGGGCGAGAGATACTGCGGCAAGGGCGTACTAAAGGCCGTTGAAAACGTAAATTCGCAGATCGCCGAAGCCGTGATCGGACTGGATGCCTTTGATCAAAAAGCGCTTGATGATGAGATGCGCGAGCTTGACGGCACCGATAACTACTCAAGCTTGGGCGCAAATGCAGTGCTTGGCGTATCTATGGCGGTAGCGCGCGCGGCGGCTAAAAGCCTTGACGTACCTTTGTATCGCTACCTGGGCGGCGCGAACGCTAGCGTACTGCCGGTGCCGATGTTTAATATCATCAACGGCGGCGCGCACGCGAACAACAGCGTTGATTTTCAAGAATTTATGATTATGCCGTTTGGCTTTGATAAATTTAGCGACGCGCTGCGAGCGGCGAGCGAAATTTACCACACGCTAAAAGGCCTTCTAAACGCAGCCGGCCACAGTACGGCGGTGGGCGACGAGGGCGGATTTGCGCCAAATTTAAACGACAACGAAGAGCCGATCAAACTCATCATGCAAGCTATCGAAAAAGCCGGCTACAAAGCAGGCGAGCAGATCAAGCTAGCCCTTGATGTCGCAGCCAGCGAGCTGTACGAAAACGGCAAATATAAGCTAGAAGGTAAGGAATTTAGCAGCGAAGAGCTGATAGAGCGATACGCGCAGCTTTGCGAGAAGTACCCGATATTTTCGATCGAAGACGGCCTAAGCGAGGACGACTGGGCGGGCTGGGCGAAGCTAACTAGCAAGCTTGGCTCTAAAGTGCAGCTTGTGGGCGACGATCTATTTGTAACGAATGAGAAAATTTTACGCGAAGGCATCGCCAAAGGCGTAGGTAACGCAATCCTAATAAAACCAAATCAAATCGGCACCGTCAGCCAAACTATGCAGACAATCCGCCTAGCTCAGCGCAAAGGCTACCGCTGCGTGATGAGCCACAGAAGCGGCGAGAGCGAAGATAGCTTTATCGCGGACTTCGCCGTCGCGATGAATACGGGCCAAATCAAAACGGGCGCGACTGCCAGAAGCGAACGCAACGCCAAATACAACCGCCTGCTTGAGATCGAGCGCGAGACGGACGAGTTTTTGGGAAATCAAATTTAAAATGTTTTTTAAAAAAAAGTCCAAGCGGGGCTTAAAAGGCGGTGCGCAACATACCTATTCGGACGGAGCGGATTACGCGGATACGCAAGGCAGATATTCAGACGCAGACTTTGACGAGGACGATTTTTTTGACGATGATGAATTTTATAGCGATGAAAATTTTGGCGGAGGCTTTAGCGAGGTAGGGGCTGGCTTCCGCCAAAATCGTAGCGGTCCTTCGCATAGTATAGATGAAGCAGGCTCTGCCTCTGATGCCACAAGCAGCAGCTCTAATTTAAGTGGTAAAAGCTCCGCTGCAAGCGGAAACTACGAAGGCAGCGCGCAAACAGACGCGGGCTTTTACAGCACGGAATTTATTGGGGGCGGCGATTTAAAGAATGCAGAATTATACGCGAAAGAAAACCACTTCCCAAACGACGCGGGTTTTGCGGCTCAAAGTGCAGACTACAGCTCTCAAGGCACGGGCTTTGCGGCACAAGATATAAATCCTGCCACGCAAGGATTTTCTTTTATGCCGCGAAACGCAGATCCTGTCGCTAAAAAAGCTTTAAAAAAGCGTAAAAATTTAAAAGAACGGCTGAATTTTATCAATCCGTTTTCGCCGCTTAAACAGATTTTTGCAGCTCTTGCACTGATCGTCTGCGTCGTTTTTGCGGGCATCTTCGTGGGTGACGTGCTATTTGGCAAACGATCGTTTGAGGTGCTGCGCCAGCTGCAAAAAGAAAAGGCGTTTTTATTCACCGACGTCGAGCGGTTGAAAGAGGAAAACGCCGAGCTGCAAAAGCTTTATTTAGAGCGTCGTTCGCTCGATCCGGACCTTAAAAAATGAGAAAAATTTTTTTGCTAATTTTAGGTCTTTGCGCTTTTTTAAACGCAGAGAATTTAAATAGCGCAAATTCAAACGCTACGAAACCAAACATCACCGCGGCAAAGGAGCAAAATTCTACCGATTTGACGATTAGAGAGCTAAAGACAGGTGCGCAAAGCCCAAACGCTAAAAAGCAAGCTATAATGAAACCTGAAACATCTAAAAGCCCTACCGCAGCAATGCAAAAAAGCGCCGCAGAAGCGAATTCCAGCGTCAAAGCAAGCGCCGCCAAAAAAGCCGTGGGCGCGCAGCTCTCGCAAACCGAAAAAAAAGCTCCTGCGCCCAAAGCGGGCATTGGCGCTCCTTCGCAGGTTATAAAAACGGAGCTGAACTCTTCTGCGCAGCCTTCAGCTGCGACGCTTCCGCCTCCTGATGAGTTACCGATCGTGCCAGAAGTAAGCGAGCCAAATTCTACAATGGTGCAAAATTTCAAGGCGGCACAGGATTCTACAGCTCAAAATTCCACTGCGCAACAAAACGCGCAATCTGTTCCGCAAAATTCCAATCCGGCGCAAAGCTCTGCCGCCACGCCACAAAATACGCCCGCGCCTAAAAATTTCACGCAGCAAACCTTTGCGCTTCCCTCCGACGCTCTTACGATCGAAAGCCTGATCGTGCGATATAGGGACGACGACGGGGCTCTGCATGAAAAGATCGTTGATATCAATCGCTCGATTGATTGGCACGATGATTTCGTGCTAAGCGCGAGCGCCAAACCTACGCTACATAGGGCGCTAGATGTCTCGGTTACTTCGACTGATCCAAATTTACAAAAGCAGGTCTCGCAAAGTGGCATCACACCTAGCTTCGCGCCGCGTCTGGAGCTGCCGCTAGAGACGCTTAAATTTGACGATGGACTAAAATTCGTCATCCGCAAAGACAGCGTGCAGCTCATCACCGCAGACGATTTCAAAAGCTCTGACGCAAATGCTTCGGGCGCGCTTGAAGCTGAGTTTTGGCGCCAAGAGATCCCGCTTAGCGGCGCGAGCTTTGCTGTAAATATCGGCGGCTTTAGCGACATTAATGTCACCAAAGAGGACGGCTACTACCGCATCGGCGTGCGCTCGCATGAGGGTAACCTCAGCATCAGACGCAAAGATGGCGAGTATTTGATCTACAAAAATTCTAATTAAGGAGAGACTATGACACATTTAGAGATTATGAAATTTCGCCATGCATGCAAAATCTTTGACGAGAACAAAAAAATTGGCAAAGCCGATTTTGACGCTATTTTGCAGGCAGGCATCTTAGCGCCTAGTTCTACGGGGCTAGAGCAATGGGACTTTTTGGTTGTGCAAAACAAGGCGCTGCGCGAGCAGATCCGCGAAAAATCGTGGAATCAGCCGCAGATCACCTCTTGCTCACATCTGGTCGTGATTTTAGCAAAGATCAAGGACATAAAGCTAGGAAGTGATTATATCGAGCGAATGATTACGCGCAGAAAAGATGAAGCGCCTAAATATATCGGCGACAGGCATAAATTTTATCAAGATTTTTTAAGCGGTTATTTTCACAACGACGATGAGGAGCTATTTAATTGGTCGCACGCGCAGTGCATGTTTGCAGCACTTGCGATGATGAACGAGGCTGCCAGTCGCGGCATCGACAGCTGCCCGATGGAGGGCTTTGATCGCGCGGCGCTAAATGAAATTTTAGGCATTGATTGGAACGATCGCCGCGTGGCGCTGCTAGTGCCTTTCGGCTACCGCGTAAAACCGCAACCGCAAAAGATCCGCCGCAGCATGGATGACGTAGTAAAGTGGATCGAATAAATTAAAAGCGGCTTTAAGGCGCTAAATTTATAGCGCGCAAAATTCCAAAGCCGGCACGCGAAGCGGCAAGCGCATTTTTAGGAATTTACCGCGCTTTAGCCTTTTTTCTCGCCCATAAATTTTGTGCGGCGAGATTTAAAATTTTATAAAATCACCGAAAATTTAAACGAAGGAGCGAGCGTGAAAAAAATGTGGGAAGGGCGCTTTAGCGAGGCGAGTTCGGCGCTTTTGGAGGAATTTAACGCCTCGATCGGCTTTGATAGGGCGCTTTGGCAGGAGGACATCGCGGGCAGCAAGGCGCACGCTCGGATGCTAGGCGCTTGCGGAATTTTGAAGGCTGAGGAGAGCGAAAAGATCGTCGCAGGGCTTGACGCCGTGTTTGAAGAGATAAAAAGCGGTAAATTTGAGTTTAAAACCGCCGACGAGGACATCC
>CAUQZM010000046.1:0-10116 GCA_963522765.1 uncultured Campylobacter sp. | reverse complement strand
GCTAAAGAATTTGTGGCAGCGGAATTCGCAGTAGAATCTCTCGTGGAATTTACGTTTGCTTTAGCATTGAAATTCTGCGCCGCATCGGAATTTGTGCTTGCGACGGAATTTTGATCTGCAAAATTTTGCCCGGCGGCAGAATTTTGCATGGAACTCTCCGCAAAGTTAATGGTGATTTTATAGAGCTTGCCGTTGTCAAGTCCTGCGTAAATTTCGCCGTCTAGATTTTTTAGCACCGCGACATTTGCGTCAAGCTCTAGTATGAAGCTAGCGTGTTTGATCTTTGCAGGTGCATCTATGCCCACAGCGCCACTAGGTATTGCAACGCCGTTGCCGGCATAGATGAAGCAGGCGCAAAGTAGCAGCGGTGGTAAAAATTTCATCGCGCGCTCCTACTCAACCTCGGCGCCTTGATTTAGCGTATCTATGAGATTAGAAGTGGAATTTGCGTCGCTAAACCTGCTAAAATCGGCTTTGAAATTATTTTTAACTAGCGGATTGGTTTGGGCTTGCGGTACGTGGCATTGCGTGCAGTTGAATCTCTGCTCGGCTAGCATGCCATTTAGATCCGCGCCTGTGCGAAAGTCCACCAAGTGGCTTTTTGGAATCGGCGTAGAGCCTACATCCTTAGCGACATCGGGCATATGGCAGGTTACGCACATATTGTTATCCTTTGTGATCGGTACAAGCCCTTCTAAGCTGTGCGGTATAAGCGGCGGAGCGTTTTCGAAGCTGCGCTCGATCTTTGAAGCGGCGCCCGGAGCGTCCTCGCTATATTTGAAATCGGGCAGGGAATTTTTATTTTGCACCGATTCGTCCACGCTTTTTATAAAGCCCAAGCTGTCGGCGTCTATAGAAGCCGTCTTGTCCGCGGCAAATAGCGCCGCACAGCATGCAAGAGCCAAGCCTAAAACCATTTTTTTCATTTTTTCACTCCTAATATACTAAAATTTAACGCATCGTCGTCGCATACGTCGATGCAGCGCCCGCAGCTGATACACTCGCTGCTAACGCGCCCGTTTTCGCGCCCGACCATCTTAAGTACCTGAACTTCGGGGCAGACCATTTTGCACTTGCCGCACATCGTGCATTTATCAACCTCGTGGCAAATACGAATGATGCTAAAATAGCTAAGCGCCGCCCAAAATCCGCCGAGCGGGCATAGCCGCGAACAGATTGTGCGATCGCCTGCGAAAATTTCAAAAACTACGATCAGTAGCGCGATTGCAAACGCACTAGCACTCAGTGCTATGACGGCGCGCGCGAAAAGCGAGATAAAATTTATGCTCTCAAATGCCGCAAAGCCGAAAGCTCCGCTGCAAACAAGCGCTAGCACCGCTAGGACGTAGCGAGCTTTGCGATTTACGCTAACGATCTTAGTCGTTATGCCAAGTCTTTTACGAAGCCACGCGGCAAGATCGGTCAGCAAATTTATCGGGCAGACCCATGAGCAATATAATCGTGGCGCTATAAGCGCATAAAATGCGCCTACGATAACCGCTCCGACAACCGCCGTAGCGCCCAAAGAAAAGCTAGCTAGCAGCATCTGCGCCGTCGCAAACGGATCGCTTAGATTAATCGTACCGAAAAGTTTCGACGAGCTTAGATTGCCTTTTAGAATTCCAGATAAAATTCCGTTTTCGCTCGCGGCTTTGAAGGCGAAATTATTTCCTAAAATAAAAAGAACTAGAATAGAAATTTGGCTCAAACGCCTTAAAATAGTGTATTTCATTGTCTAGCCCCCTCCATTAGATCGTCCTCATTTAAGTAGTCCTTGCTCTTTTGCGGATCGAGCTTGATTTTGGTATCTGCATCCTTTAGCTTTGCGTCGTCGCCCTTGATCCAGCCCTTGACGTAGTTATCGCTGGAAATTCCTATGACGCGCTCGCGCTCCACGACGCTGATAGCCGCCTTTTTCGTGACGCAGGCATGCTCGCACTTACCGCAACCCGTGCAGTAGTCGCTATCTACGACGGGCACGAGCAGGGCGTGCTTTTCGGTGCGGTTGTTGTGACGGTAATCGATCATGAGCGCCTTGTCCATTACGGGGCAGTTTCGCACGCACGCGTCGCATTGAATACCGGCATAAGCGATGCAATGCTCGGTATCTATGACCGCAACGCCCATTTTGGATAGACGCACGTTAAGCTTGGAGTCTTCGCTTACCAGGCTTTTATCTAGTGCGTCGCTAGGACAGGCCGCGACGCAAGGTATGTCGTCGCACATATAGCACGGAATTTCGCGCGGGATAAAAAACGGCGTACCGTTTGCAATAGCATGATCGCAAAAACTCGCAAGCTTAAGCGTATCAAACGGGCACGCCTCGACACAAAGTCCGCACCTTAGGCATTTGCTAAGAAATTCTTTCTCGCTTATAGCTCCGGGCGGGCGGAGTCTGGCGTGCTCGCTGGAGTTTGCGACTCCGAGCCCCAGAACGCCTACGCCCGCAGCTAAAGAAAGAATGCCTAAGACCTCACGCCTATCCATAATTTACGCCTTGTAAATTTTAACCGCGCATTTTTTGTAGTCGGTCTCTTTTGAAAGCGGACAGGTATGATCGAGCGTGACGCGGTTTATGTAGACTTTCTCGTCAAAAAACGGCACAAAAATAAGCCCTTTCGGCGGAACGTTACGTCCGTGGAAGTCCACGCGCGCTTTGACTTTGCCGCGGCGCGACTCGATCCAGACGATCTCGTTTTGTTGCACGCCGATTTTGGCGCCGTCGGCTTCGTTCATATAGCATCTTGCCTCAGGCACCGCGCGATAAAGCTCCGGCACGCGCATAGTCATAGTGCCCGTATGCCAGTGCTCCAGCACGCGACCCGTACATAACCAGAAAGGATACTCCTCGCTTGGCACTTCTACAGGATCCATATATGGACGGAAGAAAATTTTAGCTTTATTGGCAAGGCTTGTTTTCTCTTCGCCTGAAGTAGCAGATTTCAGATCGCCGCTAGGAAGCGCCGCTTTGGCGTTGCCATAGAAGGCGAAGTCGCTATCCGGAGCCGCTTTTTTAGCATAAGGATCGTATTGAGCGTTAAAGCGCCAAAGTGTTTCTTTGCCGTCTACTACCGGCCATCTAAGACCGCGCACTCGGTGATATGTATCGAAATCGGCTAGATCGTGTCCGTGACCGGTGCCGAATTTTCGGTATTCCTCCCAGAGATATTTTTGGATGAAAAAGCCATATCCTTTAAATTCTTTGCCGTCGCTGCCGATGACGCCACGAGAGTCGCCATTTACTTCGGAGTTATCGAAGCTTGCCATAATCGGATCTTTTGCCGCGAAAGCCTGAGCGTCTTTGTTTGCAAAGAGCACTTCAAATAGTGTAGTCTCTGGCGTATAGCCGAATTCTGAAATTTTATCCAATACGTTTGGAAGCGTAAGCTTATCATTTACTTTAACCTCGCCCCAGAAATCCTTGAGTTTGAAGCGCTTGGAAAACTCTAGCATCTGCCACGTATCGCTCATCGCGTCGCCCACAGGAAGGACCTGCTGTCTCCACCACTGCGTTCTGCGCTCGGCATTGCCGTATGCGCCCCATTTTTCGTAGATCATCGCGGTTGGCAGGATTAGATCGGCTACCTTCGCGCTTAGTCCCGGATATGGCTCGCTTACTACGATGAAGTTATCCATCTCGCGCGCCGCGGCTATCCAGTGGTTTGCGTTGGCGATCTGTTGCCACGGGTTATTTACCTGAACCCACAGCCATTTTATCTTGCCGTCTTCGAGATTGCGCAGAGCCTGCACGTAGTGCGCACCTGGTTTTGGATTTATCGTGCCCTCTGGAAGCTTCCAAATTTTTTCGGAAACCTTTCTGTGAGCCGGATTTGCCACGACCATATCGGCAGGTAGGCGGTGAGAAAACGTGCCTACCTCTCTAGCCGTGCCGCAAGCGCTAGGCTGACCGGTAAGCGAAAACGCTCCGCAGCCGGGCTTAGCTTGTTTGCCGAGAAGGAAATGCACCATGTAACTTTGCTCATTGACCCAGGTTCCTCTTGAGTGCTGATTAAAGCCCATCGTCCAAAAGCTTACTACTTTGCGATCTTTTTCTATATAAAAATCTGCCAGTTGCTTAAGTTTGGTTTTGAATGCTTCTAAATCCTCACTTTCGTCACCCTTAGCTAAAGGCGCTACAAATTCTAACGTGTAAGGCTCCAGCGCTTTTTTAAATTCTTCGAAGCTTATGAGCCAGTGAGCATCTGATTTGTCAGAGTGTTTGTTTTCGAGTACGTCGCCCTCTTTCATACCCAAATATGCTAACGTAACGCCCTCGGATTTGCTTAAAATTTTGGATTTTTGCTTAGCTGCGGTATCAAGCTCGGTTTTGCGGTATTTTTTATGATTTATATCTTCTCGTAGGCCATAACCGATATCTACAGGGCCTGTAGCGAATACACAGTGCTCTTTAATAAATTTCTCATCTATCATATCCGGGTGGTTGTAGACGATCTCTCGTGCTATGTAGTTCCATATCGCCAAATCGGTATTCGGACGGAATATAATTTCAATATCGGCGATGTTTGAAGTGCGGCTAGAGTATGTCGAGAGATTTATAACTTTTACGCGGTCCGGGTTGCGAAGCTTGTGGTCGGAGACGCGAGACCAAAGAATCGGGTGCATCTCAGCCATATTCGCGCCCCAAGTGATGATGGTATCGGTTAGCTCGATATCGTCGAAAACGCCAGCAGGCTCGTCAATACCGAAGGTTTGCATAAAGCCTACGACGGCGCTGGCCATGCACTGGCGAGCATTGGGATCGAGATTATTGGAGCGAAAGCCCGCCTTTACTAGCTTTGCTGCGGCGTAGCCTTCCGGGATCGTGTATTGACCGCTACCAAGTACGGCAAAGCCCTCGGGACCGCCTTCGTTATAGGCGCGCCTGAAATGCTTCTCCATTTCGTCGAACGCTTTTTGCCAGCTGATCTCGATAAATTTTCCCTTTTTGTCGAATTCGCCTTTGGAATTTACGCGCAAAAGAGGCTTGGTGATGCGATCGGCGCCGTACATGATCTTGGCGTTGAAATAGCCTTTGATGCAGTTTAGTCCGCGATTTACGGGCGCCAACGGATCGCCTTTGACCGCTACGATCTTGCCGTCTTTGGTGGCTACCATGATGCCACAGCCGGTGCCGCAGAAACGACAGGCCGCCTTGTCCCAGCGCCAGCCTTTTTCGGCTTCTTCCGCAGCACTAAGACTGCTAGGCAAGCTAATGCCAGCAACACTACAGGCAGCCGCTGCCGCAGAGCTTTTTATAAAGTCTCGTCTATCCATGAGATTAACCTTTCGTTTAGAATGTAAATTTCTATTAACGTTTGGATAATAGCATAAAAAAACGGCTTAGTCTAGATTAAAATCAAGGTTTTTTCTACATAGATTTCAGATATAAGATAATAATTTTATAAATTTTAAATTTAGTGGCTCAAATTTTATCAGGATAGCGAGTTTTTGATAAATTTTAATATAGATTTTCATTTAATTAAATTAATATATTATACCGATAAATTAGCATTAAAATTTCATAAAAATTTAATTGTGCTTTGAAATAAAACGGAGCGTAATATAATTTCAAAATTCTATTAAAATTATAAAACTTAGCTTAAAAAGCGCCTTTTGCGATAAGTGATAAATTTTACGCGCAAATACCGTCGTTGTCGAGGCAAAAGCATAAAATTTATCTATTCAATTTAATATGCGATATTTGCATATTGCTTAAATTTTGCTTAAAAAAATTCACTAATTTAAAAATTCTTTTATAATCTAGAAAGTATAATAGCCGTGCAAACCAAAATTCTTGAAAGGAATATTATGCAATCCAGAGAAAAGATTGTCAAAACGACTTGTCCTTACTGCGGCACCGGCTGTGGTATCGATCTTATCGTAAAAGACGGCAGGATCGTAAACGCGCGCCCTACGCAGGCCCACCACGTAAATGACGGTGAGCTATGCTTAAAAGGGATGTTCGGCTGGGAGTTTGTAAACTCTCCAAAACGCCTTGCTAAACCTATGATCCGTAAGAAAAACGGAGTATTTGATAGAAGCGGCAAGCTTGAGGAGGTAAGCTTTGAAGAGGCTTACGATTTTGTAGCGTCTAAATTTAAAGAGACCGTCGCTAAATATGGCCCAAGCTCAATAATGGGCTTTAGCTCGGCGCGCTCAAATAACGAAGACAACTACGTTTTTCAGAAATTTTTCCGCGCTCAGGGCAGCAACAACGTCGATCACTGCGCCCGTCTTTGACACGCTCCTACAGTGGCAGGTCTTGCCAACACGCTAGGAAACGGAACGATGACGAACGATTTGGTAGAATTCGCTACCGATACGGACGTATTTTTACTCATCGGCACAAACACAAGCGAGTGTCACCCGATCATCGCTATGCAGATGCAGCGAGGCTTGCAGCGCGGCGCCAAGATGATCGTAGTAGATCCGAAGCGCACAGATATGGCGAAAAAAGCCGATATCTATCTGCAAATCCCGGTGGGCGCGAACATTAAGACGCTAAATACCATTATGAATGTTATCATTGCCGAAAATTTGCAAGATGACGAGTTTATCAAAAACTACGCTCACGGCTACGAATATCTAAAAGAAGCGGTTAAGGACTTTACTCCTGAGCGCTTTGAGCGCGAGACCGGCGTGAAAAAAGAGCTCGTAATCGAAGCTGCTAGAATGTATGCTAAAGCAGGCGCAGCGGCGATCTGCTACACGATGGGTATCACGCAGTTTAGCGACGGTACGTCAAACGTCTTTTCGCTTTCAAATTTAGCCATTTTGACAGGCAATTTAGGCAAACGAGGCGCAGGCGTAAATCCTTTGCGCGGTCAAAACAATGTCCAGGGCGCATGCGATATGGGCGCGCTACCTAACGTCATCCCGGCAGGTGCGGTAAATTCCGCTTATGCTCAGGAGCAGGCACGCAGAGTATGGCACTTCGAGCTAAATCCGACTCCAGGCTTTAAGCTTACGATTGCTCCCGATAAGATGGATAGCGGCGAGCTGAAGCTGCTCTACGTTTACGGTGAAAATCCCGTAATGAGCGATCCTTGGACGGAGCACTTCGTGCATGCAACACACCATTTGGATTGCTTTATCGTGCAGGATCTTTTCTTTACCGAGAGCGCACAGAAGGCCGACGTCGTACTACCTGCTGCCGGCTGGGGCGAGAAGGACGGCACCTTTTTAAACACTTCCCGCCGCGTCCAGCGCACGCGCAAGGCAAGCGAGCCGGCTCCTGGCGTAGAGCCTGATTGGAAGGTCGTTTGCAATATCGCACAAAGAATGGGACTTGAAGGGTTTGATTTTTTAAGCGCGGAAGAAATTTGGAACGAAGTGCGTGCGTTAATGCCTAAATTTTTCGGCGGTATTAGCTACTATAGGCTAGATAAGCTAGGTGGCATCAGCTGGCCGTGCCCGGACGAAGATCATCCTGGCACGCCGGTTCTTTACGCAGATCATAAATCGATGCTGCCTGACGGTAAATTTAGAATGGTGCCGGTGCTTTACGTGGATGATAAAGAAGGGCGCGCTAAAGCTGAGGCGGATTTCAGAGCCAAGATGAAAATCCCTGATGATTATCCGGTGGGAAGCGGCGCGCTTAGCGAAATACCGGATGAAATTTATCCGTGCTTATTTACGACCGGGCGTAAGGTTTATCACTACCATACGGGCACGATGACGAGAGAGTGTCGCGCGCTAGAGTACGGCGCGGGCGCAGAAGGCGCGCTCATCGAGGTAAGCCCGGACATCGCACGCGAACGCGAGCTTACCGAAGGCTGCTACGCGCTTGTCAAAAATAAGCGCGGTCAGATCGCCGCAAAGCTTCGCATAAATCCAGATCTGAAAGAGGGTACGATATTTACGACCTTCCATTACAGCGAGGCCGACGGCAACGAGCTCGTGCATGCAGGTGATCTGGATCCGCTATCTGGCATCCCACCGCTAAAGATGACGATCGCAAATATCAGAAAGCTTAGCGAGAGCGAGTTTATCGAGTTCAGAAGACAAAACGAGATGTCAATGCACTCCGAGAAACCTTATCTATCGCCGGTGCATAGGTAGTTTGGGCGGTAAACTCCGCCCGCTTTGCAAAGATGAAATTTAATCGCGGCTGCGGCAAAATTTGATGAAATTTTATCTTTGCGGGCGCTTCATGGTCGCTTGCGCGCATGGTGCGAGCGGCTCGTGGATTTTCCACGCGATTTTTTAAATACAAAACTGCGAGCGCTTTAAATTTACGCACGCCGCTTCGGCTTTACTTCGGCGAATTAAGGCTATTTAAGCAAAATTTCACTACGATACGGGCGAAATTAAAATAAGGAAGGTCTATGGAGCCGATTTATAGGGTGGAGATAGTTAAATTTAAAGGGGATGAAAGAAGGATCGTAAGCGATATCTTGGTTCGCGAGATCAAGTTTGAAATTTTACTAAACGACAAGCGTTTCGGCGCGCTAATGGCGACTCCGAGCGATTTAAAGGCGCTCGCGGTAGGATATTTGCTAAGCGAAAATTTGATCTCGGATCCAAGCGGCATAAGAAGCATCGAGCTCGCGCCTGACGGACTTAGCGTGAATGTCTGCGGCGAGATAAACGAAAAGCGGCTAAATAGCTTCGATGCCGAAAAGGTCATCATCAGCGGCTGCGGGCGCAGCTCTACCGCAAATATCGATCCTGCAGCGATGGCGGCGCGCAAAGTCCGCTCGGACGCTAAATTTCATAAGAATGAAATTTTAAATTTGATGAGCGAGTTTTACACGCAGTGCGAGCTTTACGAGATGACCGGCTGCGTGCACACCGCAAAGCTCTTTACCGCGGACGGCGAATATTTTATCGGCGAGGATATCGCCCAGCACAATACCATCGATAAATCCGTCGGCAAGGCGGTCTTGGCGGGGCACGATACGCAAGGCTCGCTTCTTTTGGTAAGCGGCAGGCTAAGCTCCGAAATGGTCGCCAAAGCCGTGATGAGCGGCGTTAGCGCGCTTGTTTCGCGTACGGCTCCTACGAGCCTCGGCGTCGTGATCGCGCGTAAATTTGATCTTACCCTTTGCGGCTTCGCGCGCGGCGAAAATTTAAACGTCTATAGCGGCGAAGAGAGAATTTTGAGTTAAGAGGGCGGCATGGAGATAGATATCAAGATAGACGATAAAAAAGCAAGCGAGATCAAAAGGCTGATTTTAAATTTACTAAATCCAAGCGGCAAGCTCGATTGCGGCGCGGCGTTTAAGATTGCCGCCAAATTAGGCGTGGACGCGAGCATCGTAGGAGATCTCGCAGCACGCGAAGGGATACGGATAGATCGCTGCGAACTCGGACAGTTCGGCAAGCTACGATGTAGCGGAGGCAGCATAAAGGCGCTGCAAAAGCTAAATCCGTTTTTGGATGAGAAAAGGCGGATTTTTTGCCGCGACGCCCGCGCCGTAGCTAGCAGCGGAGTAGGGTTTGATACCGTGCGCTCTACGCTTAAGGAGCACGCCATAGACGTGAAATATTGTCAGCTGGGCTGCTTTAAAGAGAAGAAAGGCAAAAGAATGAGGGTAAAAACAAAAACTTGGATCGAAAATGCGCAGGGCGAGCTCATTTTCGGCAAGGGCAAAACCGAAGTGCTAGATGTGATCGCTCAGACGGGCTCCATCTCTAAGGCCGCCGAGGTTTTGGGGATGAACTACAAAAAATGCTGGAGCCATCTGCAAATTTTACAAAAAAATCTGCAAGAGGAGCTCTTTAGCACCAAGCAAGGCGGCGGCAATGCCGCAGGCACGACGCTAAATGCGCGCGCTTATGAGCTGATCGCCGCGTATAAGCAGCTGCAAAGCGATATAGAACACTACGCAAACGAGCGCTTTAAGGAGCTTTTTTTGAAAAAAGAGGGCGAAAAAGACGCAAGTAAAGCGAAAGATAAAAACCATTAAATTTAAAGGAGAAACGATGTTTGTAAAGCTAAACGAACGAACCTATCTAAACAAAGACAGGATCACGCGTATCAAGGTAGATAGCGTCCAGGACGGTATCAGAATTCGCTTCTATGAGGGGCAGTTTCAAGTCGCCAAAAGCGGCAGATTTGAAAGCGAAGAAAAAGCGATGGAGTGGCTGCAGAAAAATTTTATCGGCAAATAG
>CAUQZM010000045.1:0-10615 GCA_963522765.1 uncultured Campylobacter sp. | reverse complement strand
CTTCGAGTCCGATTTTAGCAAATATCGCAGTCAGCGCCGCAAAGAGTGCTGATGCAACCTAACCCGGCAAAAGAAGTTAGAGCTCCATCACGATCACGTTTGATTTAGGCGATATTGCTAAATCTCGCTTGTGATTGCTGCTAAATTCTGCCCCGCTTATATAGAAAAATCTCCAAAAGCGCGTTCTTGCTTCGCCTAACGCTAATAGAGATCTGTTTAAATTCCACTTCGACGCTCCTCAAAAACAAATGCCAGCGACGCAAGCGCATCCATCGTCGTTTAAATTCCACTCCGATGCCTCTCAAAAAAGCAAACTTTAAGCCCAAACCTACTACTCTAAAAGTTCAAATTTTACAAATGAAGGATACTGAATGAAAAATTTCATATTTTCTGCACTTTTGGCTCTTGGCTTCGTAGGCTGCGCCGTAAGCACCGCTCCGACGCCTGCAGGCAACTTGCGCTCGCTAAAATCCGAGATCGTAAACTACACTCGCCAAAGCTCCACAGCTTACGTCTATACGTTTAAAGACCTATCCAGCGGCGAGCTCTACACCGCTCACGCAAGCAGATATTATGCGGCTGCGGGAGATACTGCCTACATAAGTACCGCTTCAGGCGCTATTACCGATATGCGAATCATCTCGCGTAAGGCAGGCTCTGCCGCTCCACGTGCTTATGACATCGGCAAAATCGAGACCAAACAAATGCATAAAAACGATGCTATTGCTGTACCAGAGAGCGAAAATATTAGCTTTTAATCCTACGCGATTTTTAGCCGCTGCGCCCTTGAAGGTAAGTGTGCCTGCTTTTAATTTGCGATGAACGCTATTGTTTCGTTCTCTACTCTTATGAAGGTAATGGTTTTTGTTCTTAATCATGGCGGGCTGGCGCGATTTGCTCGTGCTTTAAAGTCCGCTGATTCTTTACGCGATGCCTGCATAAATTTTATATTTTATAAGTTGTGGAATTTTATATTTCACAAAATTCTGCGCTGCACATCTTACTTCTATGGCTCGGCTCACATTTCATATCCGCTTCTTTCGCGCTTAAAATTCCTTGCTGCATGGTGCTATTTTGTCCGCAAAATTCTATATTATAGAAATACAGCCGGCGTAGAATTTTAATTGCGAAATTCTTATCAATTTTCTTTCTGCGGTTTTTCGCGTACTGCTCGTTCTAGGTGCTTGTATTCTCTACTGATAAGATGTTGCGTGGATTTTTTAAACTCACGCTTTGCAAATTTCGTGTCTTGAAATTTTATACATAAAATTTCACATCGTAAAATTTTATCAAATTTCTCCCGCAAGAAAGAGGTGTTGCCGTCTGTTTACCGCAGCTTGATATAATCCCACCATCGAAATTAGAACTCCTTTCAATAATGAGCGAGACCTGTGTGGGTCTCGCTTTTTTTATGCCCGAATTTTCGCGATTTTGGTAAACATTCGGTAACAATTCGGTAAAATTTTAGTATTTTTCAGCCTATTTTAAGCATATAATTTGTCATTTTGTGCTACTATTGCGCTTACAAACTTTTAAAGGAGTTCAAAATGAAACTAGTTAAACTTAGTTTAGCAGCAGCAGTCGCTGCAGGTGCTCTTGCTATGAGTGCAAGTGCTGTTCCGTTAGAGGAAGCTATCAAGGACGTGGATCTAAACGGATACGCTCGTATGCGATATACTCACGATAAAAAGACAGATGACAAGAACCATAGAAATAATTCTAGCCAATGGGAATTTAAGTCCGAAGTAGATTTCAAAGCAAAAATCGACGATAACTTCTTTGGTGTAGTGGGCGTTAGGTTCTTAGATAGAGATAATGGCGAATCGCATTCTTCTTCAAATAGCCAATATCATGGCAATCAGAATAACTATGCGATAAACGGTAAGCGAGTAGAGCAAGACTCCGATTTTGATATCGCTAAGGCTTACTTAGGATACACTGTTGGTGGCACTACGATCGCAGTTGGTCGCCAGGGTATAGGTTCGTTCTTTACCGATGATATGTATGGAGACGGCGTTAAGATTACTAGCACCGATATCGAGGGCTTGACAATTAGCGGCTTTTGGATGGATTCTTTAGAGAACGATAGTGATATTTCAAGCCTTGAATGGGGCGCAGCGGTAGATAATAAACTAACTACTGATCATAATCTATATGGTATAGGATTTATGGGCTCATATGATCCGGTATCTTTCCAGCTATGGTATAATGCTCTAGAGGACGTAGCACAGCTTTTCGCCGCAGAGTTAGCTCTAAACTTTGATATCTCTGATGATTTTAATCTCGGCGTAAAAGGTCAATACGCATTCTCTGATTTTGACGGCGATTATAAAAATGCAGCAGGTGCTAGTGATGCAGACTTCTGGGCAGCAGAGGCTAATGCTGGTTTCTTTGGCGTTGATTTGGCTGCAGGTTATTTGAAATTCGAGCCTGATAATAAAGGCGATAAATCTTTTGTATCCTTTGAAGATCAAGGCTCTTTCATCAGCCCAGGTCAAGAGTTACTAGATTATAGGAATTTTACTGGCGAGAACCACTATTGGTATGTAGTAGCAGGCTATACTATTCCTGATACTGGTATCAGAATCGGTGCCGATTACTTAGATGGTAAGTCAGCCGGTAAAGATGCATACGAGGCAGTAGGTAGAATTTCTTATAAATATAATGAAAAGCTAAGCTTCAAAACTTGGTATTCTCACTATAAGATTGATGATGCTTATGGCACAGGTCTTGATGAGAAAAAAGATCGCATCAGATTTGAGGCTAAATACAGCTTCTAATTATTTACCTTATACGGGTAAAATTGGGGCGAAGCTTTTGCTTCGCCCTTTTTAAATTCTAAATCAAGGTTTTCTATGAAAATTTTTAAAATTTCTTTTTTAGTATGTTTTTTTGCCTTTAATTTAAGTGCTGCGGATAAAGCAAGCGATGATACGTATGTATTCGAAGCTAAAGGTGAGTTTGCCAAAGAGCTAAAATCCCTGATCGAAAAGCATTCTAAAGATGAAAATGTAACCGTAAATATCTATAAAAATACTCCTAACGCCAAAGGCAATATTGTCGGCGGTGGCACAAAGATAAATCGTAACATCAACTATATCAAGGAAAAAGGTAAGGTAATCTACGATGCTAACTGTGCTTCTTGCCACGGCTCAGAAGGACAGAAGCGCGCCTATGGCAGCTCTCGTAAGCTAAAAGATCTAAGCGCGAAGGAGATTGCAATCGCGATCTCAAGCTACACCTCCGACGGGCAATATGGCAAAAAGATGAAGTACATTATGCAGCCTATCGCTGCCAAAACCACCGCTGAAGAAGTTGGCTATATCATCGGCTATTTAAAAGGCGACGATGAATTCTTATATGATAGCCCATCTCGCGCTAGTGGCAACACTGAAATTTCGACTGCCCCTAGCGAGCAGGGCTCGTATTTAAAATAAGGAGTGCAAATTGAAAGTGGCAATAGTTTTAGCTAACGGATTTGAGGAGCTTGAGGCGATAAGCATCATTGATATTTTAAGACGCGCAGATATTGATGCTCTAGCCGTGGGATTAGAGAAAAAATGCGTTCGCGGTACGCACGGTATCGAGCTTGTGGCGGATGAAATTTTGGATGATATTAAGGCGTCTGAATTTTCTATGATCGTTTTGCCAGGGGGTTTGCCCGGTGCGGAGAATTTAGCCAAAAGCGAGAAGCTCGGTAAGATCCTACGCGATTTTGATGCAAATAACGCAAAAATCGGCGCAATATGTGCCGCTCCGTGGGCGCTAGCTACCGCGGGTGTGCTAAAAAGCTCTTACACTTGTTATCCAGGCTTTGAAAGTCAGATCGCTCACCCGGGCTATACAAATGCGGCGAATGTCGTAAAAGATCAAAATATAATGACTTCGAAGGGCCCTGCTACTGCGATGGAATTCGCGCTGAAAATCGTCCGCGAGTTAAAAGGTGAGCAGGTTTATTCCAAGCTAAAATCCGATTTGCTTTTTAAATAAAATTTCAAGTGGGGGGCCGATTCTAGCGCGCTTTATTTTGCCATCTGTAAAACGGGGCGTGCTGATTTTGCCACGCTTTAGAACTACAAATTTTATCTTACTCTGCACGTATAAAATAACCACAATATTTATTCTGAGTATCCGTAAACGACGAATGGAATTCTAGCAACTCAAATTTTAAATCGAAAAACGCAAAAGACCTTGTGCGTGACAGATGAAATTTTATTGGAGCTAGTTGCTATTAAAACCAAATATTAGCATCACGACGGCGCGGAGCGTAAGCATAAAATATTTTAGGTGTATCCTCAAGAGGGCATCGCTGAGCTGAATAAATTTTAGTGCGACATCTTCGCGATGCACTCGCTAGCAGAAGATGAACAGATCGCGCAAAACGTGCTAAATAAGGGTATCGGCGTGATCAAAAATGATAAGATCGCGCTGGGTCTAAATTTGATCAAATAGCGACGTCGATGTATCAAGAGGCAAAACGGCGCAGTTTTTGAAGGTTTTGTCGGTAAAGCTCAGATCTATCGGGAAGCAGATAAGCTTGTAGCGCGCGACGAAAGTGTCATTTAGAATTCCTAAAAAGGATAAAATTTAGCGCTTCTTTAAAATATCGTCGTTTAAAAATGCCGCGCTGCTTTGTATCGTTTTGATAACGCGGTCTTTAGAATTTTGCGTTTTGTCGGGTGTAGGTCTGTGTGCGATCAAATTTACGCGCCCGATTTTCGCCGTGAAATAAAAAATCCCCAGTATCGTCGCGTTTAGAAATACTCCAAAATATATCCGTTCTAATCCCCATATCCCTATGCTGGCGGCATGAATAGGCACAAAAATTATCGCGACTAAGATTGGATAATAATCCGAAATTTTATTTTTGGCAAGGATTACGGTCGTAACGATGGCGTATGCGATGAGCGTAAAGGGAGAGATAAGCAAGAGTGCAAAAAGCGCGTTTATACGCTGATAATCTTCGTGCCCGATTAAGACGCAAAAACTACAAAACGCGAGCGTTATAAGAAAAAATAAAGGTAAAATCCACCGCGTTTTCACGTCGCGCCCTTTAAGCAGCGATAAAAAGAGCAGATGAGAACCCAGCGCAATACAATAATAATCAAATATAACCGACGAGCTTAGAAACGTGAGCGGTATGGCGAGCAGCGTACCCGGCCCGTCAAAATATACCCCACTAAACATGAGCCACGTGATAAAGAGTATAAAAGCATATTTCAGACCCGCATAAATGGCGCAAACACAGATACTAACAAGGATAAATCGTATAAATTTGCTCATTTGTCTTTTCCCTAAATTTAAGTAATTATAGCAAGCCGCGACAAACGAACGGCGCAAAATTTTAAATTTAGCCGTGCGCTCGCCGAATCCGCTGTCGATCGCGAGCCCGCGCGCTAGAAGCACGCCCAATGTCTTCGCATTATTTCATCCGCGTCCGCGCCGCAAGAGAAAATTTCATAAATTATAAATCCGTTTTGCGTTATCATTGCGCTAAATTTAAAATTTTACGCAAAGGGGATCATATGAAAAATACGGCATTCATCACGGGCGCTACGAGCGGCTTTGGCGAGGCGATCGCTAGGGCGCTTAGCGCACAGGGCTATAAGATCATAGCACTCGGGCGGCGCAAGGATCGGCTACAAAAGCTAGCCGGCGAGCTTGGCAACACGCACATTATCGCCGCGGATATTCGCGACAAAGCTGCGGTGTTTGACGCCGTAAGCGCGCTGCCTGAAAATTTCAAAGACGTCGAGGTGCTCGTAAATAATGCAGGTCTTGCGCTCGGGCTTGAGGGGATCGCGCAGACGCCCGTAGAGGATTTGGAGACGATGGTCGATACGAATATCAAAGGCGTGCTGTATTCGACCAAGGCGGTGCTGCCGCTGATGATCGCGCGCGGCAGCGGCTATATCTTCAATCTCGGCTCGACTGCGGGCGCGTGGCCCTATCCGGGTAGCCACGTTTACGGCGCGAGCAAGGCGTTTATCAAGCAGTTTAGCCGCAATATCCGCAACGACCTGCGCGGCACCGGCATCCGCGTGACGGAGATCGCGCCGGGAATCTGTAAGAGCGAGTTTAGCGAGGTGCGCTTTAAAGGCGACGTAGCGCGCGCTGCGGCCGTGTATGAGGGGGTCGATGCGATCCTGCCAGAGGATATCGCGCAGATCGTGCTAAACTGCCTAGCGATGCCGCACCGCGTAAATATCAACGTCGTAGAGGCGATGGCGACGCAGCAGAGCTGGGCCGGGCTTTTTATCGAGAAGCATTAAATTTTAAGGCGAGAAAATGAAAAAAATTATATTACTAATGTTTTTATCGGTTGCCGCGTTTGCGGTGGATGACGCGACCAGGCAGCATAATGCCGAGCTTTTCGGTATCTGGACGCTGGTGCCGCCCGTCGTGGCGATCGCGCTTGCTTTTATCACCAAAGAGGTGATCCTGTCGCTTTTCATCGGCGTTTTTAGCGGCACTTATATGCTCGCCGTCGTGGGTGATAATCCGATCTCCGCGCTTGTGGGCAGCTTTACGGATCTGGTCTCGCGCGTGGTGAGCTCGATGGCTAGCAAAGGCAATGCGGGCGTGCTTTTGCAGGTACTTTGTATCGGCGGCGTGGTCGCTCTGATTAGCAGGACGGGCGGCACGAAAGCCGTGGCGCTTTGGATTAGCAAGCGCGCCAAAACCGGTATCTCGGCGCAAATTTCGACGTGGGTTATGGGTCTTTTCGTATTTTTCGACGACTACGCAAACGCCCTGATCGTAGGCCCTGTTATGCGGCCGATCACCGATAAATTTAGAGTTAGCCGCGAAAAGCTCGCCTTTATTATCGACGCTACCGCCGCGCCGATTGCGGGCATCGCGCTAATTTCTACCTGGGTAGGTCTTGAAGTATCTCTGATAAGAGCGGGATATGATCAGATCGGCGCACAAAGCGTAAACGCTTTCTCGATCTTCGTGCAAACTATGCCGTATCGCTTCTACAATCTTTTTATGCTTGCTTTCGTGGTTTACGTAGCGTTTATGCGCAGAGATTTCGGACCGATGCTCTCTGCCGAAAGGCGAGCGGCGAGCGGCGAAATTCACTCTAAAAACTCAAATATCGCCGAGCTCGAAGATAAAACGCTAGAGCCCAAAGAGGGGATCAAGCCGCAAGCTTCAAATGCCGTCATCCCGCTTATAGTGCTAATCTGCGGTGCATTTGCGAGCTTTTATTTTAGCGGGCTAAGCAAGCTTGAGGGCGATGCCCTCGCGGCCGCAAAAGCCGCTCCGCTAAGCTTTACGACGCTTCAGGCGACGTTTGGCAACGCAAACTCGTCGGTCGCGCTTTTTCAAGCGGCACTTCTTGCTACGGTCGTGTCTATATTTATGAGCGTTTACCGTAAAATTTTTAACGTCAGAGAAGCTATCTCTACGTGGATCAAGGGGTGGAAGACGATGATCGTCACGATCGTGATCTTGCTGCTTGCCTGGTCGCTCAGCTCGGTCATCAAAGAGCTCGGCACGTCGCGCTATCTGGTCGATATGCTAAGTCAAAACACGCCGAAATTTTTGCTTCCGGTAGCGATTTTCGTGCTGGGTTCGTTCATTAGCTTTTCGACGGGCACTAGCTACGGCACGATGGGAATTCTAATGCCGCTAGCCATACCTTTGGCAAACGCCGTGGGACTTCACTACGGGCTTTCGGGCGATGCGCTTCACGCCTATATGATCGTAAATATCTCGGGCGTGCTAACCGGCGCGATTTTCGGCGATCATTGCTCGCCGATTTCGGACACCACGATCCTTTCGTCGATGGGCGCGGGCTGCGATCATATCGAGCACGTAAAGACGCAGATGCCTTACGCTCTATCCGTCGGCGCGGTCGCCGTAGTGGCGGGCTATCTTCCCGTAGCGCTAGGGCTTAGCGTCTGGATTGCGCTGCCGATGGGGCTTGTCGTTACGTGGGCTCTCGTGCGATTTGCAGGTAAAAAGATAGAGGAGTAGCTCTCGCAAATTTTAAATTCGCTTTTAAATTTTGAATTCCGCAGCGCTGCGGAATTTTGCTTTATCCCGCAGAATTCCGCTCTGCAAAATTCCGTCGCGCGGATAAAATTTTAAAGCGAAATTTCAAAAAGCGCGAGTAAATTTTAAAAACCGAATTTAATGAGCCATATTAAAACGGCGCGTGCGCCTGCAATTCAAAATTTTTAAAGTAAACGGATAGTAAAATACCGATAAATTTCAAACAAGGAGAATGAAATGAAAAATCCTAAAATGTTCCTCTGGGGGGGGTGTTAGCTGCTTTATTAGTAGGCTGCGGCGATGATACCGAGGTAAAGACCAAGGAATATTACGACATTCATCTAAATGAGGCTAAAGAGGTTTACGCAAAGTGTGATTTTAATACCCTTAAAGATGGAAGCAACTCTTATAAGAATTGCTTGAACGCTAAGGAAATCGTAGAATTTTATGCTGATCAAGAGAAAATGCTCGGTTCAGCAATCGTAAAAAGGCAAAGAGCCGAGAGGGGGCTTAAAGATTAATTAGATTAAAATGCAATAAATTAATTCCTCTCTTAATACCTTCTAAATTTACTCTGCGCTTTCGGTGCAGGGTAAATTAGACTCTGCGCGGCGCTGAATTTTGCGGTATAAATCTCGCCCGCGAAACGATACGGCGCGAAATCTTGCTTTACGGATTTTGGAATTTCAAATTTAAAGCCTGCAAGTTTTTGGCTGGCGCAGAAAAGATTTGCGGGCTGCGCGGCGCCTTGAAATTTAATCATTTTAAAATTTACGCCGCATGGCTAGTCAAATTTCCTCGGCGGCGGTGAAATTTCGCAGTGCGGCATGCTAAATTTCACGATCTAGTCTAAATTTAAAATTTCAAACCCGCAGCGATAGTTCGTGCGACGCGAGGCAACTCCCCATATACAACGTCTCGGCTTACGTTATTAAATTTAAAGAAGCGACAGCGTCTTTCTCACGCTATATTGTTTCAAGTCGTACGGCGGCGTTGTGCGTTAAATCTTAAATTTACGTGCTGGGCGGTGGGAAGGCAGCATTTGCCCCGTAAAATTTTAACTTTCGCGCACCGCGCGAAGCCGCTTCTAAATCATCAAGCCGAGTTAAATTTTTAGCGCGCCGAAATTTTAGTCTATGCGGCGCGATTTACGAAACGGCGAAATTTTGAGTCTGCGCTGCGATTTATAGTGCATCAAAATTTTAACTTGCGCAGAGCAATCCACCACGTATCTAAATTTTAAGTCGCGTAGTGCGATCCGCGATGAACAGGAATTTTAATTTGACGTGATTTATGACGCACTGGAATCCCAACCTGCGCTACGGATCTACGACGCACGGGCGCGTAGCCTAGTCGATTGCTCGCATCGCATCGAGCCGCTTTAAAAACAGTTCTACTTTGCGCAGCCGCGCCGCATCTAGCGCCCTGCCCGAGCAAAAATACTCCACGCTGTTGCCGTTTGGATAATTCACTCGCGAAATACCCGCCTCTTCGCTTCGCGGCTCAAATTCCAAGGACAAATCCGCACCGCCTCGAGAATAAAGCTTGAGCTGCGAATTCGCAGCTACGGCGCGTGGCGACATGCGGCATTTGTCTTCGCCGCACTGCTCTACGCCGTGCGCATCGCCTGCCAGCTTACCGTCGCGTTCGCGGATTGCGCCCAGCTCGCCCGTTTGCGAATTTGCGTTAAATTTTATATCGCCGTCTGCGTCAAATTTATCCGCACAAACCTGCGATTTTATGTTGCGCGAAGTATCCATGCCGCAGCCGCGCTCATCCGCGTTAGAAAACTCATCGCACTCATCATACCTCACTACGCCGTTTTTTATGGTGCCGCACGACACTGCACGAAGTCTGCTCATACCTTGCTCTATAATATCGGGCTTGCTCCCACTACAACTTTCTGTGTCGCGCCCACCGCCGCTATTATCGCGACTTTCTACGCCCCGCTTGTTCTTGCCTTTTATGCTCTCACTGCCCGCGTTAAATTTAGCTGCCCGCGATGGCAAATCCTTCCCGCGGGCAAGCTTCAGCCCTCCGCCTAGCTCGCTTGCGAGGCGGTTTAGCGTGCCGTCGATGCCGTCGATGATACGCACGTGAGATGGCAAAATTTCGCGCAGAACGTCCTTAAAATAGTTAAAATGCGTGCAACCAAGCACCAGCGAGCCGAGGCGCGCGAGCTCAAATTTAGCTAGCTCCCCCTGCAGATACGTCCGAACTGCGGGCGAATCAAACTCCAAATCCTGCGCAAACTCCACGAGGCGGGGCAGCGGCAGGCTCCACGTCTCGCACTCCAGCCGCCCCACTAGGCGCGCGAGCTTTTCGCCGGCGATCGTTAGCGGCGTAGCGATGAGCAGCGTCGGGCGCGTGCCGAAGCTGTCCGCAGCGAGCTTGACGGCGGGCTCCATGCCGATGACGGGTACGCTAAATGCGCCGCGAAGCTCGGAGATAGCCGCGCTAGTGGCGGTGTTGCACGCGACTACGACCCCGTTCGCGCCGCGCGAGACCAGAAACCCGACCGCATTGAGGCTTAGCCGTACGATCTCGGCTCTACTTTTTGTGCCGTAGGGGACGTGATCCTCGTCGGCAAAATACAAAAACTCCGCCCCGCTAA
>CAUQZM010000044.1:0-10752 GCA_963522765.1 uncultured Campylobacter sp. | reverse complement strand
GAATTCCAAGAATTCCAAGAATTCCAAGAATTCCAAGAATTCCAAGAATTCCAAGAATCACGCTCAGCCCAAAAAATCATAGTTAAAATTTAGCAAACTCAGGACCCGATTGCTAAAATTTTATAAAATTTATATAAAAACCTTGACATCTTACCACTCAATGTTGTATAATACTAGCAATCTTACTGAAAGAGTGCTAAAAGTGAAAACGAATAAACGCGATATGATCCTGGAATCCATCATTTCCGCCTATCTCGATAGTAACACCCCGATCGGATCTTCCGAGTTGGGTGAGCGTATGGGCGTAGCGATGTCTGCGTCTAGCATTCGAATTTATTTTAAGCGCTTAAGCGACGAGGGGGCTTTGACGCAGCTTCATGTAAGCGGTGGTAGAATCCCCACAGTTGCGACGATGCAGGATTACTGGCGCGCTAGACTTAGCTTCGACGATGAGTTGAAAATAGACGATGCTCGCGAGCTAGAAGCGGTGCTTGAGGATTTTGAAATTTACTGTATGATTTTCAACGCCGAAAACGAAGCCCTAAGCGAAGTTATCAATCACGATAATCGCTTCATAATCCTTGCATTTAGAACGGATGAGATTATCTTAAAATACGATTTTAGAGTTTTTAAATTCCTATCAAATTTAATAGGAATTTCACTCGGTGATTTGGAGCTAGCTTCGATGCAGATCGGTCTGCGCGAGCTTAGCACCAAAATTAAGGAGCTAAAAAATTCTAAAATCGAATTTCTTTATAACGAGGTCGTAGCGTATAAAATTTTCAAAGACGAGCGGTTTAAAATTTTACTCAACCCTTCGATCGCCGTAAATTTTACTAAAAATTTGATCTTCGCGCCCTACTTCGAGCACGGATTTATGGGGATCAAACGCCCCGTAAAATTCGAAGGCGAGGACGCTACAATGATCTGCGCAGGCAGCGTTTACGAGAATTACGAGAAATTTTTTAACTACGCTAAAGGAGTAGCATGAGCCATAAATTTAAAGAGCACGGCGATAAAAATGCAGCGTGCGATAGTGAAGAAAAAGAGGTTTGCGAACAGTGCGCGTCAGAGGCGAGCGAGCCGCAAGAGGCGCAGACATGCGACGATACTGACGCGCAGATACAAAAGCTTCAAAACGAGCTGAGTGAGATCACTGATAAATTTTACCGCGCCAATGCGGATTTTGAAAATCTCAAAAAACGTTTGGAAAAAGAAAAAGATAGCGCTGTTGCTTACGCTAGCGAGAGCTTTGCGAAGGATTTGCTGCCGATAATCGACGCGCTTGAGGAAGCCGCCAAAATTGATGTGGAAGGTAATGAACTTGCGGATAAAATCGAGGTCGGCGTAAAACAATGTCTAAGCCTTTTTACAAAGACTTTTGAAAAATACGGTATCGTTCCGATAGCGACGGATGCGGGATTTGATCCTAGCGTGCATAACGCTATTTCGATGATTGAAGCCGAAGGTGCTAAAAAAGGCGATATCGTTCAAGTATATCAAAAAGGCTATATGTATAAGCAGCGCGTTTTACGCGCCGCTATGGTAGTAGTGGCGAAATAATCGCTCAAATTTTAAAATTTTAAATTCAATACAAAGGATAAAAAATGGCAAAAGTCATAGGCATCGACCTAGGAACAACAAACTCGTGCGTAAGCATATTCGAGCGTGGCGAGAGCAAGATCATACCGAACAAAGAGGGCAAAAACACCACTCCGTCGGTAGTCGCTTTCACCGATAAAGGCGAGGTTTTAGTAGGCGACAGCGCCAAGCGCCAAGCAGTCACCAACCCGGAAAAAACGATCTATTCGATCAAGCGCATCATGGGTCTTATGATGAATGAAAAAAATGCGCAGGAGGCCAAAAAGCGCCTACCGTATAAAATCATCGACCGAAATGGCGCGTGCGCGGTAGAGATCGCGGGCAAGGTCTATACGCCGCAAGAAATTTCAGCCAAGGTGCTAATCAAGCTAAAAGAGGACGCTGAGGCGTTTTTGGGCGAGCCCGTCGTAGATGCGGTCATAACCGTGCCTGCGTATTTCAACGACAGCCAAAGAAAGGCAACAAAAGAAGCAGGAACGATCGCGGGCCTAAATGTGCTTCGTATCATCAACGAGCCGACCGCAGCGGCGCTTGCGTATGGGCTGGATAAAAAAGAATCTGAAAAGATCGTCGTTTACGATCTAGGCGGCGGTACGTTCGACGTAACCGTGCTAGAAACCGGCGATAGCGTCGTAGAAGTTTTAGCTACCGGCGGTAATGCGTTTTTGGGCGGCGATGATTTCGATAACAAGCTGATCGACTTTTTAACCTCGGAATTTCAATCTGAAACAGGCATCGACTTGCGCGGCGACGTCATGGCTATGCAACGCCTAAAAGAGGCTGCGGAAAACGCCAAAAAAGAGCTAAGCAGCGCGATGGAAACGACGGTAAATTTACCTTTCATCACCGCAGATGCTACGGGTCCTAAGCACCTGATGAAAACTATCACTAGAGCTAAATTTGAAAGCATGATCGATTCTTTGGTAGATGAGACCATAAGCACTCTCAAAAAGGTCGTAAGCGACGCAGGTCTTAGCATGAACGACATAAAAGAGGTCGTCATGGTTGGCGGCTCGACGCGCGTGCCACTCGTGCAAGAGGAGGTCAAAAAGGCTTTCGGCAAGGAGCTAAATAAGAGCGTAAACCCTGATGAAGTCGTAGCAATCGGCGCGGCGATCCAAGGTGCGGTCATCAAAGGCGACGTAAAAGACGTACTACTACTCGACGTCACTCCGTTAAGCCTCGGCATCGAAACCCTAGGTGGCGTGATGACCAAGATCATCGAAAAGGGAACTACGATACCTACGAAAAAATCTCAAACCTTCTCGACAGCAGAGGATAACCAAAGCGCCGTTACGATCAATGTCTTGCAAGGCGAGCGCGAGTTCGCAAAGGACAACAAATCGCTCGGAAATTTCAATCTTGAAGGCATCATGCCAGCTCCTCGCGGCGTGCCGCAGATCGAGGTGGAATTTAATATCGACGCGAACGGAATTTTAACCGTTTCGGCAAAAGACAAGGCTACCGGCAAGGCAACCGACATCCGCATAACCGGCTCAAGCGGCTTAAGCGATGCCGAGATCGATAAGATGGTAAAAGATGCCGAGCTTCACAAAGAGGAAGACAACAAGCGCAAAGAAACCGTCGAGGCGCGCAACCAAGCCGATAGCATCGCGCATCAAACCGAAAAGAGCCTAAGCGAGATGGGCGAGAAGGTGCCGGGTGATCTACGCTCTAAGATCGAGGGCGCGCTAAACGATCTAAAAGCCGTGCTGAAGGATGAAAATGCTAGCAAAGAAGCGATAAACTCCAAAGTAGAAGCCCTAAGCAAGGTCGCCGAGGATCTATACAAGGCTGCCAGCGCAAATCAGGGTGCACAAGGCGGATCGCAAAGCAGCGGTGCAAACGGCGGTAAAAAAGACGACGACGTCATCGACGCCGAAGTCGAATAACACCCGCGCAAAGTGAAATTTTATAGCCGCGCGCTCAGTAATTTTGCCAGAGCTTGAAAGGCAATTTTACCGGCACGTGACAGAGGCAGCTCCGCAAACCGCGCATAAAATTTCATAGCTTCACAAGCTTGGGCGTTTTTCATACGCCCAAGCTTAACCGCAACTTCAAATTAAATTCCCAACAAACTAAAATTTGAGTCACATATAAATACTACTAAATTTTGCGCTGTATAAATATCGCTAGACATTAGAGCATATCCAAATGCGATCGAAATTTCTCCGCACCGATCTCAAATATAGCTGAAATTTTAAGCCTATTGCCTACAAACGAAACTGCGATAAATTTAAACGCATGGCTAGAAAGTAAAAAATGTATCGTAAAAAGACGCAGAAAAACGCCCGCTAAATTTTAGAGGCAAAATAGCTAAATTTAAAGGCGCACAGATTGGTTTATAAAAAAGCAAAAGCCCAAAGGCGGCGCTTCGCCTTTGGGCTTTAAATTTAGCTTTATTTAGCTAGAGCTAATTCTTGCGAGTATTCGCATCAGGGGTGAAAAGCGGCTTATTTAGCAGCTTGAAATCGCCTACGAACTTCTGCCCCTTCTCGCTAGTGATCCATTTGATGAAGCGCTGCGCATTTTCATAGTCGGCTTTTGGGCAGTGCTTCGGATTGACCGCGATTACGGAGTAAAAATTCTTCAGATCGTTATCGCCTTCGTTGATGATAACCATATCGGGATTGCCCTTTTTATTGTCCTCGTATTTGATGTAGGTGCCGCGATCGGTGAAGGTCACGCCCTTTTGCTCGGCGGCTGCGTTGATCGTAGCGATCATGCCTTGACCGGTTTGATTATACCACGCCTCATTTTCAGGTACGGCGCCCTCAACCTTTTTCCAAATACCTTTTTCTTTGTTATCGGTGCCAGATTTGTCGCCGCGAGAGAAAAATTTAATCTTCTCCGCCTTGATTAGCTCAAACGAGCCCTTAAGGTCTTTGCCTTTAAATTTAGGCGCGATGGATTTATCGGCGATGAGGATAAAATCGTTATACATAACGGGCGTGCGATCAACACCGAAGCCTTTTTCTACAAATTCTTTCTCGACTTTCGGCGAATGCACGAAAAGTATGTCCGCATCGCAGTTCTCGCCAAGCTTTAGAGCAGCACCTGTGCCTACCGCCGTCCATTTGATATCGACGCCGGTTTCCGCCTTATACGCAGGATAGATCGCATCTAGCAAGCCCGTATTATCGGTGCTCGTTGTAGTTGCCATCACCAAATCGTTATCGGCGGCAAAAAGGCTCGCACTAAGAGCGAGCGAAACAAAAAATATTTTTTTCATGTTATCTCCTTTAAAAAATGTGCTATTATAGCATATAAATTTGGTTTATAAATATGCCAAAATAGAACATTTAGGACACAATCTTGGACTTTATTTTAGAAGGAATTTTAAGCGCATTCGGTCTGCTTTTTAGCGGCGATGCGGAGACCTTTTCGGCGATTAAAGCGACGCTTTATACTTCGAGCATCTCGATACTTTTTGCGATTATAACCGGCTTTCCGATAGGATTTATCCTCGGATTTTACGAATTTCGCGCTCGCAGAACGCTTAGGCTTTTAAGCGACGTAGCGCTTGCGATGCCCACTGTAGCGATAGGACTGATCCTTTACGCTTTCATCTCCAGAAACGGTCCTTTTGGCGAGCTGGGGCTACTTTTTACGCTTAAAGCCGTGATGCTCGGGCAGTTTGTGCTGGCGCTTCCCATCATCGTCTCGCTAAGCGCCAGCGTCATCGAAAATATGGACAAAAAGCACTATTTAAACATTATGAACTACCGCCTAAGCCCGCTAAATTTAATCCTTTGCGTGCTTTACGAGCTGCGCTACGCCCTGCTGGTCGTCATCGCCACCGCTTACGGACGGATCGTCGCCGAGGTGGGCGTAGCGATGATGATCGGCGGCAATATCAAATATTTCACCCGCACGATCACCACGGCGATCTCGCTTGAGACCAACAAGGGCGAGTTTGCGATGGGTATAGCGCTCGCGCTGGTGTTGATTTTGATAGCGTTTGCGGTAAATTTAGCCATCCACGCGCTAAAAAGGTTAGATCGATGAATGCAGATAAGCAAACGCATCCGAGCAAGAATTTCACGGACAAAAACCGGGCGGGCAAAGAGCGCGAAAATTTTATGAGCGAAAATTCCACAGACGTAAATTATGCTGGCGAGAATTCTACGAGCGCAAATTTTGCCGCTAAGAATTCTACGAGTAAAAATTCTGCAACCGAGAATTCCATTAGCGCAAATTCTGCGAGTGAAAATTCTACGAATAAAAATTTCGTGAATGAGAATTCTGCGACCGAGAATTTCGCAAGTAAGAAATTTACGGATAAGAATTCCGCCGCCACGCGATCTGTACCCCATAGCGAGCTGATCTCGGTGCGGGATCTGGTGCTGCGCTACGAACGGAGCGAAATTTTAAATATCCCTAGCCTCGATCTAAATACGAGCGGCATCACGGCGCTTTTGGGTTCCAACGGCAGCGGCAAATCCACGCTACTGCGGATTTTGTCCTTTTTGCAGCGTCCAAGCAGCGGCAGCGTGGAGCTTTGGGGGCAGCAGGCGCCCTCTTTGCAGACGTTGCGGCAGATCTGTCTGCTGCTACCCGAGCCCGTGCTTTTAAAACGCAGCGTAGAGCAAAATTTTAAATTTGCGCTCAAAAGCCGCGGCGCGCTTGCGGAATTTGACGAGCGAGTGGATGAGGCGCTCGGCCTAACGGGGCTTGATAGAAGTTTTTTATCAAAGAAGCATTTCGAGCTTAGCTCGGGGCAGACGCAGCGCATCGCGTTTGCGCTCGCTCTGGCACAGCGCGCGAAGCTCTATCTGCTCGACGAGCCGACCAACAGCCTCGATCTTGCCGCCTCCAAGCTCTTTGCGCGCGCGATTTTATTTATGCGGAGTCGCTACGGCTGCGGCTTTATCATCGCCAGCCACGATGAGAAATGGCTCAGCGCGATCGCGCAAAGAAGCGTATTTCTGCATCGCGGCAAGATATGCGAGTTTGAATACAAAAATATTTTTGACGTGCAAAACGGAGTTTTAAAATTTTCAGATGAAATTTCGCTGCGCCTTGAAGATGGGCTCGCACGCGCCCGCAAAATCGCGATAAATCCGAGTAAAATTTTATTATCCCAAAGCCAGTTTGAGCGCTGCTTCGCGGGGATTTTACACTCAGTTTCGCTTCAGTACGGCTCCTCGCTGCTCATCAAGATCAAGGCGGGCGACGTATTGCTAAAATGCGTCACAGCGCAGGATGAGCGGCGCTGGAGCGCGGGCGAGAGGATCTATTTCGGATTTGAAAGCGGCGCATTTTTAGGGCTGGAGTAATTCTGCGCGAAGCGCGGATAAGCTTTATTTTGCTTTTAGAATTTTATTCGCGCGGCACCAATAAATTTCATTTCTATCTCAAATTTTTATTGCGAACCATCTACCGCGGCGTACCCGGCGAAACAGAGCATAAAAATTTGCACCTTGAAATTTTGAAATTTAAAGGCATGCCTTTACCGAGCAGCACAGCGTGAAATTTTAAAATTCCATTGCTAAGAAATTTTAAAGCTTAGCCGCGAATACAGCTAACGGGATTTTGAAATTCCACAATTTCTAGGCGTAGAATTTAAAATTCTAAATTTTAACTCTACAAAGCCTGTCATTTATTTTGTCTGCAGAGCAAAGGCGGAACGATAGTAAGAATTCTGCGGTGCAAAACCAGCGTAAAATTCCAAGCAGACGGCACGGAATTCCGATAAATTTTAAAAACGGCGCGGGATTTTATAAAATTTCACGAGCTAAAAAAGCGGTAAGCTTTAATCTCACGCCGCTTAAATTTTCCCGCCGAACATCTCGTACATCGCCTTTTCCTCGCCCCAAAGCTCGCGGTGCTTTTTGATGCAGGATTTTATCGCACTCACGAGATAGAGCACGTCTTGCTCGGTGTGCGTGTAGTGCAGGCTCACGCGCACGAAGCCGGGCTTGCTCTCTGGCATGCGCCCCTCCTTGATACCCAGCAGATCGTGAGCGTATGGCCCCGCGCACATCACGCCCGCGCGCGTCTGGATACCGAAATCGTTGCTAAGGCTCGCGGCAAAATCATACGCCGAGACACCGCGCACGTTAAAAGAAATTATCGGCAGCCGCGGCGCGCCCTTTGGAGCGTAGTTTATGATCTCGTCAATGCCTGCTAGCTCGCTCTCAAAAAGCCGCGCGAGCTCGTCCTCGGCGCTTTTTATCTTCTCAAAACCGACCTCGTTTCGCAGCGCGTATGCCAAATTCGCCCGCATAAGCCCGATAATAGGCGGCGTACCGCCCTCTTCTAGCTGCTCGGGATTTTTCAAAAACACGTGCCCTTCACGGCTGGCGTAGGCGACCGTCCCGCCCGCGGCAAACGTCGGTACATCGCTATTAAGAAGCTCCTTTTTGATCGCCAAAAGCCCGCAACTTGCGACTCCGCCGAGTAACTTATGCGGCGATAGGAAAATCGCGTCGAAATAATCGCAGTCTAAATTTGCGTGCGAGCTCAGCGCCGCGCAGTCAAAGGCCACGATGCCGCCCGCGGCTCTGATTAACTCGCTGATCTTTTTGTAGTCGCTGACGACGCCCGTGACGTTTGAGGCGGCGCTAAACGAGCCGATGATACGGCGTCCGGCATTTAGCTTCAGGATGCGCTCAAGCGCTAGCAGATCGATCTCGCCGGACTCGCTAAGCGGCACTCGCAGGTAGTCGCAAAGACCCTCGCGAAAGCTAAGCTCGTTTGAGTGGTGTTCGTATGGCGAAACGAGCACGAGCGGAAGCTGCGCGGCGCGTAAATTTGCCTCGCCGATCACGCTTCTAGTCGCAGGCGGCAGGTAGATGCCAAGTAGCTCCTGAAATTTCTTGATCGCGGCCGTCGCGCCCTGTCCGCAGGCGATGAGGCAAAACCGCTCGTCAAGCCCAAGTAGCTTTTTTAGGCTCTCTCGCGCGCCCTCGTAGCGCCGCTGCGTGATGATGGCGCTGGAGCTACTGTCGGAGTGGGTGTTGGCGTAGGTTTTGAGAGCCTCCGCTATCTCGCGCTCTACGGGCTCGTAAGCAAGCCCCGAAGCCGCGAAATCAAAATAATGCACGCCTTGTTTTAAGATGATATTTTTTCGTATTTCGTCTAAGCTTAACATTCGCGGCCTTTAAAATTGAAGTGATTAATTATAGTAAAATTTGGATTAATTTGGGGCCTAGCATGGAGGAATTTTAATGAGAATTCAGAAAAGCTTTGCCTACTATATCGCTTAAGTTCTTATACTATATAGTTTTTTACTCCTTCAAATTTATTGATTACTATCTAGTTTTTTAGCTGCTTCTTGTCTTAGAATTTCAGCATAATCTTTTATATCAATTTTCTCACCGTTATGTAGAATTTCCACTTTCGCTTTCTCTAGCATTTCTTCAAAATTTAAATATTTAAAAAATGTCTCAATATCGAATGCCTCAGTACTATTTTTATCTTTAAGGCTGCTTTTTTGCAAAATCTCTTTATCGCTCAGCCCATTGCCGCAAAGAGCTTTATATCTATCTATTTTCATATTATAGAAATTTAATATTTTAATATCCGGTTCTAGCTTAGTACATTTTTTATCATTTGGCATATAGCCGAAAAATTTTATAAAATCTTTTTCTTTCCAGTATCTATCGGTTCCTTTTTCCCTCTCTTCGTTATGTTTTACCGACCATCTACCCCGAAGAGCCCAATCATATGATTCTAAAATCTTTTCTCCATAGCAGTAATCATTCATATGGTTTATGTAAGACTCCTTCTCTTTTATAGACATGGCTGTATTATTCAGACAATTGTTGCGGGCTACAATAAAGTCATCTTTATCAGGCAAGCCATCTATATTATGTTTTATTAATAATTTTAATTTATCTTCGTATATAGGTTCTCTTGGCAGAGAGTTATAAATAGATTTTTTAAATATATTTTTTTGCTTAAATGGAATGCTGCTATTACTTAAATAATATAGAGCGCTTTTATATTCTTTTGGTCTTATACCGCTTTGCAACATCATATCGGCAATTTCTATAAGGTTACTATATATTGCATAGTTTAATGGATAAATAGGATCTTTTGAGGATTCTCCCTTTATGCATCCAGTAAATTTTATATCTATTTTATTATTATCAACTATAATTTCTGTATCTTTGGAATACCAAGGGCATCCTATATACCCTTGTACTATATTGATCTCATTAAATTTAATTCCATTATCGAGCAATAGTTTAACAGTATTGGTAGCATTATTTTCTATAGCATAAGCCATAGCGGATAGCTTGTATTCGTCTTTTTTATGTATATCCGCACCTATCTTTATAAGCTCTTGAGTGGTATTTGTATCATCCCAAAAGCTAGAATACATAACGGGCGTTACCCCTCCGTGCATAATATGATCGACGGATAGATTATTATCTTTCATAAATTTTAAAATTTCATCAGTTTGCTTGCTTTTTAAAAGTCTTTTTAGCTCTACGTCTATGGCGGGTTCTTTAAATACGTTTTTCGGGTTTGAATTGTAATCTATATCCCAGTAGCGAAATGCGAAGCTATCGACCTCTTCTTGGGTTACGTATTTGCTAAGGCCCGGCACTTTGGAAACATTAGTATCTGAAGTAACGGTAAAATGAGTTTGTTTGCGCTCCGTAAGACCCGATCTTTCGGCTAATAGATACAGCGCGCATGCAACTACCGCACAGATAGCATAAATAAACCGAAGTTTGAAGCTTTTCAAAATTTCCCCTTAGAATTTTGCTCGCGACTATACCCAATGAGTACTTAATAAAATATAAATACTATATAGGCACGATAAGCAAAACTGAGTAAAAAATGCCGTTAGGTCGGGTTTAAATGATGAAATCTTTCAAGTAAATTTGGCGAACGAATGTCGTGTCATAGACCTTATTTGCGTAGCTACATCTTCTATTTACACACTACGCTAGGCTCTATATCCGAAGCTCGTTCGCCGTAAATTTACCGCAACATCTTTGCGCAAGCTCTTCTTGAAAGCGCAAACCTGAAAATCATCGTCGTGCTAATGAGCGGCGAGCCGCTACCGTATAACAAAAAGCGTTGTTTTTCGGATCTGTTCGCAAGCTGCTCGCGCGGCTATGAAGTGCGCTTCGCGGCTATTTGCCGATAAAATTTTTCTGCAGCCACTCCATCGCTTTTTCTTCGCTTTCA
>CAUQZM010000043.1:0-11786 GCA_963522765.1 uncultured Campylobacter sp. | reverse complement strand
AAAAATTGTGCGACCGATAAATAAATTGCGCAGATTGAGCGTGATTTGGTATAAGTGTGGCGTGACGCAGCAGCACAAAGCACTTAAAATTTTATAAAATCTCTAAAAAATATTGAAAATTTTACGCGAAGCAAAAAAGCATCTAAAATTTATTGCGTACGCTTGGATCTAGCGATTCAAAGTCGCGGTGTGAAGCATGGGCACGATGCCTATTCATGCCCGCATTTAGTTTGGTGCGCCAAGTTGCGGTAATCGTATAACGCGCTGCATGCTTCGCGCATTTGGCTAAGCGACGCGCGATTTATTAATTGGATCGGCGCGAAGCCTTGAAGTTGCGAAGTCGCACTAAAAATTCCGTCGAGTGGAGTTGGCTGTTATGTCCGTTTATGCGTCTGTCAAAGCCTCGCAGCCTCAATATAAATAATTTCATCGAGTGGATTTGAATTGGCGCCTAGGCGCTTGGATCGATCGTAAAATCAGGTCTCAAAAATCCTGTTACTCGGGTTTGACCTGCTGCGCGATTTTCGCGGCATATAAAGGCGGTAAAATGAGATCGTTAGGGTAGCTTTAAGGTGCAGTGCGATTTTTTCGCTTGCGTATGCGGCTTTGAGGCGCTTGGTAATTTCAGTTTACTCGCAGAATTTTAAGATGCGCGGTTTTTTGAGATTATAGCAGCTGGTTTTTTGGGTTTTTAGCGCGAAGGTTTTCGGCGGGTTTGCAGTGCTATGGCTCTGATTTTTGCCGAGAAATTTTAGAATTTTACGATTTCGCAAGAAAATTTTGTGTGTTTTGGCGCCGCGTCGAACTTAAAATTTCATCTTGTCGCCGCGTAAGATTGCGCGTCTAATCTTTCCATTTTTTCAAATACGGCATCCGTTTTGAGATTCGCGTCCGTTTTTAAAATTTTACTCCGAATAAACACAGAATACACAAAATAGGTAGCCCAGCGATAATTTTAAAAAGCCTGCAAGCCTGCAATGCAAAAGCTAAAGCCTTATGAGAGTTTGCCGATAATTTAGCCGCTCAAAATTCCACCGCGTTACAGCGTACTAAGGCACCCGAAGCGCCGCATTGTACGCTACGTTTTGCCCGCCTCACAGTTCGCTAAAACGCTCAAAGCGGGCTTTTAGAGATTTTGCATTTTTGTTTAAAAGCTCTGCTTGCGCGGCGAGTTTATCTGCGTATGTTTGAAGCGCCGTCGCATACTTAGCATGCGTCTCAAAGTCTGATTTTAGCGCGTAAATTTCATCTTTTACCGATTTTATATTTTGTGCGAGCGCCTCGTCTTTTACGAAGGTGCGGATCGTGCCTAAAAGCGCCAGCAGCGTCGTGGGCGATGCCGCAAAAATGCCGATTTGCGCGCAGTATTCAAGCACCTGCGGCAGCTTCTCGCAGACATATACAAAAACCGCCTCACTCGGCACGAATAGCACCGCAAACTCCGTGCTAAGAGACGGTATGATGTATTTTTCCGCGATATCTGCGGCGTGCTTTTTCATATCAGTGGCGAGTTGCTTATCCGCACTAGCAAGCGCTGCGGCGTCGTTTGAGGCGGAGGCGGCGATGATCTTTTCATAGCTTTGAAGTGGGAATTTTGAGTCGATACAAAGAATTTTTTCTTTTGCGATATGTAGCGCGCAGTCTGCGATCCTGCCGTTTGGTAGGTGCTTTTGCAGCTCGTAAAACGCGGCGTTTTGCCCATAAATCATCGATAAAATTCTCTCTAATCGGTACTCGCCGAAGTTGCCGCGTAATTTTACATTACCTAAAATCGAGTTTAGCCTTGCGATTTCGTCGCGCACCTGCAGTGAAGTTTTATTTTGCTCGCTCATTCGCGCTAGATTTTCCGCTATGTCCTTAAAGCCACGATCTAGCGAGCTTAAATTCTCGCTAAGCGCGCTATTTTGGCGCTGCAAGCCCTCGCCCAGGGATCTATTAAGATAATAGAGCTTATCGTTAAAGCCGTCGTTTAGGCTTTGATTTAGCTTAAAAAGCTCGGCGCTCGCTTTTGCACTTTGAGCCGTGAGCCTTTCGCTTAAAAGCTCGCTAAGCGCGGAGTTTGCATCGCTTATGCGGCGGTTTTGCAGCACGAGTGCGATCAGTAAGGCAAGCACTAGCGCAGCAAAAAACGCAAACGCCGCGAGCAAAATCCCATCAGCGCCCATTTTCTTGCACACTTTGCGGATCTAAAATTTCATTTTTGTAGCGCAGATATTCGATATCGTTGTTAAGCGCGCGATTTTCCTCAAGCAAAACCTCGTGCTTGGTACGAAGCGCGGCGATGTCGCGGCTGATGTAATAAATTTCGTTGCGGATGTAAATCGCCGGCACCGTCAGCAAAAACGCAAATCCGATCAGCAGATAAACGACTAAAAGCTGATAAAGCGTGAGATTTTTCTCCTTTTTTTTCTCGGCATCGTAGTTGCGTAGTAGCTCGTCCTGCGCGCCCGCAAAACTGCCGTAACCGCGCCCTGCAGCAAGGCTTGCATAATCATGCGCGCCCAGATCCGCGTAATTTTGATTTTGCGTGCCTGTAAAGTTCGCACCCACAAACGCTGCATAATCCGCCTTGCCGACAAAATTGGCACCTGCAAAATCGCCGTAGCTCGCTCCGCTGGAATTATCGCTGCCGCGAGTGGCTGAAATATTTGCGTCGCCGCGTCCTTTTAATTTTACTTTGCTGCTTTTATTAAATTTTGTTCCGCCACTTTCGGAATTTAGATAGTTTTGGGTGCTTGTAAAGCCTGAACTTTCGAATTCCAAGCCGGTAAAATCGTCGTAATCGCCCGCTGCGCCCGCATAGTTTCGTTTTACGGAAAGATCTGCGGCAAGCTTATCCTCTAGCTCCTCGTCCGTCAGATCCTCCATAGCTCGTCTTTTCGCAAGCTCTATGCCCGCTAGATCGGATGTCCCTGCGAAGTCATGCCCATCATCGTCGTCGGCAAAATATTCATATTTGTTCATCTAAAATCTCCATAAATTTAAAACCACGATCTTATCTTTACTCGCCGCCAAAGCGCTTGCGTCAAGATAAATTCAGCTCGAAACTCGCAGCTCGCCTATGCCCAGCAATGAGCCGTTAAGGTAAAATTTAAAAGCAAAGCTACGAGCAAAATTTTTCTTTGCAATTTTACCTCGGTAAATAGAATTTTATCTTAACTTGCCAAATTCTATCTTGGTAAGCAAAAGCAAAATTTTATTTTAGCGGGCTATTTTTGTTAATTTTGCTCGCTCTTTTCACGATACTGTATAGCAGCAGCAGAAGCTTCAAAAGAAGCATCGTGTTAATTTTGCTCGTTTTTTGCACCGCAGGCTTGGGAAATTTATGTAAAGGCAAATTCTGCTGTAGCAGGTGAGCTTATGTCGCTTTTGCCCATTTTTTATGCGCTGTGACAGCTTGCAAAATTTATATCGGCAGCAGAGCTTATCTGCTGAGTCTCGCTGTCTAGTTTTAAATTTATACGTTGGCGGTTTTTGCATTTGCTACGAAATTTCATTTACTTTACCCGCTATCTATCTGCAAAATTCTATCTTGACAAACGAAATTTTAATGCCTTTGCCTATTTGCATCGCCTGCTTGGGAAATTCATTTTGACAGGTAAAAATCGAGCTCACTTTACCGAGATTGACTATTTATAAAATTTTTGTCAAATCGTCTGAAAAACCGCTCAAAATTTTACTGCGTCTTCGATGCGCCTTAAAACGTTAAACAAAGTATATCGCTTGCAAGATAAGCTCTATCATCTAAAATGGCGATGAAATCAACGGCTCGTCTGTAAAATTTCGTTAAAGCAAAGGACGAGATTTAACATTACGCCGCTTGCTTCAGGCGCCAAATTTTAACTCTCGCTCGACTCTATATCTATGCTGCCACTTAGTTTTTAAGATATGCAGCAGTTAAATATCATAAAATTATACATTAAATTTAGCGTAAAATTCAACGTTAAATTTTATGATTTAGACATTGCGCGTTTGAAATAACGCTGAAAATATCATAAATTCTAAAGCGAATCTTTGTAAGCTGGATTTTAAAATTCCATAAAATTTTAAAATTTAATGCCTGCAAATCTATAAATTTTAAAAAATTTCGTCAAAATTTAAAATTCATAGCAAGCAAAGGCGGTCATTTTAGCCGAAAAATTCTTAACTTCGCGCTTGCGGCTCGCGAGTTTTGCGCAAGCTCTTGCGCGTCCGCCGTTATAGGGCTTTTGGTTAAAATTTTCCCTAAGGAGTGATCTCCGCCGCATTCGCAGCGCATAAACTCGCTAGGGCAGACGCAATCGCGCTCCCACGCCCTAAATCGCTCCTTTACTATGCGGTCTTCAAGCGAATGAAACGAGATTATAGCGACAGTTGCATTAGTTAGAATTGAATCACGCGATTTTTGTTCGATGAGATCAAGTAGACTTTTTAGCTCGCCAAGTTCGTCATTTACCTCGATGCGAATCGCCTGAAATGCTAGCGTAGCCGTGCTGATGCTGCGTCCTTTAACGGGCTTCGTTCCGATTAAATTTGCCAAAGCTTTGGCGCTTGTTAGCGGTGCGTTAGTCCGTGCAGTAGCTATTTTAGCAGCGATTGCGTTAGCATTTGTTAGCTCGCCGTATTCGCGGAAAATGCGCGCCAGATCCGCTTGCGAGTAGCGGTTTACGACATACGCCGCATCTAGCGCTGCGCCTGCATCCATTCGCATATCCAGCGCGTCGCTTTTGGTGGAGAAGCCACGGCAGTTTTTATCTAGCTGAAGAGATGAAACGCCAATGTCGGCTAGGATTCCGCGAACTGCGCGGAGTTTTTGCTCGGGCAGAATTTCTAAAATTTCGCTAAATTTTGCTTTGTGGATTTCTATGCGATCTTTAAATTTACTAAGCCGCTCGCGCGAAAATTCTATCGCTTCGGCATCTCTGTCGCAGGCGATGAGTTTAAGGTGCGGATTAGCGGTTAAAATGCCCTCGCTATGCCCTCCGTAGCCCAGCGTGCAGTCTAAAACGTAGCCGCCCTCAAGCTGCGAAAATGCCGCGATCGTCTGCGAAAAAAGAACGGGAATATGTGGAGCTTGCACTTAAATTTATCCTTTTGAAATTTCTAATCCTATATAATAGCGAAATTTTTTACAAAGGCGAGAGATGGACGAGTATTATTATGAAATTTTACGAAAAATTTCGCTTTCGATGTTTAGAGATAGGCTTTTTGGGATCTTTCACGGCTCGATTTCAGCAAAAATTAAAGAAAATCAATTTTTGATCAACAAAAAAGACGCGATTTTCGATAACCCGGATAGGGATGATTTTATAACGTTGTTTTCAAAAAAAGACTACCGCTGGCAGGATGCTAGCATCGATAGCGATATACATATAAATATCTATAAAAATATAAAAGAGGCAAAATTCATAACCTACGCGACACCACCATATCTCGTCGCATATACGCTAGAGCATGATTTTATTTTGCCGCGAGATTACTTTGGGGTGAGTAAATTTAAACGCATTGAAATTTACGATCCCAAGAGTTACGACGATTGGCACGAGCGCGCGCCGTATGAAATTTGTAACTATATGATAAATGAAAATAGCGATATAATGGTGATTCGCGGCTATGGGGTTTTTGCCCATGCAAGGAGCGCGCAGCAAATGGCGAAAAAAATAGCGATTTTAGAAATGAGTTCAAAGCTGCTTTTGCTAAGCTAAGATTAATGTATACCAAATCATTTACTAACGCGTTATAATTCGCCAAAAATGCCTATTTTTCAGCCTTACATAAGGTTTTATCTGTATAATTACTAACAAAAAATTTCTTTAGTTAGCTATTTAAGGATTTAGATGATAGAATGGATGCAAAAGCATAAGAAGTCGCTTATACCGACGATCTGGATAAGCACGATAGCCTTCGTGGGCGCAGGCTTCGTCGGCTGGGGCGCATATGATATGAACGCTAACCGCGCAGGCTCAATCGCTAGAGTAGGGCAGATTTCCATAACAAATCAAGAACTAAACACAAAATATTCCGAACTATACAACAGGCTGAGTGCTATGAGCGATGGGCAATTTACTCAAGAACAAGCCAAAAATATGCATCTAGATCAGATCGCAGTAGATCAGCTAATCGGCGAGGCATATTTTCTAAATTTTGCTAAAGATCTAGGCGTTCAGGCTAGTGATAAAGATGTGGCGGAATTTGTGCTAAACTCGCCGAATTTCCAAGAAAATGGCGCATTTAGTAAGGAACTTTACGATAACGTCGTAAGGAATTCAGGACTTACCAAGAAAGAATTTGAGCGCAATCTACAAAAAGTCCTAACTTTAGAAAAGCTCGGCAAAGCGCTAAAAATAACACCTAGCCCTAAGATCGTAGAAGCATTTGCAACATCGCAGCTGATGCAGGATAAGGTTTCTGCAGAGATAATCTACGCAGACGCTAACGTCACTTTTAGCGACGACGAGCTAAAGAAATTTTGGGAAGGCGAGAAATCGCACTTTATGACCAAAAAAAAATATACTCTCGGAGCATATTTTGTGGCGCCTAGCAATGCCGATGTGAATGAGACCGAACTAAGTAAATTTTATGAAGAACACAGAGGCGAGTATAGAAGCCTGGATGATAAACTATTGGATTTTACAGAAGCCAAACCTAATGTCTTAAAAGATTACCGAATGGATCAGGCTAAAAAAATCGCAAAAAAAGATTTTCCAGATATTAAAAAAGGCAAAATTGATACTAATGAAACTATAGTTGCTACGGCTAGCAATTTTCCAATATCTGAGATTGAGATGGCAAAGCCAGGAGATGTCATAAAGCCTTTCGAGTACAAAGGCGGATATTTGATTGCTAAACTAAACGGTGTAGAGCAGCCTAGGCAGATGAGCTTTGAAGAGGCTAAGTCTTTGGCTTCTAAAGAATTTGAAACGAAAAAACGTAAAGAGCTACTTGAAAAAAGAGCTCAAGATGCGCTTAAAAATTTCAAAGGCGAAGATTTTGGCACGCTATCTCTTAATAGTAAAAATAATACCAAGCTGAGCGATGACGAATTTTATAAATTTCTTATCGATATGTTTAATAAGCCTGCCAAAGAAGGGATAGTGATGTTTGATAATAAAGCCGTAGTGTATAAAATTTCACAGCAGAGCCTAGGCAGCAGCGAAGAGATAGATAAAGAAAAAGCGATCGTCACCGATAGGATAACTGCGTTATTGAATTCTAATCTACAAGACGATCTAACCAAAATGCTAGAAAAGCGCTATAAAACCGAAAGATATTTTAAAGGTAAAGACAGTGAGTGAGTATATTTTAGGTCTAGATATAGGCTCAACTAAAATTCGCGCGATAATCGCTAAAAATGATGGCATTTTTACGGTCTTAGGCGTTGGCGGAGCCGATACTTTAGGTATCAAAAAGGGCGTTATAACAAACATAGAGCAAGCTGCGGGCTCAATAAAACAGGCGGTGAAAGCAGCAGTAAAAGGCGCTGGTAGAAGCTACGATAAAGCCATTATATCTATCTCCGGCTCATATGCCAAAAGCGTTAAATCTCGCGGCGTCATAACTATGGAAAATGAGATCGGACTAGATGAAATAAAGCGTGCCATGCAGGTTGCCGAAGCGCAAGCAAACGTGCCTAGTGATAGCGTAATCTTGCATGTGCTTCCGTATGATTTTAGAGTCGATGAGCAGGAACACATCGAAGACCCCCTCGGTATGAGCGGTACCCGTCTAGAGGTATCTACCCATATCGTCATCGCGCCGGAAAGCTCTATTAAAAATTTGAAAAAATCCGTCGAGATGGCGGGCGTAAAGGTCGATAACATCGTCCTTTCTGGCTACGCATCATCCATATCCACGCTTAGCAAGGACGAAAAAGAGCTCGGCGTAGTGCTGATTGACATGGGCGGCGCTACATGCGATATAGTCATCCACCTAGGGAATTCCTTGCGTTATAACGATGTTGTGATGTTTGGCTCCAATAACGTTACTAATGATCTATCGCGTGCCCTACACACGCCGCTTCCATATGCGGAAAATATTAAAATTACTTATAACGATCTAATTAATCAAGGCAATAGCGAAGTCGAGCTGCCTGCTTTAGGAGATAGCGAGTCAGAAAACCACATCATAAGCCTTGAGATCATCTCTCAGGTCATCCTCGCTCGCGTTAAAGAGACCTTCGATATGATAGCCGATAAGATCGAAAGAAGTGGCTATAAAGACCGCATAGGCGCAGGTATCGTGATCACCGGCGGTATGGCGAAGCTAGACGACGTGCGTGACTTGGCGGCGATAGTTTTTGATAACACTTCCGTTAGGGTTGCAAGAGCAAAAAGCGTGGGCGGCTTGCACGAGATCGCTGATGATATTTCAAATTCTTGCGCACTAGGACTTTGCATGTATGGTTTCGGCGAATTTACCCCTTACGAGATGGACTCTAACGGCAAACTCCGCTACAAAGACGAAGTGATAAACAAGGCTCCGAAACTAAACGTGAACGAATATTATGAAAAAGAGGTCAGCAAGGCGATAGAAAAAGACGGCGTTAGAGCGGACGGCGGTGCGGCAGCTAGAAAAGACGATCTAAATATCCAACTTCCCAAAAAAGACGGACAGAATTTTTTCAATAAAATTTGGTCGTCTATGAAAAATTGGTTTTAAATTTTAAGCTAAGGAGATACTCGTGAAAGGATACAGCATGGAAGAAAGAAAGGGCATCTACGGTGCCAAGATGAAGGTTATCGGCGTCGGCGGCGGCGGATGCAACATGATAAATCACATGATCCGCGAAGGATTTACCAAAACCGACGTTGAGCTTATGGTGGCTAACACCGACGCGCAGGCGTTAGAAAAATCAATCGCAAATACTAGAATTTTACTAGGCGAAAACACCACCAAAGGCCTTGGCTGCGGTATGGATCCAGCGCTTGCTAAGATGGCTGCGGAGGAGAACTATGATGATCTTAAAGACCGCTTGGACTACTCCGATATTGTTTTCGTAGGCTCTGGTCTAGGCGGCGGTACCGGTACGGGCGCCGCGCCTATAGTCGCTAAAGCTGCGAAAGAGAAAAAAGCGCTAACCATCGGCGTCGTTACGACCCCTTTCGGTTTTGAGGGCAAAAAGCGTATGCGATTAGCACAAGAGGGTCTTGAAGAGCTTAAAAAAGAGTGCGATTCCATAATCGTTATCCCAAATCAAAATTTATTGAAGATCATCGATAAAAAAACCGGTCTAAAAGACGCCTTTAAGATCGTAGATAATGTCCTATTCCAAGCCGTAAACGGTATGATCTCCGTGATCTTAGAGTCCGGCGATAGCGATATCAACGTCGATTATGCCGATGTTAAAAAGGTAATGACTCACCGCGGTTTGGCACTGATGGGTATCGGCGTTAGCGAGGGCGATGGCGCGGCAGAGGAAGCGCTAAAAAGCGCGATCCAATCTCCGCTTTTGGATAATACCTCCATCCACGGTGCTATGGGCGTGTTAGTACATTTTAAGATGTCGCCTGATTGCTCCTTGCTTGAGATCGAATCTGCGATGAATATCATCGAAGATACCGTAGATAAGGATGCCGACGTTACTTGGGGTACCACCACCGATCCTAAGATGGAAAACAACCGCGTAGAAGTTACTCTCATCGCCACCGGCTTTGAAAGGAGCATCGAGGAAAAAAAGCAGGTCGCCAGCGATAACGTGGCGGATCGCAGAAAGGCGCTTTTAGAGAGCATGGGTCGAAATTCTATCTTTTCTAGACAGAAGGTAAGTAGCGGCGATTTTAACGGTGACGAAACCTACGACGAGCTCGATGAGCCCGCATTCCTACGCAACCAGATGGACTAAATGCGCAGACGAGATAGGCAGCTAAGCGAAGATGAGGCGTTAAGAATCATCGACGAGAGTGAATACGCTACGCTTAGCTGCATAGACGATCGCGGCGAAATTTTTAGCGTGCCTATCTCGCCCGTACGCGATGCAGATGTTATTTACATCCACGGCGCGCCTGCCGGCACAAAGGCGAAACTCTTTCAAAACGGACGCGCGGTAACGGCAGTTTTTGTTAGCTACAACCGCGTTCCTACCCCAAGTGATGAAGAATACCAATCTATTGCAAACGACGCTGCCGCTTTAGGCTCTAGAGTTTATACGACGGAGTACCGTAGCGCGATCGCCGTTTGCGAAGCAAACGAAGTAGAAGATGACGAGCGTAAAATTTACGCCCTGCGGATACTATGCGAAAAATACACCCCAAACTATATGTCGCGCGTAGAGTTTGCCTCCAGAGCATCATTAAAGCGCACGAAAATTTACGAACTCAAAATAAAATCCGTAACCGCAAAGGCTAAAATTTTATATAATTAAATTTAAGAAATCTAAATTTAAATTGCTTGATTTCTTAAAATTTCAAGTTTGAATGCTCGAGAAGTTTTAATCTGAAATTTCGTATTGCCAAATTACGAAGCTTCTTGTCGGCGCGAGCATCGGCACTACAGCGGCGATCGTGCCGCTTACTATCGGCTCGGCGCCCTTTATCGCTCGCCTCATAGAAAGCGCTCTGCTGGAGGTCGATAGCGGCGTGATCGAGGCAGCGAAGAGCTTCGGCGCGAGCAAGACGCAGATAATCTTTCGAGTAATGTTTGTCGAGGCGCTGCCTAGTATCATCGGTGCGATTACTCTGACGCTCATCGTCATCATTGGATTTACGGCGATGGCGGGCACGGTCGGCGGCGGCGGGCTCGGCGACGTGGCGATCCGCTACGGCTTTCAGCGCTTCCGCCCCGATATAATGGCATACACCGTCGTGATCCTGATCGTACTCGTGCAGATAATCCAAAGCATCGGAAATTTGCTCTATAAAATTACGAAAAAGTAAGCGGCATATGGACGGCGGAATTTTGTGATTAAATTTTGCCCGCTTCGCTTTTTGTCGTGGAATTCTGCTCTTGTTGTGGGATTTCATCTTTGCTTGAGACTCTGCGTTTGCTCGTAAGATTCTACTCTTGCTAGAGAAATTCGGCATTCACTCGCAAGGCTCCGCTTTCGCTCATTTGACTGCACTCTCACCGTGAAATTTTACTGCAAATGTTAAATTTGAAATTTCGTATTGCAAAATTTTAAAGCGGCATAGAAAGCGTAGAGTTTTATGAATTATCTTGCGCCGCTTGCGGTAAAATTTTAACTGCTATGATGAGTGCAAGTAATATGAATGATATGTAGAATCTTATCTTATTGCCGGAGAATTTGGTAATATTTCAAATTTTATAAAAGCTAGAAATTTTAAAATCCCAAAGCACAATCGTATCAGAATCCATAAAAGCTTATAATTTTGTTCTCTTTTAAATTTAAAAAGTCTTAGCTAAGCTAATTCCACTAGGGCTTATTGGTTTAAGATTTAAAGTTAAGCTTATTTCTTTGGGTTTGAAGATCGGCTTATTGCCTTTAAGCTAGGACAAAAGCAAATACCATTCGTGATTTCTCATCACTTCAATATTTATTGTCTTTAAGCTCCAAGACTGATTTGACGTCTTGAAGCTTAAATTTAATAAGATGTTTCTTTAAAACATCGTCCCTTTAGTTTTATGATAGTGTGACAGAGGAGGCAAGGAAAGTATCTTGCCTCTTAAAATTTAAAACATAATCTCAAACCCTGCATTGATAGCGCCGCCTCTTGTTTTACCTACGTAGCCCTTGCCTCCTAGGCTAAAGATAAGGTTTTTACTCTCATACTTATAGCCTGCTTCAAATACTCCGGTCGAGCCTTTTAGGCTAGGTTTAGGAGCGTCAAGTCCCATAGTAGATGCTTTAGCAT
>CAUQZM010000042.1:0-12111 GCA_963522765.1 uncultured Campylobacter sp. | reverse complement strand
CCGGTATTAGCTTATCTAAGTAGTTAGTAATTAACTCGCTTCCGCTCTTTAAGCTAGCTAAGCTTGCAGCACGGGTTTCTGCGAAGGATTTGGTATTAGAGCTTACGCGCGCGCTAGGAGCCGAGGAAGCATCAAAGCCTAAATTTAGATAATTGCCGCTTTGATAAATTTTAGGGCTATAGCTTAGGCTTACTCCTACATTTAGCGTTGCATGCATATTGGCTGCGTTAGGAGTTATAAGGCTGCCGCTTCCTTGCTTATTGATTAGATGAATCTCGCTGCTTGGACTTAACGGGCTGCTTACTCCGCTGATATAAGCCGTGATATTGCTTACGTTGCTTAGATCTGTGTTAGCGGTAGGATCGCTTAGAGTAAGTACGCTATCGCCTGCTCTAATAGAGCTGGGAAGGAAAAAATTTAGCCTGTCAAAGCCGCTAATATTTTTAGCGCTTAAGGAATTTACTGCCGCAGGAGAGCTATTGCTAGCTCCTATGTTAAGGGTGTTGCCGCCACCGCTTGCGCTTATTACGCCTACATTGTGACCGCTGATGAAATTTAACGTATTATTTGCGCCTGCTGCGTGGATATTTCTAGCGTTAAAATTCTTATCCTCTCCAGCCTTGCCTATATCTATGTTATTTCCGTTAAGACCGTTTGCGCCTAGATACTTCTGCAGCTCATCCGCATCGAAATCCCCATTTATGCTCTCGTTAGTCTTAATAAGCTTTTGGATATAAAGCTCCCGCTCATCCTCGCTTATATGCATACCGCCTATGTTTCTGCTAAAGGTATTGGCATCTTTTATGACATAGTTTTTATTTAGCTGAGTTACGTAGCCTTTATCTTTAAAGCGCGGATCATATCCGGTAAATTTACCGCCTCCGCTTTTATAGGCAAGGGTATATTTCTTATTGTCGCCATCTGGATAGCTTGCATTGTTTAAAGCGTTAAATTCGCTTGCGGAGTTTACGAATATATCGGTACCGCTTAAATCGGTATTGCCGGAGCCGGTTAAGTTCAAAGCTCTTTTAGCATTTGATGAAACGTCGTTTTCAATCTCGCTAAGGGAGGCTAAGTTAAATTCCAATTTATTGAAATTTGCAAAATTTCCTGCATTTAGGCCATTGCCTGAGTTTGAAGATAGGATATTTAGGCTATTGCCCGAATTGCTAGCGTTTGCGCTAGATACTCCGTATATCGTACCCGCTACGCTGCCGCTTCTGAAATTTACTACGTTGTTGCTGCCGCTAGCGGCTTCCGCTGCGTAGACGTTGCCAGCAACTTGCGTGTTGCCGTTTAAATTTACAGTGTTGGAGGAGGCAGCGCCGCTAGCCTTTCCGCCGTATACGCTTCCGCCTACGTTTACCGAGTTAAGAGTTATGGTGTTGGAAATCGCGCTGTTTCCTTTGCCGCCTACCGCCATTGCTCCTACGCTGCCGTTGTTTATAGTTACGATATTGGATTTGGCTTCTCCGTTGCTAGTATTGCCGCCGTAAATGCTATTGCGGATTATCGTAGCATTCGTAGTTACGCTATTATCGTGGACATCCCCGCCTCCGCCGCTATTATGGGCGTTGGCAGCGTTTACGTATTTAACGTCTATTCCGCTTGCTTCGAAAGTTACGTGGTTATTATAAATTTCTTGCGGGGTAGCGGAATTTGAATACCCGCCGTCGATCTCACCTATGCTGCTTCCGCCTCTAATCTTAGCGTGGTTATCGTGGATGCTATTGCTTCCGTCGGTAGCGTCGTCTCTACCCGAGCTTATGTTTTTGCCACCTAGATTGCCTGCGCCCTCTTTTACGATTACGGTGTTTCCTTTATTGCCGAATAGCTCAGTAGCGCCCGCAGCCCTGTTGGAATTTTGATTTTGCATTAGCTCGCTTTGATCGAAGTTAAGGTCCATCCAAGAACGAGTTAGTGTGCCTTTCTGCATAATTAAATTCTTACTGTTTTCGACTTCGATCGTGGTGCCAGTGATCTGATAGTGATCTTTGTCCGTAATCGTATAAATTTGATTATCTTGCACGGTCTGCGCGGCTCTAGTGATCGTGCCACCGCCTGAATTATGTATCAGATAGTACTTTCCTTCGCCAAGATCTGATTTTATACCCTCTATCTTTGTGTCGTTTAAATTCGTATTGCCATTAGTGGTTAGAGTAAGCGGCGCATCAGATTCGGTAGTGGAATATAGATCGTGAAAATTTATAGAGCCGAAATTTTTAATGTCCTTGGCTTTTTTCACACCGCCGCCGACCCAATTTTCGATATGTAAGGTATTGGTTTTATCCGTAGGCTTATTGCTGCCGTAGATCGTGCCACTTATAGTGCCGCCTCTAAAATTTACGTTGCTATTCTCGACGCTGCCGCTTGTAGCGTAGCCTGCAAAGACGTCTCCTGCTATCGTCGTTCTTTCTTTATTGATATAAACGACTGCGTTTTTGACGCTTCCCGCGCGTGCGCCATAGACATTGCCGCCTACGTGCACGCCTTTATTAGAATCGAATGCCCCTAGAGTAACTCTATCGCCGTCCGATTCGCCTGCGATGCCGTTTGCTGCTGCGACATCGCCTTTTACTGTACCTTTTATAAGATCAACTACGCTTCGCGAGCTCGAGGCGCCGCCCAAAGAGCCCGTGACACTGCCTAAGATTGCATCATCGTTATTGATCTCTACGCGATTTGCGCTCATTGCGCTAGCGCTATTTGCTTGGCCGCCTGCTACTTGGTAATTTTGCGCTTTTAGCTTTGCGCTTATGGATACGGAGTTTGCGCTAGAGTTTCCGCTTCCGCCCGCTGCGCCCCAAATTCTACCGCTACCGTTTAAAGTAATAGTGCTTGTGCCGCCGTAATAAGGCGCCGTTATATTGACGCTATTAGAGTTACTTTGCCCCGTGGAGGATTGAGCGCCGAATATATCAAAGCTTCCTCTAAATGTGCCGCTTTTGATAGTTATTCTATTTGATACGGCATCACCGCCACCGCTTACTATACCGCCCACGATTACATTCGTAACGGAGCCGTTGCCGATAGTGCCTCCGTCGATCGTTACAGCGTTGGAGGAGGCTTTTTTATCCGCTCCACTTCTGCCGCCGATGATATTATAATGTCTATTTGAGCTACCGCCGAAGTTATCGGCATTTCCCGTAATTTCGGCGCCGTATTTTACAAAAACCTGATTTCGCGTCGCTTCGCCTTCGTTACCTGTTTTAGACGCCGCTATGCCTTGCCCGCCTACAACCAAATTTACCTTAGAGCCGTTTTCCAAGCTCACGTAATTATCCGATACACCCTTGGCCTCAGCACCTATTGCGATACTCACGTAAGCGTTTGCGCCTCTAATCGTAAGTCTATTGTTGGAGGCGGAGTTTAACTCGGTAAAGCCCGCAATCCCGTCGCCGCTTCCTCCGCCGTAAATCACGCTGCTGGAGTAGTCCGTCCCGCCGCTTACAACGCCCGTAATCGTCGTAATATTGCCGTTTGGGCTGGTACTTCCGCTGCCGCTAGTGTTGCCGCTAAATCCCGCCGAATAGAGGTTATTATGGGTATGGATAAGCGGCGGATTAGAATCTGCATTGCAAAGTGCTTGTGCGGGCGCTAGTGCGAGCACCGCTGCGAGGCTAAGCATAGAGGAGCAGATGGATTTTTTCATATATTGATCCTTTGAAATTCGTAAAGTTTGCGATTATACATAAAAATAGATCAGTTTGCAATATGAAAATCACTGATCGGTTTTTTAAAAGAGGGGGGCTGCGTTTGTAATTTTAAGTAATAAAAATTTACTCTTTGCGCAGAATAAATTCCTGGCTGAAAAATTTAACCTTTTTTAGTGGGGGGGGTATTTCGAGCGGATTACAAGTGGTAAAAAATCCTAGCAAGAGGATTTTTAGTAAAATTTGAAATAATAAAAATCTGAGCTAAATTAATTATGGCAATTTCAAGCTACGGTAAAATTTATGTAGGATAAATTTTAAACGAGCAGAATTTTATGTAAACGCCGTTTTACCCGCGAAAAAGCTTTTTGAAAAATTTAAATGAGCAAGATTGCGCGATAAAATTTTACGTGATCCCTTGTCGCAAGAGCTAAAGTATAGCAAGCATGAGATAAAATTTACGCGATAAATCTTGCGTGATAAATTTTAAAATGAGCCGCAAATCCTACAAAAAGCTGTAAATTCCATCTAGCAAGAAATATCTTTTATCCGCAGCGCCGTGATAAAATGGATTAAAAGTTCCCTCGTATGCCTTTTCAAAAAAGCCTTCTTTGCTTAGCTTTATAAGCTCTGCATTGACGAAATCCAGTAGCTCTTTATTGCCTTTCTGAACGCCAATACCCATGAAATCGGGCTTCCCTAGCGTTTTAAGCGGTACTTCTACCTCGCTATCGACTACCGGATATGCCATTGCGATGAGATTATCGGTTGCGTAGGCGTCCACGTCGCCGTCTTTTAGCATGCGGTAGCACTCTCTGGCGATCTTACAAAATGTAAAATTTCCAAAACCTTCTTGTTTAAAAAATGCCTCGCCCGTACCGCCGCTTTCGAGTAAAATTCTCTTCTCTTTCAGATCGGCTAAGGATTTTATTCTATCGGCCTTGCGGGTTAAAACTCCAAGATTTACCGAAAAATACGGTGTTGAAAAATCGATCTGCTGCGCGCGTTCAGGCGTAATGGTAATCGTAGCGATGACGATATCTACGCGGTTGTTTACTAAAGCTGGAATTCTATCCTCGACCTTCATCGGCACAAGTTCGATTCTGCCGCCTTTTTCGCCGAAAAGATCATTTGCTATGGCCTGTGCCATCGTAACTTCAAAGCCCTCGAAAGTTCCATCGTTCAGCTCGCTAAAAGGAGGCTGTCCGTCGTAAACGCCGATGCGAACGACGCCTTTTGATCTGATCTGTTCCAGACTATCGGCGAAAGCAACGATAAATGGTAGCAACATTGCAAGAAGCAATTTCATGGCAAATCCTTAAATTTAATCTCTTTCCCGCTTTCAAACGAAGCGGGAAATTTTATTTGCTAAAATTCTAAAAACCGAACTTAAAATTTAAATAAGCTTTTAGAGCATATTATAAATTCCATCTAGCAGAAAATATTTCTTATCCGCCGTACCGCGATAGAATGGATCAAAGCTCTGCTCGTAGGCTTTTTTGAAAAAGCCCTCTTTGCTTAGCTTGATGAGCTCTGCATTGACGAAATCAAGTAGTTCTTTGTTATCTTTCTGCACGCCGATGCCGATGAAATCGCTAGGACCTAGGTTTTTAAACGGCACTTCTAAAGTATCATCGATGACGGAATATGCAAGCACTATGAGATTGTCGTTTATATAGCCGTCCGCATCGCCATTTCGAATCATTTCGTAGCATTCCTTAGCCGAAGCGCAATGGCCTAAATTTTTAAATCCCTTGGTTTTGAAAAATTTCTCGGCTACTGTCGCATCGCCTTCGAATACGATCTTTTTATCATGAAGCTGCGTGATATCGGTAAAAGCGTCGGCTTTGCGCGTTAATACACCCAAATTTACGGAGAGGTAGGGGAGGGAGAAATCGATCTTTCTTTTTCGTTCGTTGGTGATGCTAAATAGACCGATCACCAAATCAAGCTTGTTTGCCTCTAAAAATGGAATTCTATCATTTACGCTTAGTGGGATGAACTCGATTTTGCCCTCTTTTTTGCTGAAAATTTCTTTAGCAATAGCGTTTGCAAGATCGATTTCAAATCCTTCAAATTTGCCGCCATTAGACTCGCAAAGCGGCGGATGAGCGTCACGCACTCCGATGCGAATGACGCCGTTTTGTCTGATTTGATCTAGGCTATCGGCAAAAAGCGCCGCACAAAATAGAGCCGCTATAAAAAGTAGTTTCATTTTATGTCCTTAAAATTGGATTTCGCATATTATCCGCTTATAGTAAATGACGTTTTAGCCGAAGTCGTTAGATAAAACACTGCTAAATTCCGTCCTAAAATATGGCATAGAGTCCATCTAGTAAGAAATATTTTTTATCTGCAGCGCCTTGATAAAATGGCTTGAAAGTTTCATCATAAGAACGTTCGAAAAAGCCCTGCTTGCTAAGTGTAACAAGCTCTTTATTTATTAGATCAAGCAGTTCGGTATTGCCTTTGCGCACTCCGATGCCTAAGAATTCCGGATTGCCTAGATTTTGGATTGCTACTTCTAAATTGTCGTCGATAATGGAATAGGCTAGCACGATGAGATTATCGTTAACGTAAGCATCGGCTTTGCCTTGTTTAAGCATATCGTAGCATTCGGTAGTAATGGAGCAATGGATTAAATTGTGGATTTTATTTTTATACAAAAAATTTTCTGCCGTAGTCCCGTTACCCTCTACTAAGACCTTTTTGTTTGAAAGATCGTCTATACTTTTGATGCCGTCGCTTTTACGCGTCAAAACTCCCAAGCTCATCGAAAAATATGGATAAGAAAAGTCGATTTGCCTTTTTCTGTCTTGCGTTATCGTAATGGTCGCGACTGCAAGATCTACCTTATCATTTTGTAATGCAGAGATCCTATCGCTGGCGTTTAAAGGGACGAACTCGACTCTACCGCGCTTATCACCGAATATGCTCTTGGCTATAGCGTCTGCAAGGTTGATTTCAAAGCCTTCAAAATTACCACTTTTTTCATCACTAAAAGGTGGCCTACCATCACGAACACCGATTTTAACGACTCCGGCAGATCTGATCTGCTCCAAACTGCCCGCAAAAACACTGCTGCAAAGTGCAAAAATAATGCAAAAAAGTAGCTTCATAAACTATCCTTTTCTTAAATTTTATATTATCCCTTAGATATTGCGTGATTTTACCCTAAAATAGTTAAACATAACTTCAATTACATAATACGGATTGCTAAATCGGCAGTAAGTGAACGAGATTAGATTTAAGAAGCGATAGATAAAATTCTATGAAGTGAAATTTAGCCGTAGCGAAATGTGGTGCAGGAAAGTATAAGCTTTGATTAAAATTTATATATCGTAATCTATGGCGCAGTTTTTGCAGTACCGGCATATAATTTCATTTGGAATTTATCCATCGTGCCGCTTGCTTTTCGAGCCGGAATTTTACGTCTTGCCCACGTGCCGCATATTTTGTAATAAAATTTTAAAATTTGCTTGGGTTGAAATGCTGTTTTATATTATAAAATTTTTGCGGTATTTTAAAACTATTTTTCGCCGACTTCTACGATTTTGCTTAGCACGTATTGCTCCAGATCGCGCCTTGGTATGTCGTTTTTGAGCGCTTCGTTGTAGATATTTTCGACGATACGGCTGTATTTTTCGTAGGGGAAGTAGAGGAAATGGTTTGCCCATGCGCGTTTGATGAGCTCGTGAGTAAGCTTTTTTCTAGCCCACGCTTTGAAGCAATCAAAGCCGATAAAAACCGCCGACGTCGCTATGATCGTAAATAAAATGGAGAAGTGAAAGTCGATCTTTTCAAACATCGCGTGCGTCAGCGTTATCAAAAACATTACGCAGACAAATGCGAAGCAGGCGAAGATCACGTAGGATTTGCCGTAGTTAAATTTAAAATTTAGCTTCGAAGGATCGACGAGCATGCCGTCGTTAAACTCGGCATTAGCTTCGAGCAGATCGCGGAAGAGTACCGGCTTATGCGATACATGAAACATAATTTCTAAAAGCCTATCTTTAAAATTTGATTTATCCATCGGAGTTCCTTCGATTTTTGCGGCATTATATCTTAAATTAAATTGTTATAAGATAAAATGATGCGAAATTTCAAGGAGCGATTATGTTTGAAATCAGCGGAATGAGCGGCGACGAGATAGTTTATATTAACGGCAAGTTTTGCAAGGCCAAAGAGGCCGCGATAAGTCCTTTTGATCGCGGTTTCGTGCTCGGAGACGGCATCTATGAAGTAGCACCCGTGGTAAATTCTAAAATTTGCGACAGAGCGGATTTTTGGGAGCGCTTTGAGCGCAGCGCCTCGCAGATCGAGCTAAAAATTCCATATTCTCGCGAAAAATATGAGGAAATTTTATATGAGCTCATCGCGCAGGGTGGCGTGAGCGAGGGCGCTTTCTACACCCAGATCACAAGAGGCGCGGCGATGCGGGATTTTGACTACGTCCGCGGCATAGAGCCTAGCGTCTTTGCTTTTGTGTATCATACGCAAATTTTTGATAATCCGCTCGCAAAAGAGGGGATCGAGATCGTAAGCCTGCCGGAGATCCGCTGGCACAGGCGCGATATAAAATCGATCTCGCTTCTTGCGCAGTGCATCTTAAAGCACGAGGCTCACAAGGTGGGCGCTTATGAGTGTTTTTTGATCGAGGATGGGCTAGTTACCGAGTGTTCGAGCTCCAGCGCGTTTATCATCAAAGATGACGTCCTTATCACGCGGCCGCTTTCAAACGACATACTGCCGGGCATCCGCCGCAAGGTGATCTTAGGCCTTGCCGAGCAGGCAGGGCTTAGCATGCAGCAGCGGGCGTTTGGAATGAGCGAGGTTTATGAAGCCGATGAAGCCTTTATCAGCGCGGCGACGCTGATGGTGCTGCCGATCGTAAAAGCAGACGGCAGGGCGATCGGCGGCGGTGCGGTCGGCAAATACGTACCGCGCCTGCGCGAGATGTACGCCGCACGGCTAAGAGCCGAAGCGGGACTGTAATAGAGTGGTCAAATTTAGCCCGTTAAATTTAAACTATGCGGGTTGATTAAATTTTGCTTTCTAGCTCGCCGGTTATGCGGCCTAGCTCGCTTACTAATTCTAAAATTTCAGCCAGTTCGTATTGATGAGCATACGCTGTTCCGGTTGTCGGAGGTATGCTAAATAGCTCTGTTTCAAAGCGGTTCGGCGCGCCGTTTAGAAATAGGTAAAATTTATTATCCATAAATGCCGCACTGATGCTAAATTTATAATAGTATCGCTTCAGCTCATTTAGTCGCTCCATCAACGTAGGCGTCAATAGATAGCGAGCTTCGACCTTGTCGCCGGTAAAGACGCGAAATTCGCTATTAAAAACGACGTTGTCCATTAGCTCCTTCTCGCCTAAAATTTTTGTATTCAGCTCGCGGCTTGCCAAAATGGTTCGGGAGTAAAATTTTTTACCAAACTCGCATATCAGCACGCTACCGCTAAAATCCATATACGCATCATATAGGCTCATCGCAAGCGAAGCTAGCTTCACATAAGTATTGTCTATGCCCAGATCATAGTTCTTTTTAATTCTAATCGCCTCGCTGAGGCTAAATTTTACCCCATCCCATTCGCCTTTTATCTCATCTTCGCTGATAAAATCGGAGTTTGCAAAGATCCCCGCTCGCCTGAATTCCTTCGCGCTTATGCCGCGGCCTGGCGAATAAGTAAACTGCGGATACGCCTGTGAGATCGCCGTGCGCACCAAAACTTTTTTGTAAAATAGTTTATATTCATAAGCGGCGTCCGCAATGCCGTCGTAAATGCAAGCAACATAAATAATCAAAAGCACCGCATAGATAAGATAGACTTCGATCATCTTGTAATCCGTATCATCGTCTGTTTTAAATACTGCATCGATCGCAAACATTATGATAAACGGAAATAGATACAAAAATGCTATCTTGGCATAGATCATCACTACCTTGCAAATACACTTTTTTTGTTTGGCTCTACTTAGCGCTATCGCCCTGTCTAGTTGCATGCGTTTCCTTAAATTTTTTGATCCGAAATTTTATAAAATTCATTCTCTTGATAAAATTTCACCACGGCTTCATCCGCGCTTGCGTTGCGCTGCAAATACCGTAGCAATGGCTCTGCGCGCGTATATATCACGCCAAGCCCCGCAAGGCTAGTCGCGCGCGAAAGCGCCACGTAGAGTTGCCCCTTGGCAAAGATCCTGTCGATGTCGCAGATGAGCTGCGGAATGCTCATGCCTTGGGATTTGTGGATCGTGATGGCGTATGCGAGTTTGAGCGGGAACTGATAATACCGCGCCAGCACGACCTGCTCGGCATCTGCGCCGCTTGCGGCGATCTCGCTTAGTTCGTATGTTTGCAGCTGCACGCGGCTTAGTATGCCCGAGGGTTTTTTTACGACCACGCTTTCGATCTCGCCGCAGGAACTTTTTTCGATCTTTTCGACGACGCCTTGCTCGCCGTTAAAAAACTCGCCACTTTTGTTTGCGGTAAACAACACCTTTGCGCCTTCTTTTAGCGTCAGACTTTGCGGCGCGTTTAGCGAGGCGATCCATTTTTGAATTTTCTGCTCGCTCACTCCGCTTTGCAGCGCTTCATAAATGCCCTCAAAGCTGCTCTGCGGCGCATTAAGCTTGGCTAATCTGGCATTGTTTATCGCATCTACTTCAGCGTTTCGGCCCGAGATTATCGTAGCGTTCGGCTCAACTCGCGCGGCATCGATGAGCAAAGATCGCATCAGCTCCGCCGTCTGCTCGCTTGGGGTGCCGAGCCGCAGCTCGCAAAGCAGGCGGTATAGCGCCGCATCTGCGGTGCGCTTGGAGCCTATCATCTCGACGTAAAAAAACTCGCACTGCCTCCATGCGTACGATCCGAAGGCGTAATCCGAGTCGCTAAATAGGCTTGCGCGCGGCGCGCTCTCGCCCTCTTTGCGTACCGGCGGAAGCTGATAAAAATCGCCCGTAACGAGCAGCCGTCCGTTAAATTTAGAGCTTGAAATTCTAAGATAGATCATCTCGAAAAGCTCGGCGCCGATCATCGAAATTTCATCGATCACGATGAGATCGGCGAGGGCTAAAATTTTTCGCAGCTCGCTTAGCTTGCCGCTTTGTTTGCGATCGAAGCCCTTTAGCTCCTCGTGGTTTTTGCAAATGCCGAAACGGAAGAAGCTATGCACGGTCACGCCGCCGATCTCTACGGCGCTGATGCCGGTGCTGCCGAGCACGATGACGAGCTTGCCGCGCGCGCGGTAATCCTTGATGAGCTCTTTTATCACGTAGCTTTTGCCCACGCCTGCGCCGCCCGTGATGAAAATATTTCGATCTTTTAGCTTTTGGATTATGAAATTTATCAAGTTTTTTCCTATTTTTTGGCAAAATTATAGCCAAAATTTTTTAAAAGGCATTTTGTTTGAAACGATTAGTATCTCTCATATTCTCCGCTTTAATCCTTGCAGGTTGTGGTAAAACCGTCCATAAGTTTATCCCGGAAAATCCCGCTGTTTTGGATCTCGAATACGCTCAAAACAGCGAGCGGCTGCCGGCTCCTGCGTCGGTGCAAAACATAAGCGGGAAAGCGTTTAAGAGCCGCTATTTTAAAATTTGGTTTGATGATGCGCCCGTGAAGGCGGGAATAGATACTTTTTGGGGGCTTAATTACGCCAAGGGGCGCCACTTTGACGCCGCAGGCAGGATATACGACGATGCGATCTATCAAAGCATTCGTATAAACGCGAACGAAGAGGCGTTCGGGCTGATCTCCGCGCCCGCTATAACGGTAAAAAACGCGCTACTGCGAAATATCCCAAGCGACTTGCCGATTTTCGGCGATCCGAGCGAGCCGGGGGAGGGCGAGCCGTTTGATTACGCCGCAAATTCCGCCGTGAGCGTGGGCTATCCGCTGCTGCTGTCGCATTACAGCAGAGACGGCGTGTGGGCGTTCGTGCGCAACGACGGCGTGTGGGGCTGGATAAGAAGCGATGCGATAAAGCGCATCAGTCCTCAGCAGGCGGATATCTACGCAAATTCTAAATTTATAACGATCCTGCGCGACGGCGCCGCCGTCTATGACGAAAACAGCGTGGAACTTTTTAGGGCGCGCACCGGCACGATCCTGCCGTATGATTTTAGCGGCGAGCGCGATCTTGGCGGCATGCTCGGCGTACGGAGCGTATTCGGCGGCGAAATTTTAACCCAGTTTGGCAGCAAGAGATATTTCGTTAGCGCGGAGGATGCGAGGCTTTGGCCCGCGCCGCTTGATGAGCAGAACTCAAAGATCGTAGCCGCTAGTCTGCTCGGGCAGAAATACGGCTGGGGCGGATATAAATTTCTTCGCGATTGCTCGCTTATGACGAAAGACTTTTTGGCAAATTTCGGGCTGTGGCTGCCGCGAAATTCTAAGGCGCAATCGGGCCGCGGCGAGCGTTTTTCGCTAGCGGGGATGAGCGCGGATGAAAAGCT
>CAUQZM010000041.1:0-12503 GCA_963522765.1 uncultured Campylobacter sp. | reverse complement strand
TATCGCACCTGGGCTATCTCACGCCGCGCAAACAGTTTCGCGACTGGCAGCTCGCAGGCGCTAGCTTTGAGCCTAGCGTTCGCGAGATTAGCGCGGCTATCAAAGACTACGCGCTGCCTATTTTTGAGTTGTTTGCGGACAAGCAAAAGGCGGTGGAATTTATGACGCAGCGCGGGGCTAAATTTAACAAAAATCTAAGCGCTTTCGATCTGCGCCCGATCTACTTTATCTATTATTTCGGCGGCAAGGACGCAGCGGAGGCGTTTTTCAACGTCTGTCTCGGCGAATGCATCTACAAAGGGCGATTTTATAAGCTTTATGAGGAGCTTGCAAACGGCGCGGAGGCGGATTTCGGCAGGAGTTCGTTTTGGGGCGATACGGAGGCGAAATTTGCATTTGTAAAAGGACTTAGAATTTTAAATGGCTGAAGCTTTAATTCAAATTTTAATCGTAATTTTTAGCGTCTTGCTCCTGGGCGGGATTACTTGGACGCTCTTTTGCCGCAACCCCAGCAGGCTTAGCTCGCGCGGGCTAGCCGCGATAGATGGGATAAGCGAAGCATACGCGATAAAAAGGCTTTCCGTGAGGCCGTTTTTGTTCTGGCTGGAGCGGTTTTTTGTTTCAGGTGAGAGTCTTTGGTTTGATCAAAATTTCATCTACATTTTTGACGGACAAAAGCTCGCGGCGAGGTATAAATTCGAGCAAATTTTGACGCTTGAAGTTACAAAAATACGGATAAATCATGCTAGGATTTGGCGGATCCGCTTTGCGAGCGGCGCGAGCGAGCTTAAACGCGGCAGCGCGAACAAGCCCGAGCAAGACGGTGCGAGCGAGTATAAATTTGTGCCCGTCGCTTCGATTTTTACGCCGAACTTTAAAGAATTTTTGCAAATTTTACGCGAGAAAAACCGAGGAGCGATCAAGACGGAGCCGAGATTTTGGGAGACCGTTTAGCGCGGCAGAATTTTACAAAGCGAATTTGCAAAAAATAGAAAAGGCGCTGAGCTTTCAGGCGCGATCATCGCAAAGGGCGGCAAAAGCTCTACGCGAAACCGCAAGAGGCGATAAATAATAAGGAGGCAAAATGAAACGCTGGAGCAAGCTTCAAAAACGGCTTTACGAGCTCGTGGATGAAAGCATTGATTTTAAGCTCCACTGCACGGTTTATAGGATGCAAAGCAGGTGCGGCAGCACGGATTTGCCGCGATATTTTATCACGCTTGCGGGCGAGATTATTTTTGATTACCCGAAGGATTTCGTGCTAAAAAGCGGCGGCGTAAAAAGCCTAGCACAGGGCGCTCTAACGAAAATTTATCCGTATGGTAACGACATAAGCGACATCGGCGAGCTTATCCGCGAATATATCGACACGCCCAAAGATGAGTTATTTAAAAAACACTTTGGTGTCGATGAATGGGGGCTCGCAAATATCCTAAAGGCTGCCGACAAACGCATCGGCAAAAGGAGGCTACAAATTTTAGCCAAAAACAAGAAAAATCAAGCGATGCAAAAGGTGATAGCGGCTAGATTGGAGGCTTTGCAATAAGTCCAAAGCGGCAATTTAAGCAAGGGACAAATAAGCGCGAGCGTTTTGATTTATGAACAGGCTTTTTAAAATTTATCCGCGATCATTCGGTGAAAATTTAAAGGATCATGGGCAGGCAAAGTATATAAAAGTGGTTATGTCTCGCCGCTTTTGCTCGACGGTTTAAAATTTGAGTACGATATGAAAATTTACGCTAAAATATAGTAAAAAGTCAGTGCGATTTGCTACTAAATTTAAAAAAGGACAATTATGATTTTACCTTCAAACTACGATGAAATCGACTTTGACGCGCTTTATAAGGCGCAAAAGGCAAAAAGCTCGTTCGGCAAAAAAATTGCCGCAGACTGGGACAAAAAGGCGCCGAGCTTCAACGAGGGCGTGATGAAAAGCGCCTACGCGCGAGACTTTCTATCGCGCGTAGATTTTTCGGGCGCTTCGACGCTACTTGATTTCGCATGCGGCGCAGGCGCGCTAAGCGTGCTGGCGGCGGAAAAGGTGGATCAAATTTACGGCTATGACTTTTCGCCCAAAATGCTGGAATTTGCCCGCGAAAACGCTCAAATTTACGGCGCGAAAAACGCAAAATTTGCGCAAAAAGCCTTTGAGGATGACTGGTCGGACGTGCCCGCGTGCGACGTGGTTTTCGCCTCGCGCTGCCTCGAGGTGGACGATCTAAAAACTGCACTTAATAAGCTTCTTTCAAAGACTAAAAAATCGCTTTATATCACGTTTAAGGTGGGCGGCAGCTTCGTGGACGGGGAGATTTTGGATGCGATAGGGCGCGAAGTCGAGCAAAAGCCCGACTTCGTCTATCTTTTAAATATCTTGTTTCAAATGGGCTATTTGCCGAGCCTAAGCTATATCAAAGCCTGGTGCCACGGCGGCGGAGCGAAAAGCGCGGAGGAGTTTGTGCAAAAGACGCGCTGGATGCTTGGCGGCGAGCTAAGCGGCACGGAGGAGGCGCGGCTAGCGGAGTATTTTAACAGCGACAAATACGAGCCAAAGCGAGATTTTATGCACTGGGCGTTCGTGCGGGTGGATAAAACAGATGAGCTTTAGCTTGGTTGCCTTATTTTATGAATGAAGCAGGATAATTTTGAAGCTAAATTTAGCTAGAAATGAAGCGTAAATTTAGCTTGCTAAAAATTTTATCGATAAAATTGCAAGAGCTGGTAAGTATTCATTTTTAAAAATTTAATGCAAAATCGGGATCGCTTGTCCGCCAAAAAAGAAGCAAGTCAAAAAAGCTTGCTTCATTAAATTTAAAACGCTACGGAGTAAAAAAGCAAAATTTGAGCTAAAATAACCGAGAAAGTCGGTAAAAATGCAAAAAGACAAAATCTCCGTGGACATCAGCCAAATTCCGCAAGAAATTTTAAAAAGCTACGATAGATTTCGCTTTTGTAGATATCTGTTTTTCGGGGCACTTTTGACCTTCCTGATTTATATCGTCGTGTTTCTTACGTTTGTAAATGATGCGCCCATAATGTCGTTTTTATGCATGCTCACGCTATCTGCGATAAATATACTCGTCTGCCTAAACAGGCTGAAGTATAAAAAATATGCCCCGCTTTTATTTAGCGATGCAGATAAAGCCTTTATGCTTATATGGATACATGTGGCTGCGATATTTTACGTCCTTTATGCTTTAATCGGATTTTATTTACAGATAAAATATCACATAGACTGGGATACACAAAAGCAAAAATATCAACTTCACCGTTTGATCAGATTTACTTTCGCGAGTTTTGCGACAACGGTTTTTTTGATTTTATTTTTACCAAATTCGTACGAATTACACTGGGCGTTTATAATTAGCGCCGTTTGCACGATTATATTTTTCTTTTCAAAACGCAGATACAGTAAACTTTTCGTAGAAAATCCCAAAAAAAGCAATACGATTTTCGCGATAGAAAATTTTGCGATTGTGACGCTAGTTTTGTATCTCCCACTCTCGGAATTGCTCTTTTCTCAAGGACGAAGTTACGATAATATGGCTCTAATTCTTGGGTATCTGTATTTGCCGATAGCTCCGATATTGTTTATAACGACCATCGTTTGCCTAGTACGCAACTTAAGCGTTTATAAAGAGATAAAAGAGTGAAATTAATAAAATTTAAACGAGTTTTTAAATAACTTTATCGCTCAAATATACTTCATAAATCCTTGTCTAAGTATTCTTTAGCTATGGAATGGCAGCTTAAATTTAGAATTTGAATCAATCCGAAGCAGCACTTTGCGTCTTTAAAATTTGCAAGTCAGCTATTATAAATATATCTATTTATCTGCGTTTATTAAAACGCTTTAAATTAGCTGAGTATAGAAGTAAGAATGAAGAGCGTGGAGATTTTAGGCATAGCAAATGCGTTTAAATTTGATCTTAAACGCTCAAGGCTACTGCGTTAGCTTGCATTTCAGTGCCTCTTGCAAAAGCGCATTGGCTACTACTCTCTCCTTTTTTACGAAGATAAAATTTTCGCCGTATTCGCTCTGCAACTCGCTTTGCGGATCAGCACCCGTATGCATAACTATGATATTTGCTTTTAAATTAGAGCCGTTTAGCATCTTAGCGACGATGTCGAGCTTTTGCTGATTTGCGATCGTTAGGATGATGACTGACGCATCGCGCGCATGCAGCTCGTCGATTGCGGTTTTTTGCATTATATTTACAAAGTATATGTTCTCTCCGCGCGATTTGCCCAGATCCACAAGCTCTAAATCGCTCTCGGCGACTACGTATAGCAGCCCTTGATCCTTCAGGCGTAGCACCACCTCCTGCCCTATCCTGCCGTAGCCTGCTACAATGATGTGATTTTTCATCGGCGGGATTTGAGTTTTATGCTCCTCGTCCTCGAGCTTTTCGACCTTGGACTCAAAGCGGTTGGCGATTTTGTTTAAATTTTTAAGGATAAACGGCGTTAAAATCATCGTCGCGGTTACGACTGTAATTAAAATTTGCCCGTTTTCCTTACTTAGCATATCGCGGCTCATCAGTAGCGAAAAGATCGCAAGCGCAAACTCACCTATCTGGCATAGCGACAGCGCCGCTTTTAGCGCTATCCTTTTGCCGGTCGAGAGAAATAGGATCGCGTAAATCACAACCGTTTTAAGCGCCATTATAACGATAATAGCAAGTAGGATTAGCCCATAGTGCGAGACGATGACTTCGAAGTTTATCTGCATGCCAATCGTGATAAAAAAAAGTCCGAGCAGTATGTCTCGAAACGGCGTCAGATCGGCTTCTATCTCGTGTTTATACTCGGTTTCTGCGATGAGCATGCCTGCGATGAACGCGCCCAGCGTGTACGAAAAGCCGAATACATGCGCCAAAAAGCTAGCCCCCACGACGGTAAAAAGGATGGTCGCAATGAAAATTTCTTTAGAATTTGTCCTTACGACGTAGTAGAGGAAGCGGTTGAAGGCGAATTTGCCGAGCACGAAAAGGATCACTACCACTATGGCGGCGCTTACGGCGGTTTTTAAGATTAGATAGTTCACGGGGGTATTGTCGGTCGAGCCGAAGATGTCGATCATCAGCAAGATCGGGATGACGGCGAGGTCTTGAAAGAGCAGGATCCCAAGCACCTTGCGCCCGTAGTTTTGGTTGATTTCGCCTGTTTCGTTGAGTGTTTTTAGCACGATCGCCGTAGAGCTAAGCGCGAGCGCAAGCCCGATAATCATCACGGTCTTTATGTTTCCGCCGAAAGCTTGATCGATGATGAGCGCTAGAATAATACCGGTGCCAAGCACTTGGAGTATGCCATTAAAAAATACGTCCTTTTTCATACTCATCAGGTGATGGAAGCTAAACTCAAGCCCGATGGTAAACATCAAAAAAACTATGCCAAATTCTGCCAGCTCGGACATATGGGCGTTTTCGACGCTGCTTAGGCTATAGATCTGCGAAAAGCACACGCCCGCAACGATATAGCCGATGATAGTGGGAATTTCAAAAATTTTAAAGACGATATTTAGCACTATCGCAAGCGCTGTGATCGCAAGAAATAGCTCTATAACAAGCTCCATTAACTCCCTTTTTTGTAAGATTATGCATAAAATTTAGCGCTAAATTTATTGTCAAGTTTTACATTATGCGACCATTTACCGGAGGCGATAATCGATGAAATTTTATCTTTTCATATAAATTTACGGGTAAATTTTATAATGTGATTCTACTAAAATCCCGCTTAAAAATAGAGAAATTATATCGCACTTTATCGCTAAATTTAGAGGCTCGCGGCCAAATTTTAAAATCTAACGCGGCTTGGAATTTTAAATTTTAAAGCCAAATTATATAAAGGCGGCTTTTAAATTTAATCGCAAGAAAATTCGCCCAGGGTTTGCTTAGCACGACTTTAAATTTAACGCGCCCACAAATCCGCTCTGAAAATCAAAATTTATCGCTTTAATCTACGCTTGAGAGGCGATCTTGCTTTTTGATAGCATTAAAATTTCAGCTTGTAGCACCAGGATCCGGTTTTTGCTGAGCTTTAAAATCTTTCTCTTGCAGATCCTAGTCTGTCTCTCCGCCAAGCTCTAAAATTTTAGCCCGCAGCTCCTCGATCTCGCGCTCATACTCGGCGATCCTTTCTTTCAGGCGAAAGATCACATCCACGCCCGCAAGATTGACGCCAAGCTCCTTTGTAAGGTTTAAAATCATGCGTATGCGGTCCATATCATGCGCCGAGTACAGGCGCATCTTACCCTCAGTACGCCCCGGGCTTACGAGCCCTTCGCGCTCGTATTGCCGTAGCGTCTGCGGATGGATATCTAGGACCTTCGAAACTATCGATATGAGATAAACCGGCTCATCGTAATCATGCATTTTGATGCCTCCTTATAGCTTTTGCAGCGCGGCTTTGACGTCCTCATCCAGCGAATCGACGTCGGGAAGGACGACATTTACCACCGCGTATAGATCGCCTAAAATTTTACTCTTGCGGTTTTGCACGCCGTAGCCTTTTAAGCGGTATTTCTGCCCGTTTTTGGTATTTTTTGCGATCTTTATCGTAGCGCTTTTGCTCGGCGTCGAAATTTCTACTTTTCCACCAAACATCGCCGTTTTCAAAGGCACGTCAATCTTTTTGAAAAGATCGTCGCCTTCGCGGCTGTACTCGGCGCTTGGCGCGATTTTTATTTCCAAAATTAAATCGCCGCTTTGAGCGCCTGATTTTTGTCCTTTACCTCTGATGCGTAGCTTTTCGCCTGCATTGATGCCCGCGGGTACTTTAAATTTAACCGTCTCGCCGCTTACACGCACGCTCATCTCGCCGCCTTGTATAGCGGTCTCAAAAGGGATTTCGATTGAGCTGTGCGTATCTAGGCTCTGCGCGCCGCCAAATCCGCCGCCGAAACTGCTGCCACTAAAGCCACTAAAACCTTCGCCACCGCCGAAAGAGCTGAAACTAAATCCACCGCGCGAGCCTGCGCTTTTCGCGCCGAAGGAGCCACCGAAAATGCTGTTTAGGATGTCGTTTAGATCGCCCATGTTCGCCGAGCCCTGCGCGAAATCGTGAAAATTCTGTCCGCCGAACATCTCGTCGCCGTGGCGGTCGTACTGCGCGCGCTTTTTCTCGTCGCTTAAAATTTCATACGCGGCGTTGATCTCTTTAAATTTATCCTCCGCTCCGGGCTCTTTATTGATATCGGGGTGATACTTGCGAGCTAGCCTGCGGTAAGCTTTTTTAATCTCCTCAGCGCTTGCTGATTTATCCACGCCCAGGGTTTCGTATAAACTGCTTGTACTTGCCATTTTAATCCTTAAAATCTTAAATTTTATGTAGATTATATCATAAAACTTTAGTGAGTGTCAATCAAGTTTGCTAAATTCTATTTATAAATTTTAATTTTGCATTAAGAATATATTAGCGGACAAAATTTATAATTCCGCCAAAATTTCATTATCACAAAGGAAGCAAAAATGAAAAAATCGATCATCATATCGATAGCTTTAGCAGGTGCGCTTTTTGGCGCTAATATCGACATTAAAGAAGCTCCAAGCAATTATGAGCGCGTAAATCCGGGCTTTAATCAAGACGTGGTGCTTTCGTATCACAGCTCGCTTGCGGACGTAAAAAAATCCGTCGTCAATATCGCAACTAAAACCAAGATTAAAGCAGGCAATAGCCCGATGTCGCAGATGTTTGACGATCCGTTTTTTAAGCAATTTTTCGACTTTGACATTCCGCAACAACAAGAGCGCGAGGGAAGCTCGCTAGGCTCTGGCGTCATCATCTCCGAAGACGGCTATATCGTAACTAATAATCACGTAATAGAAAACGCCGACGAAATCGTAGTTACGCTATTAGAAGGCGATAAGGAATATAAAGCCAAGGTGATCGGTACCGACCCTAAAACCGACCTTGCAATTATTAAAATCGACGAAAAAAATCTCTCTGCGGTTAAATTTGCCGACTCGTCCAAGGCTATGGAGGGCGATATCGTCTTTGCTATTGGAAATCCTTTCGGCGTGGGCGGCACCATCACTCAAGGCATCATCTCGGCGCTAAATAAAAACAATATCGGGCTAAATCAATATGAAAATTTCATCCAAACTGACGCTTCGATCAACCCGGGCAACTCAGGCGGTGCGCTAGTGGATAGTCGCGGCGCGCTTTTGGGAATAAATTCCGCTATTTTAAGTCGCGGTGGCGGAAATAACGGCGTAGGCTTTGCGATCCCCTCAAATATGGTAAAAGAGATCGCCGAAAAGCTCATCACAAACGGCAAGATCGAGCGTGGCTTTATAGGCGTCACGATCTCGGATATGTCTAAAGATCAAAAAGAGCTCTATGAAAGCAAAGAGGGCGCGCTAATCTCAAGCGTCGAAAAAGACATGCCAGCCGATAAAGCAGGTATCAAGCGCGGCGATTTGATCACTAAAATAAACGGCAAATCTATCAAAAACGCCAACGAATTAAAGAATTTAATCGGCTCAATGGCTCCGGGAAGCTCAGTGGATGTAGAATTTGAGCGCGACGGCAAAAGCAAGAGCACGACTATCAAGCTAGACGCGATGAAATCCGACTCCGCCACCTTAGGCTCAGCCGGCGAAAACTCACAAAGCGCGATAGAGGGGCTAAAGCTAAGGACATTAAATGACAGCTTACGCCGCAAATATAACCTCGACGACGATGTCTCGGGCGCCCTCGTCTTAAGTGTCAAAGATGGCTCAAAAGCCGATGATTACGGCTTTGAGGTAGGCGACGTGATCATCCAAGTCGGTCAAAATGATGTCAAAAGCTCAGACGACTTCGATCGATACATCAAAGATTACAAGGGCAAAAAGACCCTAGTCTGGGTTATCAGACGCGGAATTCCGCAAGGTCTTGTAATCCGCTAAGCTTGGTCCACCAGGCTTTAGCTGTGAGAAACGCGCAAGCGTTAAAATTTAACCGCGACAAGCCCAGAATAAAGCATTAGCAGAGCTTGCGAATAAGCTAGCAGAAGCTTTTGGGATTTTGGACTTTTTGACAAGAGGAATTCCTAGCTTTCGAGCATAAGAGATACATAAACTATAAAAATGGGCTTCCGGCAGGCATTAAAGCTGCCGGAAGCTCTTTGTTATTTCAAGCACCTCTGAAATATTTTAAACAGCTCCGAAAGCTCTTTGCCATTTCAAACACCTCTGAAAGCCCTTTAGCTATTTCAAAACACCTCTGAAAGCCTAGATTTCGCTTGAAATTCTTAGAATTTTGATTTTTTTCACTTAGAATTTTTAAAATTTAACCCTCCACGCCGTTACTTTATCGCTTTTATCGCCTCGCCTGGAACTGCTTTAAAATTTTAAACAACATAGCGTAGAATTATGCGCTTCTAGCCTAGAATTGTTTTAAATTTTAATCCCTCTCATATATATTGCTTCGCTTTAAATTCCACAAAATCCAAATTTATAAAATTTATGCCTTGCCCTATTTCTCGATATCAGAAACTGCTGTCTTTTTATTCTAGCGCTTTTCTCGCAGCGACGCTTCTTGGGAATCCCGCTGGCTAAATTCCAAAATAAGAATTTTAAAATTCTGATATTTTGTAATCGTAATTTTTCGTTTAAGCTTCGATAACAAAAATAAGCTGAAATTTTACTTTATTATCGAAAACGTTATATCGCGATACCGATTTTTTCGCATTAAGCTACCTTTCGTTAGGAATTGTATTAAATTTATTGTAAATAGGTATTTTTATAGTATAATGGATAGTTTTTATTTTTTACGAAGGATTACAACTATGAAAGATATTAAGATACCAATTATCTCGGGTCTGAGCATAGCCGCGACACTAGCGCTGATGCCGGTGCAAGCTTTAGCCGACAATGCAATAGCGACGGTAACCGGCGGCGGTAGCGATGGTGTTTTGCATACTCCGGGCGGCGGGTATTTCTCGGGTGGTTATGAAGGTGCCGGTAACGGAGGCGGCTCCAAAAATCATATAGTAACTATCACCGGAAGTGCTTCAGGTACTGATATGTCGGGCCGCAGTATATACGGTGGCGGTATGGGTCATCCTAGCATTACACCTACGACATCGGCCGATAGAAATCAGATCACCGTTCAAAACCGCGCTACCGTTACTACCGTAATAGGCGGTGAAGGTATAGGCGCAACAGGCAATACCGTAAACATAATAAATGCAACCATTAATAGAGTTGTTCTCGGCGGCAACGGCACTTGGGCCGGGCAGCAGAACTATTCGGGAGATGCCGTCGGCAACACAGTAAATATCGAAGGTAATAGCCATATAATCGGCGATAATAACACCGTGGGGAGCTTCGAAGCTATAGTATCGGGAGGTCGTGCTAGACATGGTCACTCCGCAGAAAATAATACGGTAAATATTAAAAGTGCAGCACAAATAGACAAATACAGAATAGAAGGTGCTACCATACATAAAGGTGGCTCCGCGAAAGGCAATGGCGTTAATATCACTGGTGCTATCGTCTTAGGTAGCGGTCAAGAAATAGACGGCGCAGTATCGGTATCTCCAAATTTCGTTAGTACATTAGAGGAGAATTATGTCGTCATAAACAGCGCCGGTGCTAAACTTCAAAATATAACGGGCGCCAATGCTACTAGAGAGGGCATTACCATTGGAAGCAAGGCTACGGCGATCGGCAACTGGGTAGAGTTAAAAGCGGGACAAGTCGAGTCCACCACCGGCTCATATATGGCTGCAGTATCTAAAAATAACTATTCTAAGATTACCGGCGGAACCGTCATACACGATGTGCAAGGAGGCTTTGGCGGCGGCGGGAACACTACTCACGTCGCTACGAGCGAGGGCGACTATGCGAATATAAGCCGCGGTGAGATAAGAGGTAGCGCTTACGGCTTCAGCAACGTAAATGGAGAGATAAAAAGTAGTTACGTTGAAATGAGCGGAGGCAAAGTAGCACAAGATGCTATAGGCGGAAACAGCGTTAACGGCAAAATTTCAAATACCAAAGTAATTCTAAACGGTGGCGAAGTGAGCCACGATGTCATCGGCGGAAACAGCGTTAATGGCGACGTTACGGGCGCCAGAGTAGAGATCGCAAACGGCGCTACGATGAGCCACGATATCATCGGCGGTAGAAGCGAAAAAGGCAAGGCCGAGGCTAACTGGGTAGTAGCGGATTTAACCGGAAAAAGCGTCTTTCAAGTAATCGGCGGAACTAATAAAATCGGCAGCGGCAGCGGAACGGCAAACAATAACCACGTCCAAATAACCGGCGGAACACTAAACGGTCCTGCTCTGGGCGGACGCGGCGAACAAGGCGTCAGCGGCAATGAATTCTTCGCGACCGGAACGACTATCAACAACCACGTTTCTGGCGGAACTACCTCAAGCGGCAATGCCGTACAAAACGCTTTATCCTTGGTAAATTCTACAGTCAACGGAAATAGCCAAGTAAAAGGCGGTAACGCTATGGCGGGCTCTGCAACCAATAACAGCGTAATTTTGCAAGGCTCCACGATAAACGGAGTAGTTTATGGCGCGCAAGCTACCGCTACGGGCAGCAATGACAATACGGTAAATTTAACGAATAGCACCGTTACCGGCACGATTTACGGATTATTCGGCAGCGGCAGCGGCAGCGGCAATACTTTGACAAATGCTTCAAACGACGTTAATCCTAATAAAGCGGGTAATATCGCTAGATTTGACGTTTTAAATTTCTTAGGTATATCAAACGCATATTCTGATGCAAGCAAAGCCGCACTTCAAATCACAGGTGGAGCTCAAACCAATATAAATAACGCTAAATTTAAATTAGACAACGCTGATTATAATGTAGATACTTACGCGATAGGCGACGGCGAGAAGCGCTATTTAATCCACAATGAAAAGGGATTTACCGGTTTTGACGAAACACAAACGACCAAGCGCACCGATAACGTATTTACGATCAAAAATGCCACTACCTACTCGATGAATTTAAAAGGTCTAATGAAAGATGATGACGGAAAATCCATCGTAATCCAAGGTAAAAAGAAAACCGACCGCACTATCACTGGAGCGTTCGATAACGGCGAGGTTGGTAAATACTCCGGTCCTGCAGGCGATCCTACTATCGACGTAGGCGAGAATCCAAATGCACCGGAGAATTTCGGCGGACTAGATATCGACACGACCAACGTAACTAACGCTACCGTAAATTTAATCGGCGGTAACGATATCGGAACGATAAAGGGCGATGCTAATGACGTTGTAAACGTCGGCAAAGACGGCAATGATCCGCTGGTACCGGGCAATATCGCCGCTAAAAATATAGAGGGAGTCGGTAAGTTAAATTTCAACCTCCCTAACAACTACAACGGAAGCGATCCCGCACTTAAGCTTACCGGAAGTACTATTACCGATCTTAGCCAGACGAATGTTAATGTAAATACCAATAACCTTGATGACAATAAAGACTATAAGTTAATCAGCAAGGATAACGGTACTATAAATTTCCAAGACAGAAGCACCCAAAAAGATCAGG
>CAUQZM010000040.1:0-12741 GCA_963522765.1 uncultured Campylobacter sp. | reverse complement strand
TCGCGGTTTACGACGGGCAGGACCGCCTGATTAGAAAGCGCGAGAGCTTTGATGATCTAATCGCGCTCGAAAAGGATTTCGTATGATCCGCGCGGCGAGCCGTCTAAAACACGGCGCGATCTTAAATTTCAAATCCGAGCGTGCAGCGGTTTTAAATTTCAATGCCGTAGCGAGCGCGGCCCTAAATTTTAAACGCACCGCCGCTTCAAATTCCGCGCCTAAATGCACCCCTGCTTCAAATTTCAAATCCGAACAAAATGCGCCTCTAAATTTTGCGGCAAAACAAAGCCCCGTTTTAAATTTTAACCGCGCCTCTTTAAATTTCGGATCTCGCTGCGACGAATTTTATCGCGCCTTCTTAGCGCGCGGAAGTTGCGGCGCAGCTGTCCTAAGCGATGAAATTTTAAGTTCGCGCGGTAAAAATTTCAAAGCGTACGGCAAAAGAGGCGGCGTGAAATTTCTAAAATCCGTGCCGAAATTTGAGGGCAAGCAAAAGGAGGGCTATGATGCAAAACATCGATGATCTGCGCGTTTGTATCGACAGGCTGGATGATGAAATTTTGCGCCTTATCGACGAGCGCATGGGGTTTGTCAAAAAGATCGGCGAGCTGAAGCAGACCGCGGGCAGCGCGATCTACCGCCCGGAGCGCGAGCGCTCGATCATCAGTAGACTGGACGGCGGAAAGGCGCGAAATTTGAGCAAAGAGGCGATCGAGGCGATATTTTTTGAAATTTTCTCGGTTTCGCGAAATTTAGAAAAGCCGCAGATCGTCGCGTTTTTAGGGCCTTTCGGTACCTATTCGCATCAAGCCGCCAAGAGCCGCTTCGGCGCGGTAAGTTCCTATCTGCCGCTCTCAAACATCGAGGCGGTCTTTAAGGAACTTGATAGCGGCGAGGCCAAATACGGCGTCGTGCCGATCGAAAACAACACCGAAGGCGCGGTGGGAGCTACGCTTGATTGCTTGCGAAAATACGAGGGCGTCAAGATCGTCGCCGAAATTTATATGGATATCCACCACTGCTTTGCGAGCCACTGCGACGACGTAAGCACGGTAGATCAGATATTCTCGCATCCGCAAGGATACAATCAGTGCCTTAAATTTTTAGACGATCACGGCCTTAGCGGCGTTAAATTTACCGCGACCAAATCTACCGCGCTTGCAGCGCAGATGGCGGCTACCACGCCGCACTCCGCCGCGATCTGCTCCAAGATCGCCGCCGATCTTTACGGCGTGCCGATGATGTTTCAAAAGATCGAGGACAACTCTGCCAATCGCACGCGATTTTTCGTGCTGAGCGACTTTAAAAACCAAAAGAGCGACCGCAACAAAACAAGCATCCTAGCCAAAACCGACGACCGCCCGGGCGGGCTCGTGGACTTTTTGCAGATGTTTCGCAACGAGGGGATAAATTTAACCAAATTAGAAAGCCGCCCTGTTAAGCTTAGGGATTTTAAATGCGTCTTTTATGTCGATTTTGAGGGGCACATTGATGACGAGCGGGTGGCGCGCGTGCTGCAAAACGCGCAGAAAAACGGCCACGAAGTCACATGGCTGGGAAGCTATATAAACGGAGGGGAGTGATGAAATTTAACGAATTTGTAGAAAATCTAAGCAATTACGAAGCAGGTAAGCCGATTGAGCTTGTGGTGCGGGAGTTTGGTATCCGCAAGCAGGACGTGTTAAAGCTTGCCAGCAACGAAAATCCTTTCGGTACTAGCGAGGCGGTGCAGGAGGCAATCGTGCAAAATGCCGCCTGTGCGCATCTTTATCCCGATGATTCGATGTATGAGCTAAAGGGCGCGCTCGCCTCGAAATTCGGCGTGGAGCCGCAAAATATCATCATCGGCGCGGGCAGCGATCAGATCATCGAGTTTGCGCTGCACGCCAAGCTCAATTCGCGCCGCGCGATACTGCAAGCGGGCGTCACTTTCGCGATGTACGGCATCTACGCAAGCCACTGCGAGGCTAAAGTTTACAAAACGAGCGCACAGGAGCACGATCTGGCTGAACTTTTAAAAATTTATAACGCGCACAGGGATGAAATTTCGGTCATCTTTTTGTGTGTGCCGAACAATCCGCTGGGCGAGTGCTTGGATGCGGAGGCGGTGTATGAGTTCGCTCGCAGCGTGGATGAGAACACGCTTTTAGTGATCGATGCCGCATACAACGAATTTGCGGCGTTTAAAGATGAGCGCAAGAGGCTTGATCCTAAGCTTTTAATTGGGAATTTTAAAAACGTGCTCTATCTAGGCACCTTCTCGAAGGTCTACGGCCTGGGCGGTATGCGCGTAGGCTACGGTATCGCGCCGCGGCAAATCATAAGCGCGCTTTATAAGCTGCGACCGCCTTTTAATATCACGACGCTTAGCCTCGCAGCGGCGATTGCGGCGCTAAAAGACGAAGCTTTCGTGCAAAAGAGCCTGCAAAACAACGCCGCGCAGATGAGCCGCTTTGAAGATTTTGCGCGCGAGCAAAGCTTAGAATTTATCCCTAGCTACGCAAATTTCATCACGTTCAAACTTAGCCCGCCGATAGATAGTAGCGAGCTTTGCGAGAGGCTTCTGCGCCGCGGCATCATCATTAGAAATTTAAAAAGCTACGGGCTAAACGCCGTGCGCATCACGATCGGCACGCCTGAGCAAAACGATCGCATCTTTGGCATGCTGGGAGAAATTTTGAGTGGATATTAAAAACAAAAGCCTAGAGGAGCTACGGGAGCTTTGCACGCAGATCAGGGCGCGCATCATCGAAGTCGTGAGCAAAAACGGCGGCCATCTAAGCTCAAATATGGGCGCGGTCGAGCTCATCGTGGCAATGCACTACGTATTCGATGTCGCAAGCGATCCGTTTATCTTCGACGTAAGCCACCAAAGCTACGCGCACAAGCTTCTGACGGACCGCTGGGAGGAGTTCGGCTCGCTTAGGCAGTTCGGCGGTATCAGCGGCTACACGAAGCCTAGCGAGAGTAAATTTGATTATTTCGTGGCGGGGCACGCCTCGACGTCGATCTCTTTAGCCGTGGGTGCGGCAAAAGCGATAAGCCTAAAGCGCGAAAATCGCGTGCCGGTCGTACTCATCGGCGACGGATCTATGAGCGGCGGTATGACTTATGAGGCGATGAATGAGCTCGGCGATCTGCGCCTGCCCTGCATCATCATCCTAAATGACAACAAAATGAGCATTAGCAAGCCTATCGGCGCCTTTAGCAAATACCTAAGCCAAGCGATGGCGGGCGAGACATATCAAAAATTTAAATCCCACGTAAGAGAGCTGCTCTCCCACGCTCCGCAAAGCGCGACATATATGGCAAAGCGCTTTGAAAATTCCTTAAAACTCATTATCCCTGGGATGTATTTTGAGGAGCTGGGGCTCGAATACATCGGCCCGGTGGACGGCCACGACCTGGCTGATCTTATATCGGCGCTAAAGACGGCAAAAAGCGCGCGTAAACCCGTCGTCGTGCACGCTCAGACGATCAAAGGCAAAGGCTATGACAAGGCCGAGGGCTATTTGGAGAGCTGGCACGGCGTAGGGCCTTTCGACATTCAAAGCGGAGAATTTAAGAAAAAATCCGCCGCCAAAAGCGCCACGCAAATTTACGCCGAAGCTCTTTTAAGCTTAGCCGCCAAACATGAAAACGTCGTGGGCGTGACCGCCGCGATGCCAAGCGGCACGGGTATGGATAAGCTGATCGAGAAATTCCCGCACCGCTTCTGGGATGTCGCGATCGCCGAGCCTCACGCGCTAAGCTCGATGGCTGCGATGGCGCGCGAGGGCTTTAAGCCGTACGTTACGATATATTCGACCTTCATGCAGCGCGCGTTCGATCAGATCGTCCATGACGCGGCTATTATGAACTTAAATTTAGTCCTTGCGATGGATCGCGCGGGCATCGTGGGTGAGGACGGCGAGACGCACGAGGGAGTCTTTGACGTGAGCTTCTTGAACGCGATCCCAAACGTCAGCATGTGCGCGCCGCGAGATGAGGCGAGCTTTAAGCGGATCATCGAGTACTCCTACGCGCATGAGGGGGTTTTAGCGATCCGCTATCCGCGCGGAAGCTTTATCTTGGGCTGCGACGAGACCGGCGCGCCTACGGTGGAGCTTGCAAAATCGGTGTTTCTAAAGCGCAGCGATAGCGCGCGAGTGGCACTCATCGGCTACGGAAACGGCGCGGGCAGAGCGTATAAAACGGCCGAGGCGCTAGAGGGGCAGATCGAGGCGGATGTCGTAGATCTGGTCTTTGCAAAGCCTTTGGACGCCGAGTTTTTGCGAAATTTAGCTCGCAAGGATAAAATTTGGTACATCTTTAGCGACAATGCCAAAAAGGGCGGCGTCGGTGAAATTTTAAGTGCATTTTTGCAGGAAAATGAAATTTCGGACGTAAAGATCGTGAGCTTCGAGTTTGCTGATATCTTTTTACCGCACGGCAAGACCGCCGACGTGGAGCGCAGCTTGGGTTTAGATATCCAAACTCTAACCGAGCGAATATTAAGTGATAAAAAGTATTAGTTAATATCAACTTTGTTTAAAGTAAAATTTGATAATATCACTTTAAAATTTTTTGAAGGACAAAAATGAGCCACGTAGAATTACTCAAAACTTGCGGTTTGAAAGCAACTCCGCAAAGATTGTGCATCCTAAAGGTGCTGGACCGCCACGAACATCCAAGTATAGATGACCTATACGAGGGGATCAAAGAGGACTATCCATCCATTTCGCTAGCGACGGTTTATAAAAATTTAAACACCCTACTCGACGAAGGCGTCGTAGTCGAGGTCAATGCGCCGAATAAAAAGAGCCGCTACGACATCTATCAGATGCCGCACATCCACGTCGTATGCGAAAAATGCGGCAATGTCACGGATCTTTTCATGGATGATGCCTTTAATAAGGACGTTTTGAAAAACATCGAGCGCAAAGCGGGCAATTTCATCCGCAAGCTAAATATCACGGCTACGGTCGAAGACTGCGAAAAGTGTAGATAGTTTAAAGAATTTTCTGCTATTATTACCCACTTTATTTTTGGAGCGGGTATGCAAACTAAGCGTAAATTTTTATTGAGCGACGATTCGATTCTGCGGACGCTAGAGCGTGCGGGGTTGAAATGTCGCAAGGTAAAGATCGCTTGGTTTTATACTTCGTTCTACCCCGAAATTTACTACATTCGCCAAAACGACGAATGCTCTTTGCACCACAAAAAAGAGGATCTCGACAGACAAACTCTAAATTTTAAAATTTCAAAAGATGATTTCAAAGAGGCTTTAAAAAGCAGGATCGCTCGCATCGTGCAAAAGAGCCGCTACGGCTTTGCTAACGACGAGGCGGAGTTTTGGCTAGAGCTTTACGGCGGCGAGCTAAGTACGCTCGTGATTTTACGAGCGAAATTTCAAAGCGAGGCGGCGAGCGCAAATTTTGATTTTGCAAAAACCTTCGGCAGCACCGATTTTTGCGAGATCACCGACGATTACCGCTACAAGAGCCGCTATCTGGCGCGCTACGGCATCCCGCCGCGCTCGCTTGATTTCGCGCACGCCCGCAGCGTTTTTGAAAAATTTAGCCGAGTTAAATTTCTCGCGCCGCCCTATGCGGACAGCGTCAAGCTCGCGCGTTTGGCGCTTGAGCTAGCATGGACGAGGGCGTGCGGCGCAAAGAGCGAGTATCAAAAAAGCCTAGCCCCTGAAGCGCTTCACGAGCTACGCGTGCAGATACGTAAATTTAGAGTCGTTTTGAAGCTGTCCGCGCCGCTTTTCGAAGCTGAAAAAAAAGATGAAATTTTAAAACTGCTCGCAGAATTTATGAGCCGCACCAATCAGCTGCGAGACCTTCACGTTTTTGCGGAGTTTTTAAGGGCCGACGACGCGCCTGCGAACTTTTTGCAGCAGCTAAATCTTATCGCAAAGCGCTCGGAGGATAAAATTTTAGAATTTCTCTCTAGCGCGGAATTTGCGGATTTAAGCGGCGCTATTAGCGGCTTTTTAAACGGCGCGGACGGCATCTATGCACGTAGCGAATATGAAAAAATTTCAAAAAAGTTCGCCTCTGCCCGCCTTTGTAAGCTAATCAAAAGCTTGCGCGCGGAGCTAAAAAATTTAAAGCAAGGCTCATCGCTGCAAGCATTTCACGACGCGCGTATAGGGCTAAAGAGGCTACGATATGCGCTTGAAATTTTTGCAAGAAGCTTTGATGAAGACTGCGTCAGAGATCTGTTTAGGCGCACCAAGGCCGCCTGCGAGGATTTCGGCGCGCTGCAAGATATCAGCGTGTGGCAAAATTTCATCGCGATCTATCAAAAAGCAAGTGATAGAAGCGGCGTCGCGTTTGCGTATCTGTTGGCTCTGGACGCCCGCTTAAACGACCGCCGCGCCGAGCTGGAGGAAAAAATTTTAAATGAAAAAGAGCCTCTTTTGCGCGCGCTGAAAAGATCGCTGCGCAAAATCAAAGCATACGAATAAGGAAAGCCCGTGCAAAAACAGGAAAAAATCATAAAGATGTTCGATGAGATTGCGCCTACCTACGATCTGGCAAACCGCGCCATCAGCTTCGGCGTGGACGTTTCGTGGCGCAAAAAAGCGGTCGAACTGACGCTTGAAAAGCTTAAAGGAAAGCTCGTGAGTATCGCCGACGTCGCGTGCGGCACGGGCGATATGATAAGCTCGTGGCGCGACGGCGCAGCGCAACACGGCGTGCAGATCGAGCGGATCGTGGGAGTCGATCCGAGTGAAGGGATGCTTGAGGTAGCGAGGCAAAAATTTCCTAGCTGCGAGTTTATCAAAGCAACCGCGGGCGCCACGACGCTAGATGATGCAAGCGTGGATATTTTAAGCATCAGCTACGGCATAAGAAACGTCGTGGAGCTGGACGCAGCGCTTGCGGAGTTTAATCGCGTCATTAAACCGGGCGGCTCGCTCGTGGTTTTGGAATTTACCAAAGCCGCAAGCGGCGGGCTCGCGTTTAAAATCAGAGATTTTTACGTGAGCAAAATTTTACCCAAAATCGGCGCCTTTATCTCGAAAAACAAAGAAGCCTACGAGTATCTGCCAAGCTCCATCGGCAGCTTCCTAGACGCCGCGAGCTTTAGCGAAAAGCTCAAAAACGCGGGCTTTGAGCTGCGCGTGCAAAAGGGCTTCAGCTTCGACGTCAGCACGCTTTTCATCGCGGAAAAAATCGCACGGAAAAACGACGATGCTTAGCGTAAGCGAGCTAAATGCCCAAGCCAAGGCACTTTTAGAGACGAGCTTTAGCTTCGTCGAGGTCGAGGGCGAGATATCTAAGTTTAGAATTCAAAGCACGAGCGGGCACTGGTATTTTACGATCAAAGACGCAAGCGCGGCGATCGATTGCGCGATGTTTAAATTTAACGCCGCGCGGATAAATTTTATACCCGCCGTGGGCGATAAACTCATCGTAAGCGGCAAGGTCTCGCTATACGCTCCCACGGGCGCGTATCAGATCCAGGTCTCAAACATCCGCAAAAGCGGCGAGGGCGAGCTGGAAGCGGCGTTTGCCGCGCTAAAAGAAAGGCTTAGCAAAGAGGGGCTTTTCGATGCCTCACACAAAAAACAGCTTCCGAAATTTGCCCAAAGCATCGCGATTATCACGAGCGCGGGCTCCGCGGCGCAGGCAGATATGCTTCGCACGGCGCAGGACCGCTTCGCGCTTTGTAAGATCGATCTGTATAACGCGCTAGTGCAAGGCGAGGGCGCGCCTGCTTCGATCATAAGCGCGCTGCGTGCAGCCGACGCGAAGGGCTACGATGCGATCGTAATCGCTCGCGGCGGCGGCTCGCGCGAGGATCTGTGGTGCTTCAACGACGAGGCCTTGGCTCGCGCGATCTACGCGGCCAAAACGCCCGTCATCTCGGCGGTCGGGCACGAGATCGATTTTAGCATCAGTGATTTCGTAGCCGATCACCGAAGCCTCACGCCCACCGCCGCGATGATCGATCTGCTGCCCGATATTTGCGCGATATTTCAGAGCTTAGATGGCGTAAGCGACGCGTTTGATAGGCTGATAAAAGATAAAATTTCATCCGCACAAAACGTGCTGAGCCTCGCAGCTTTACAGCTTAAATCAAAATCAGTCGAGCCAAAAATTTCAGGCTCGCTTGCAAAGCTTTTAAATTTCGAGCTTAAATTTAAAAGCTTCATCGGCTCCAAGCTAAGCGCCGCAGAGCATACGCTAAGCGCTAAGGATGAGCTTTTGGCGCAAAAGGCGAAATTTTTTGAGATCACCAAAGACCTCGTTCAAATCCAAAAGGGCGGCAAAACGGTGGCCCTAAGTGAGCTTGCCGCGGGAGACGAGTTCGTCCTTTGCTCGCAGCAGCTCAGCAAAAACGCGAAAATCATCTAAAGGAGTCAAAATGGATAGGGTTTTAAATTTTAGTGCAGGACCTAGCACCATCCCGCTGGGCGTGCTAAAGCAGGCGCAAGAGGAGCTGCTAAACTACGCGGGGCGTGGATTTTCGATAATGGAGATCTCGCACCGCACCAAAATTTTCGAGGAAGTTTTGCATAGCGCGATGGATCGCGTGCGCGATCTCTATGGCTTTTCGGATGATTTTACGATTTTGTTTTTACAAGGCGGAGCGAGCCTTCAGTTCGCGCAGGTGCCGATGAACCTATACGCAGGCGGCGTCGCAGAATACGCCAACACGGGCAATTGGACGAGCAAGGCGATCAAGGAAGCGGGCGTGCTCGGTATAAACTACCGCGTGGTCGCAAGCAGCGAGGAGAGTAAATTCGACCGCATCCCCGAGGTTAAATTCTCTGACGGCGCGGACTACGGCTACATCTGCTCGAATAACACGATCTACGGCACGCAGTATCCGCAGCTACCGCAGTGCGGCTGTCCGCTCGTAGTCGATAGCTCGAGCGATCTGTTTTCACGCCCCGTGGATCTTGGCAGCGTGGGGATGTTTTACGGCGGTATTCAGAAAAACGGCGGCCCTGCGGGCGTTACGATGGTAGCGATCCGCAAGGATCTGCTGGACCGCGCAAACCCCAAAACGCCGATGATCCTGCGCTACAAAACGCAGGCGGACGCGGACTCGATGAGCAACACCCCAAACACTTTCGGAATTTACATGCTAAATTTAATGCTCGGCTGGATCAAGGACGAAATCGGCGGGCTTGCGGCGATGCACGAGCGCAACAAGCGCAAGGCAGCGCTACTCTACGGCGCGATCGATGCTAGCGGCGGCTTCTACCGAGGCCACGCGCAAAAAACTAGCCGCAGCCTGATGAACGTGAGCTTTAATATCGCAGACGCCGCGCTTGAGCCCGTTTTCGTCGCGCAGGCGGAGGCGGAGGGGATGATCGGGCTTAAAGGACACCGCGTTTTAGGCGGCATCCGCGCCTCGATCTACAACGCGATAAACTACGAGGACGTTGAAAAATTAGTCTCTTTTATGAGCGAGTTTGCGCGCAAAAACGGCTAGCGGCGGTTAAATTTATAGGTTTGAGCGCAGCTCGCGCTTATAGACGAGATTGTCTAGGATCCGTGCTTGCCTTGCCGCTAAGCTGGTATTTGCCATAGTCCTCGCTTTTATAGCCGGTATTTTACGGCGGAAATAGCTTTGATGCGGCTTAGATTTCGTTGCTAGAATTTTATTGAAGATGAGATTTTAAGATGTTAAAATTTTGCATTGGATGAAGTCTGGTGGCTTCGATTTCGCAGCGGCAAGCAGACTTGGTGCTGCTGGGATTTATTAGGTAGGATTTAACATCTAAAACGCTATTATCGGTGTTCGAGGAGGGTCGGCGTTTATTTATTTAGACGCAGGTTACTTAGCTTATCTGGCGTCTAAATTTAAGCTTAACCCTAAAAACGGGTAAAATTAAACGAAAGGATTTAAATGAGTTTTAAGAGATTTTTTGCAGTGGCGCTTGTGGTGGGCGCTTGCGCTTTGGTGAGCGCAGAGGCTAGCGCTGCGGGGGATTTTTGTATCAAAAACGGCGGCGAGCTGATCGTCCGCAAAGACGGCAATGGCGTGGATTACACCGTTTGTAAGCTGCCTGACGGCACTATGATCGACGCTGAAGAATTTTATAAAACAGGCGGCGATTTGAGCAAATTTAAGAGCGTAAATCGATAGAATTTTATCGCTTGCGAAATTTGCAGCAGCGAAATTCCATAAAATTCTGCGTCAAAATTCCTCTTTAAAATTTAGATTAATTCTAACTAGCAAGCATTAGCGCAAGTAAATTATTTGGGTACCTCATACAAAGTGAGGGCAGCAGAGTGATGGAAGGAATTCGATTATCCAAATATCAACGATGTGTGGAGATTTTGCTCTAGCAAGGTGCTGAAAGCGGCGGCTACGCAAAGCAGAAATATTTTAAGCGATTTGACGCAACGTAGACAACCTGCTAGATTGCTTGATTACGACGCAGGTTTTTTGGATATGCGATAAGCGTTTGTGCCCATACTTGCTGAACTTAAATTTTAGCCGTTCGTGGACGTCGCTCACTTCCTTTTTTTAAAAAGGCTCAAATTTTAGTCGCCTGTGAGCGCCCATTCGCTTCCTTTGCCCGCGTAAATTTAGCGCGTGAAAACCACGACCTCGCCGCGCTCAAACGCGATCTGCCGTCCCGCTAGATATAGCTCGAAGTAGGGCTTCAAAAAGTCCTCCTGCGGCCTTTGCGCGTAGTTTGGATACTGCAAGTACGCAGGTAGCAGGTAGTCGCAGTTGATCGAATAGTATGCCTCGCCGAGCACCCATAGCTTCGCATCGAGCTTAGGCGTGTCTATCATCCACTCCGTGATCGCCTCATAGACGGCGTCCGCAAGCTCGTCTTTACTATGCGCAAAATCAAAACCTTCCTGCACGCGACGGATTTTATCTGCTCAAGCATCTTTAAAAGCTCGCTCTTGCCTAGAAATTCTGCGAAAATTTTTAAATTTCGAACGTACGCTAAAGCTAGGCTTTTAAGTGCTTCGTCGTTAAATTTCGGATCCTGCGGCGGGCAAAAATACCCGGGAGCCACGCCTTGATCGAACGCTTCCCGCGTCTGCTGTGCCGTGACTGCGTAGATCGGCATTATACGCGCTTGCAGCTCAGCGCCGTTTTGCAGCGGCGCAAACACCGCATCCACGCCCGCACCGTCAGGCATAAAGCACTGAAAAAGCCCATAAAGCTTATCCTGCAGATCAATCTCTTCGCAATCTAAGCTTAAATCTAGCCCCGCAGCCTCGTTAATGTGACTAGCGTACTCGAAATTCGTCATCTTCGTCTCTTTAAATTTTGACCGTCAAAGCGTTTGGGCGGAATTTTACCTAAATTTTGCGCATTTGCCGAATTAAAATTTATGCGCGATAAGACTTTTGAAGAATTTAAAATTTAGCGGTTCGGTTTGAGCTTGATTCTGCGGCAAGGCGGCGGCAGGTGTCGCGTGACGGGGTGATGAGCGGCGGCAGATGGGTTATCGCGCGGCGGGAGGATGGCGGCGGACGCGACACCTGTGATACGTGACGACAGGGGTAGCCGATGATCGCGACCGCAGCGCTCGCAGGCCACTTGCTCGCAGAAGCTGGTTTTTCGCGCTCAGGCTGCCGTAAGGCGACGGGCGGTGTATTGGATGACGGCGGCGCTCGTAGCGCCCGTGATGAATGCCGTGTTTTTCATAGTCTCTCCTTCGGTAGAAATTTTATTAAATTTAGCTCAACCGTTTACCACATGCATTAGTAGCGCCTTTGCATCTACCGGCTGTATCGCCGAAGAGGCACAAACGTAGCGTGCAATGTAATTTTACAGATCTTTTTATTTTGGCTAATTTTAGCTAAAATAAGCGAAATTTTAAAGGAAAGATATGCTGATTTCTTACTCGCTGCAAGATAACCGGAAATTCGCTAAAATGAGAACTAGAATTTCGCGCAGAATTTATAAAGGGAGCAAGTTCATCCGCGCCGTCTGCGCGACAGATTTGCTTTTCGCTTTTGCGTTTTCGGCTTGCCTTTTTATTTTTGAGGACGATTGGATAGAGTTTGTACGCGAGTACTATGGTGATAAGTCCTGGATAAAGAGCCTAGGAGCGATCTTGCCTACTGCTTGCGCAGTTTTTTATATTTACGCTATTTGCGTTAGATCGTGGCTACTAAATTCCGCGATATATGATAAGAATAAAAATGTCACTTTCGGCGATTTTAGCATTGAAATTTCAGACGATTTGAAGGGGCAGTTTATATTCGCAAGCGAGCGAGATACGCTCATTTACGATGCGGAATTTTGTGAGGTGGTAATGGAGCGCGATTTTTTGGTAATTTTGCTGGAAGGAAGTCTTTTTATCGCCGTACCCAACGAAGCGTTTAAAGAAATAAGCAAGGAGGAATTTGCTGCGAAATTAAATAAAACAATAAGCGAGGCAAAAAGCGAAATTTAAAAAGCTATGGGGAGATAGAACGGATATGATTGCGATCGCAATGGAATCTTAGCCATAATGAAATTTTATTCGTTGCTTGCAAATCTTTTGCTATTTTTGTCTTAAAAATTTTTGCTAAAGAATTTTATTTATGCTTACGAGTGCATAGTAAAAGTATCGCACTAAAATTTATTAAGCTCGGTGATGTCCTCTTGAGAGTACGCCTAAAATATTTTTATGCTCACGCTCCGCATCGCTGCGGCGGGGCGGTAATGAGCGGCGATAGATAAGTTGTCGCGCGGCGACGGACAGCGGCACCTACGGCACGTGACGACAGGGGTAGCCGATGATCGCGACCGCAGCGCTCGCAGGCCACTTGC
>CAUQZM010000039.1:0-12872 GCA_963522765.1 uncultured Campylobacter sp. | reverse complement strand
AAAACTCGTCCAAAACCGTCTGGCTGATGTCGTCTATGTTTAGCCCAAGCTGCGCTAGCTTAGCCGAAACGCCCGCTACAATGCCGACCTTGTCCTTACCGATCACCGTTACGATCGCTTTCATTCTTACTCCTTTTTAAAATTTATTTAGCTATTCTGAGCGCGGAAGCCCTTTAAAACGACTAAGCCTTGCCGCCGTTTGAAATTATCAGTGCAAACACAATTGCGGCAAAAGCGTAAAATATTACCGCGAGCCATATCGCCCATCTATTCACGCCGCCGCCCCGCCTTAGGGCTTCGTCGTCTCCTTTATCCAGTAGCGTGACAAATCTATAGCAAACAAAATATTTCGCCATAGTTCCACTACTGACACTAACCGCCATTCCTATACTTCTATCATATTCATCCAAAAACGGAATAAAGCAAGAAATTACCACAAAGGCAAATAGGGCTGCGGCAATTTTGTACTCCTTGCGGTACAGAAAAAAGAACAATGTGCCGAAAAATCCCCACCAGCTCCACGTGCTTACGTAATTTAGCTCGCGCTGCTTGCCGGCGGCGAAAAATTTCTCGCAGGCGCGTGCGTAAATTTCAACCTTACTCGGGGTTTGCAAGAAAATTTCCAGCTTCTGCCGAAGCAGCCTACCATCAGATAGAATTTCTCTAGCGTAATCCGTCATCTTACTCTCCTTAGCGATAAATCCCCACGGCGGCGCGAACCTTTTGCATCAATGAAGCAGCCGTCGCAGCCGCTCTTTGCGCGCCCTGTCTTAGCATCTCATCTAAAATTTCGCGGTGACTTTGATAGTATTCGAATTTATCTCGCGCGTCTTTGAAGTAGCCGAGTACGAGCTCGTTTAGATACGCCTTGAAGTGCCCGTGCCCCTCGCCGCCCCGCTCGTAACGAGCCTGTAGCTCCGTCTGCTCCGCCTCGCTTAAAAACAGCTTCGCGATATTATAGACATTGCATCCGCGCCACTGCTTAGGCGCTTCTAGCGGCTCAGAGGTCGTTACGATACTTGAAATTTGCTTCTTTAGCGTCGCGGCATCTGCAAAAATATCGATCGTATTGCCGTAGCTCTTACTCATCTTCGCGCCGTCTGTGCCCGGTACGATCGCCACTTCATCATTTACTCGCGCTTGCGGAATAGTTAAAATTTCGCCGTGGGCGTTGTTAAATTTAAGCGCGATGTCGCGGGCGATCTCGACGTGCTGGATCTGATCCTTGCCCACGGGCACGACCTCCGCGCTGTATAGCAGGATGTCCGCCGCCATCAGCACGGGGTAGCTAAACAGATCGTGTTTGCTCTCAAAGCCCTTGGCGATCTTGTCCTTATAGGCGTGCGCCCGCTCAAGCAGCCCCATCGGCGCATATCCGCTTAAAATCCAGTAAAGCTCTAACACCTCTTTCACGTCACTTTGCACCCAAAACACCGTCTTTTTCGGATCTATCCCCAGCGATAAAAACGCCGCAGCGGCCTCGTAGGTGGAATTTTTTAGCTTTGCGCCGTCGCTTACGGACGTGAGCGCATGGTAGTTTGCGATAAACATAAACATCTGCTCGCCCGCATTTTGCGCATCCACCATCTGCTTGATACTCGCGAAGTAGTTACCCAGATGCAGCTTGCCGCTGGGCTGAAGACCCGTTAAAATTCTCATCATTGCTCCTTTAAATCAAAATCAGATCGCCGTCCACAAAACCCACGGCGACGTGCTTGCACTCAAAAATTTTAGCGCCAGGCATCTGCTCTCGCAGCTCGCGCAGAGCCTGCACGAGCATTTTTAAAACCTGCCGCCACGAAAGCTCATTTAAAAATTCAAGCTGCAAGCGCGAGCTTTGCGGATAAAACTCGTCCTCGTCCTCGCACGCCCAGTCGTCGTCATCCGCATCAAAGCTGCTCGATCCCGCCAATTCAAGCGCGTAAGGCTCGTAAAGATCGAAGTGCCACGCGATCACCCGCTTTGGAATTTCCTCGCGTTCTAAGCCCTCGATCAATTCGCGTAGCTTTTGCTTTAGCGCCTCTTTCTTTTTAAGCTTATCATTTTTACCCTCTTTGCCGTGCGGCTCGGAATTTTTGCCGCCGCCGGAGCTCTTTTGTTTAGGCATCTTTTTCCCTTTTAAATTTAGCCCGTCGCAGGCGGAGCAAATTTCTTTTACGATCTTTTTTACGCTTTTATTTTCGACGTTGATTACGATGTCGGCCTTTTTTTCATACGCCCCGTCTCTTTGAGCGTGCAGCGCCGCGGCCTTTTGTAGATCCGCTAGCAGCGGGCGCTTGGCAAATTTTTTCTCCGCGTTCTCGCTGTTTTTTAAGCGCTCGATTATCCCCTCAAAGCTTGATTTCAGATACACGACGGTGCCGATTTTGTTTAAATTTTTCACGGCGTAAAAGCCGCCGCCCGTAGAGATCACGGCGCAGCGGACGGACTTTTCTAAAAATTTCGCAAGGCCCTCTTCCATCTTTCTGAAGCTCTGCTCACCCTGTTCTTTAAAAATTTGCCCGATCTTTTTATTGGCGTAGCTTTCGATCATATCGTCGCAATCAAGCGCAAACATCCCGCTTTGCGCAGCCAGCGCCCGTGCTACCGTGCCCTTACCGACCCCCATAAAGCCGATGAGCACGATGTTACCGCTCTTCATCGCTCTCCCCTTTTTTGCGCGGCAGCAGCACTAGCGGACTACCCGAAAGAGCAAAGCTCGCGCGCAGTCTGTTCATCAAATAGCGCTTGTAGCTAAAATGCAGCGCACTTGGGCGGTTCATCACAAGAGCGATCTTCGGCGGCGCAAAGCCGATCTGTGCGGCGTAGTAAATTTTAACCGATTTGCCCCGCTCGCGAGGTATCGGATGCGCCTTTATCGCGGCTTCTACCGCTTCATTGATCCTTGCGGTGCCGAGCTTGCGCGTAAAATTTGAATAAACCTCCAAAATGAGCGGGTAAATTTTATGGATCCGCTTCCTGTCCGTCGCGCTGACGCTAATGATCGGCGCATAGGAAAGAAATTTAAACCTATCTCTCAAATCGCGGCAAAACTCGTCGTAATCGCGCTCGCAAAGATCCCATTTATTTAAAATTATGATTAGACCTAGTTCAAATTTAGCCGCAAGCCCCGCGATGCGCTCGTCCAGCTCGTTTAGCGGCTCGCTTGCGTCAAGCACCAAAAGCGCGATGTCGGAGTTTTGTAAAATTTTTTCGGTGCGATTTAGCGCGAAACGCTCGATGCCTTCGATCTTGCCGCGGCGGCGAATGCCCGCCGTATCGATAAACTCAAGCGTGCGCCCCCCAAATTCCGTGCTTTCGTTCACCGGATCGATCGTCGTGCCCGCATAATCGCTCACGACCGAGCGCTGCGAGCCCACAAGCGCGTTTAGAAGGCTTGATTTACCGACGTTTACTCGCCCGATGATACCCACGCCGATAGTTTTACTAGCGTAAAATTCCTCGTCGCGCCCCTCTTTCGGCTCGCCCTCGTCGTTAAAGCCCTCTATAAAATCATCAAAAATTTCATCCTCGTCCTGCCTCGCGGGTGCAGGGTCCAAAAAGCCGTAGATCCACTCTTTCAGTTCGTCGATGCCGCTGTTGTGCGAGACGGAGATCGGGAAAAATTTAACGCCGAATTCGTTAAACTCCCAGCTGCGCTCCTCGTCGCGCTTGCCGTCTATTTTATTGACCGCCAGGGCGATGGGCTTGCCAAGCCTCTGCAGCGAGAAAAATATCCGCCGCTCATCATCACTCGGAAGTAGCTTGCCGTCCGTCATAAAGATTATCAAATCCGCGCTCTTGGCCTCGCTTAGCGTCTTAGCTTGCACGCGCGCAAACAGCTCGGATGTGTCGTCCAGGCCGCCAGAATCGATCACGCGCACGCGGCGATCGAAAATTTCGGCTTCGGCTCTATTGGTATCGCGCGTCGTACCCGCAACGTCGCTCGTGATGGCGATACGAGCGCCCGCTAGGCGGTTAAAAAGGCTCGACTTGCCGACGTTGGGGCGCCCGATGATGATCAAACTTTTCACGTTCGTCCTTGTAGTTTTTGGCGCGATTATAACCAAAAATAGATTAAAGCCAAATTCTACGCGCTCGCTCGCGGAAGGAGGCGGCAAAATTTTATGAAATTTAGGCGCTAAATTTAGAAATTTTATCGCGACACGAGCGTAACGTCGCCTAGATAAAAGGCCTCAAAGCGCGTGATCCGTCGCCGCAGATACCGCGGAATATGGAGCTGCACGCAAAATTTATAAATTTTAAAAACCTCGATTTAAGTGCAAAAACTAGCGGTCAAAGTACAAAAACGGGCACAACCGTGCGAAAACACAAAACCTGCAGCTGCGCAAATTTTACTGCTTTGCTCAAGCAAGCGGCGGCGCGACAAAATATTAAAACGGCGAAATATTAAAATTTAATCATTATGCGTGTATAATTTCGCAAATTTAAAGGGACGCGATGAAATACAACAACTTCTTGCTGCACCATCTAAGCGTGTATTATATGCTGATGGCGTGCTTTTACAACTCTCTTACGGGCGTTTTCGCCAAGCTTTTGGGCGCGCAAATTTCATCGCTTGAGGTCGTGCTCTTTCGCAATCTGCCCGGGCTTTTGATCCTGCTTTATAAAATCAAAGCGCGTCCCCGTACGGCGCGCTTCGCAAACAAAGGCGGTCATCCTTTTACGCTCGCGTTTCGCGGCATTATCGGGATTTTGGGGCTGATGGTATTTTTTTACAACGTCGCAAACATCAGCCTCGGTGAGGCATTTACCTTTCAAAAAACAGCGCCCATTTGGACGGCGATCATCGCGTATTTTACCCTCGGCGAAAAATTCGGCGCGATGGGCTGGTTCTCGGTCTGCCTCGGATTTGCGGGGATTGTTTTGGTAATTCAGCCGCAGTTTGGCTTGCAGCCGAGCGATATTTTTGGAATTTTAAGCGGATTATTCGCCGCAATGGCGCTTACCTCCGTGCGCGGGCTGCGCAAATACTATAGCTCCGATACGATCATCCTCTCGGCGCTTCTTGCCGGCACACTGATGCCCGCAGCGCTTATGATCGCGGCGGAATTTATAGACGCGCCCGCGCTGAGCTTTATGCTTTGCAAATTTAAAATTCCAAACGCGCAGGGCTGGCTCTTTGCCGTGCTTCTGGGGCTGCTGGGGCTGTTTTATCAAACCTACGTCACCAAGGCCTACGCCGCGACGCGCAAAGCGGGCATAGTAGCTACGATCAGCTACGCAGACATAATCTTTTCGACGCTATTTGGGCTGCTGCTAGGCGACGCCCTGCCCGGTTTCATGGCACTTTCGGGTATGGCGTTCATCATCGCCGCGGGCACGCTCGTAGCGAACCGAGAGTAGGACGGCGTGAAGCAGAAATTTTACTCCGCGTTTTGGCTAAAACATCTGGGCGTTTACTACATGCTCGTAGCAAGCTTTTATTTCGCGCTAAACGGCGCGCTAGCCAAGGTCATGGCGGAGCGGATGAGTAGCGCTGAGATCGTGTTTTTCCGCAACGTCGTAGGCATCGCGATCGTGCTGTTTTCGCTAAGACGGGTAAAAAATCTTGGCCCGGGCGGCAAGCCGTGGCTGCTCGCGTTTCGCGGTTTTATCGGCAGCTGCGGTATCTTAGCGACCTTCTACAATATCGCCCACATCGATCTTGGCACCGCTTTTACCTTCCAAAAGACGGCGCCCATTTTCACCGCGCTATTTTCGGCGTTTTTCTTAGGCGAAAAGCTAAGCTCGCGCGGCTGGTTTGCGATACTGCTTGGTTTTGGCGGAATTTTACTCGTTGTGCGCCCGCACATCGGCATCAGCGTAACCGATGCGGTGGGAATTTTCGGCGGCATGTGCGCGGGGCTTGCATACACGAGCGTGCGCGAGCTTCGCAAACACTACGCCACCAACCTTATCGTGCTGGTTTTCGTCTCGTCCGCTACCTTTCTAAGCGCGATGATGATGGCTGCGGGCTGGGCGCTTGAAGGTAGCGAGGTTAAAATTTTAGGACTTTTCAGCGGGGCGGATTTGGCGAGGCTCGCTTATTTCAACCCGCCAAGCCTTTTTGGCTGGGTGCTCGTGGCACTTCTGGGCGTCAGCGGGATCTACTTTCAAATTTACATGACGCGCGCCTACGCCGCTTCACGCAAAGCGGGCATAGTCGCCGCGATCAGCTACAGCGACATCCTATTTAGCATGGCGCTAGGCATTATGCTAGGCGATCATCTGCCTGGTCCGATCGTGCTAGCAGGCATTGCGGTAGTGATTTTAAGCGGAATTCTGATCGCCCGCGAGCGCTAAATTTAAATCTAAATTTAAAACCAATTCAAACGCGCCGAGGGGCCAAATTTAATCCGCGCCGCCAGCCTGCGCTAAATTTCAGCAGTCTAAAAGCTTAAAAAGACTAACATTCAAATCAAAGTTCTACGGTGTAGAAATATTTTTCGACGGATTTAAATTTTATGCATTTTATCGGTATCGACATCGGCTCGACCTCTTCAAAGGTCGCGGTTATGGACGAGGGCGGCTCGTTTTGCGATCTGTTTTTGCTACCCAGCGGATTTAGCGCGGTCAAGGTAGCGCGGCAGATAAAAGAAATTTTAGAGCAAAAAGGCTACGGCGAGGGCTTCGTCACCGCCACGGGCTACGGGCGCGTGAGCGTGGATTACGCAGATCTTAGCATGAGCGAAATTTTATGCCACGGGCTTGGGGCGCATTTTTTATTCGAGCCCGATTGCACCGTCATCGACGTGGGCGGGCAGGACACCAAAGCGATCAAAATCGAAGGCGGCAAGCCCGAGGATTTTATAATGAACGACAAATGCTCGGCGGGTACGGGCAAATTTTTAGAGATCAGCGCTAACCGCCTCGGGCTCGAGCTTAGCGAAATTTACAAGACCGCCCGCAAAAATCCCGCTATTAAAATCAGCTCGACCTGCACCGTTTTTGCCGAAAGCGAGATTGTCTCGCTCGCCTCAAAAGGCGCGGAGAAAAGCGAGATCGCCTACGCTATCGTCGATTCCTCCGCGCACAAAGTCGCCTCTCTCATCAAGAGGCTGGAAAATAAAATTTACTTCCTAAGCGGCGGACTTAGCAACGTGGAGCTTTTTAAAAATTTGCTCGGCGAGCGCTTGGGAGCCGAAATTTTCACTCACAAAAACGCAATCTACTGCGGCGCCATGGGTGCCGCAATCATGGGACAAAGGAGAAAAAATGAAGTATGACTTTGCAGAGCTAAAGAAGCGAAATTCTTTAGCGCTTCAGGATTTAAAGGCGGAGGGAAAGAGCGTCGTAGGGACGTTTTGCACCTATTCGCCCAAGGAGCTTATCTACGCCGCGGGCGCGATACCGATCAGTTTGTGCGCTTACGACGAAAGCCCGATAGACGCCGCTCATACCGAGCTTCCGCGTAATCTTTGCCCGCTAATCAAAGCAAGCTACGGCTACGCGCTAACCAAAAAATGCCCGTATATGAATGCCAGCGACGTCGTCGTCGGAGAGACCACCTGCGACGGCAAGAAAAAGATGTATGAGCTGCTAGCAAAGCACAAAGAGGTGCGGGTCTTGGAGCTGCCAAATATGACGAGCAAGCGCAGTTTGGAGCTTTGGACGCAGGAGCTGCGGGATTTTAAGGGCTATTTGGAGCAGCGCTTCGGCACCGAAATTTCGGAGGAAAAGCTAAAGGAGACGATCGAGCTTTTTAACGACGAGCGAGACGCGCTAAACGAACTAATGGATCTAGGCAAGCTAAATCCGAGCCCCGTTAGCGGCAGCGAGATGCATCAGGTGCTCTTTGCGAGCGATTTCATCTACGACAAGCGCGAAAAAATAAATATGCTGCGTTCCTACGTCAAAGCCTTGCGCGAAAAGGATATGAGCGGAGCTAAACGCAAAAAGCGCATCATCATCACGGGCTGTCCTAGTGGCGGCGTATATGAGAAGGTCATCAAGCAGATAGAAGATCTCGGCGCCGACGTAGTGGCGTTTGAAAACTGCACCGGCACGAAAAATTTTAAAAATAACGTAGAGACGCAAGGCGATTTGGTCGCAAATATCGCCGAGCGCTACTTCAAAATTCCATGTTCGGTGATGTATCAAAACGACGCACGCTCGGATATCATCAAGGAATTTATCCACGAGTATCAAGCAGACGGTGTCATCGATGTCGTGCTAAGCGGCTGCCACACCTACGCGACCCTGACAAACAGGATCAAAGAGGCGAGCCGCGAAGCAGGAGCGAACTATATGTCGCTAAAGACTGATTATTCAAAACAGGGCGTCAGGCAAATTCGCACGCGCTCGGAAGCGTTTATCGAGCTACTTTAGCGAGTCTTACTTGAAATTTTGAAATGAAGAATTTTCTAAATTTAAAAACAAACCAAAGAAAGGAGAAGTTGCATGAAATTTAAGGAGATAGACGAATCTCGTCGCGGCTTTTTAAAAGGAGCTTTGGCGGCTGCCGCCATCGCCGGACCTGAAGCGATGCTCGCTGGCTATACGCCGTTTAAGCCAGGTTCCCTGCAGGTTTGGTCATGCGGAGGACTATCTGAAGCATTTAACGAGCTAAACGCCATTTATGAGTCGAGGACGGGGCATAATATCCAATACACCGGCGCCTTTGCGGGTGCGCTCGGAAAGTCGCTGCTAGCCTTGCAGGGCAAGACGGAAGTTTTCGGCGCTCGCGTTTTGGAGCTGTCTCAAAAACTACGCAAAGCAGGGCTTAGCCTTCGCTTTAGACCTCTATGTTTTACCGACTACGTTTTAGTAGTGCCAAAGGGCAATCCCGCGGGCATTCGCGACCTAAAGGATTTAGCAGAGCCCGGCGTGCGGGTGATGCTGCCGCTAAGGGCATCGCCTCCGGGCAGCGGACCGGTAAAGGGAATTTTGAAAAATTCAGGTCTCACGGGGTCCGTTATGAAAAATATGGTCGCCAACGGCTCATGCGTCATCCAGATGATGTGCGATCTCGTAGATGGCAAGGGCGATGCGTCCATCATCGAAAAGCGCCTAACGACGCACGATAGATTTAAAGACAAGATCGAATATATGCCTATCGACGAAAAACTCATCCCGCCCGGCCCGCTTACCTTTACGCTAAATATTATGAAATACGTAAAGGACGAGAAGCTAGCCGATGATTTTGCGGACTTCGTCTGTTCCGTGGAGGGGCAGGAAATTTTCGAGCGACACGGCTTTACCTCCATCCATTCGGCGCGCGGGCTTGAACTCATAGAAAGGTTTGGTGTAAAAGATGTTTAGTATCGTAAATATGGCAAAGATGAAAAAAGTCTCTAGGCTAACTAAAATTCGTCGCTTGGTGCAGCTGATTTTTATCGGCGCGATCGGGCAATGGGCGTATTACGGGATTTTTAGATGCCCTTTTATCGTGCCTTTCGTAAACTGCCAATCCTGCCCGATAATCACGTGCTGGGGGCGGATCGCGACCCTGTTTTTCGGCTTTTGGCTATTTATCCCCGTGCTGGTTATTTTCCTCGGACGCGCGTTTTGCGGCTGGCTTTGCCCAGGCGGATTCGTAAATCAAATGCTCGGCAAATTTGCTATTTTTAAGCTTAAAATTCGCAATAAAAAGCTTAGATTTGCGCAGATAGGCATGGTTCTAGCCGTTTTGCTTAGCGCGAGCGTGTATTTTATCTACGGCAATCCTCGTGTTATGATCCCTATCCGCACCAGCGACGAGTATCTAAACGCCGTTATCATGTCCTTTAAATTTTCCGATTGGTACTGGGCGGTTCGCACTGCCGTCGTCGTAGCTCTCATCGCCGCATCCTTGATCGTCGCAAATTTATGGTGCCGCTTCGCCTGTCCTAGCGGCGGCATAATGGAGCTGCTGCGTAAAATTTCAATATTTCGCGTTTATAAAACAGATGCCTGCGATAACTGCAATGCCTGTTTGCGCAAATGCGAAATGGGCACTAGACCGGACGAGATGAACTGCACGAACTGCGGCGATTGTATGGACGTTTGCCACGCAGACGCCATCAAATTCGGAAGGAAAAAAGATTGATGAATTTTTTCGCCAAACCCTCCTTCGACAACCACCCCTGCTTTAGCAAAAAAGCGTCCGCGAGCTACGGGCGCGTGCACCTTCCCGTAGCGCCGCATTGTAATATCCAATGCAATTTTTGCAACCGCATCTACGACTGCGCCAACGAAAACCGCCCCGGCGTAACGGCAAAGGTGCAGAGCCCGGACGAGGCCGTAGGGTACGTGGAAAATCTATTTAAATTTAGACAAGATATCTCGGTCATCGGTATCGCAGGGCCCGGAGATCCTATGTGCGATGCCGATAAGACTCTAGCGACCTTTGAAAAATGCAAAGCTCACTTCCCTCACGCCCTACTTTGTCTATCCACAAACGGCCTATCTTTGCCCGAGCACGTGGATGATATCGTGCGCATCGGCGTGAGCCACGTGACGGTAACGGTCAATGCCGTAACGCCCGAAGTGAGCGGCAAAATTTATGCGTGGGTACGCCACGGAAATAGAATTTACCGCGGCGAAGAGGGCGCTAGAATTCTTCAGGCGTGCCAAGAGGAAGGGATCCGCAAACTAAAAGAAGCCCGCATGATCGTAAAGATCAATACGGTCGTAATCCCTGGCGTAAATATGGCTCACGTCCCGCAAATCGCGAAAAAAGCTAAGGAGTGGCAGGCCGATATCATGAACTGTATGGCGATGATCCCCGTGCATGATACCCCTTTTGCAAATATCAAATCGCCCTCAAACGAAGAAATTCGCAGTATGAGAAAGCTAATCGGCGGCTCAATGGCGCAGATGACTCACTGCAGCAGATGCCGCGCCGATGCGTGCGGTAAGCTTTGCGAGAGATAAAGACCTGCTTTTAGCGGGTCTTTTATCCGGCCTAGGATACGCTCTCATAGCGAACGTAAAATTTTATGAAGAGATTTAAATTTAGAATTTGTCTAAATTTAGAACTAGCAAGTAGCCGATAAGCGGCTTTTTGACTGCGGCGGTTTTTTAAAATTTAAAAACAATTTTTAAATAATATTATTTTGCTTTTATTTAACTTTGGCTATAATTCTCCCAAAATTAGGCACATCAAAAACCGAAATTTCGGTTTAAAAATAAAGGAGACATCATGGAAAACGTTTCAAGACGTGATCTGCTCAAAATGAGCCTAGTTGGCGCGGGTGCTTTAGCGCTCGGCTCCGTAAACGCAAACGCTGCGGTTAACGCTAAAGACGTCAAATTTGACGAAGAGTGGGACGTAGTTATCGTGGGCTCCGGTTTTGCAGGACTTGCGGCGGGTATCACCGCAGCCGAAAAAGGCAATAAAGTCCTAATCCTAGAAAAGATGGGACGCGTCGGCGGTAACTCCGTAATTAACGGCGGAATTTTTGCCGTTCCAAACAGCGACAAACAAAAAGCAGAAGGCATCAAAGATAGCAACGAGCTATTTATCAAAGACTGTCTAAAAGCGGGTCGCGGCCTAAACCACGTAGATCTAATCGACACCATCGCTACTCGCGCGCAAGACGCATATAAACTAACTCTAAAATGCGGCGCTAAATACATAGATAAAGTTACTCACGCAGGCGGACACAGCGTACCTAGATCGCTTCAAACAGCTAACGGTTCAGGCTCCGGTATCGTTCAGCCGATGGTAGAATACTTTAAAAACCTACAAGGCTGCGAGCTAAGACAAAGAGCTAAATTTGACGAGTTTGTCCTAGGCGAGGACGGCGGCGTAGACGGAGTAATCATCAGAGAGGATTATAAATTTGATCCAAAGAGCCAAAAAGACGACGCCGAAAACACTACGGGAACTAAAAAAGTTATAAAAGCTAAAAAAGGCGTAGTACTAGCCGCAGGAGGATTCTGCCGCGACGTATTCTTTAGACAAGTCCAAGATCCGTCTATCTTGCCTACCACAGATAGCACCAACCACCCGGGCGCAACAGCAGGCGCTATGAAGGAGGCCTTTAGGATCGGCGCTACTCCAGTTCAGCTAAGCTGGATACAATTCGGTCCATGGGCATGCCCTGACGAAAAAGGCTTTGGCGTAGGCTCTATGTTTAACGTAAACGGAAGCTTCCGCTACGGAATTTCAGTCGATCCAAGAACCGGCAAACGCTATATGAACGAGCTAGCAGACCGCCGCACCCGCTCTCAAGCTATGTTTAAAGTAATCGACGCAAAAGCTGATATCTATCCGATCAACTTCTGCGATAGCGATGGTGTAAAAAATATGGTCATACCTGAGCACTACACTAAACCGCTAGAATCTGGCGTACTAAAGAAATTTGAAACCCTAGACGAACTAGCTGCGGCTTATAAAATCCCTGCCGACGAGTTAAAAAAGACAGTCGAGAGATATAATAGCTTCGTTAAATCGGGCAAAGACGAGGACTTTGGTAAGCCTATGGATAAAACCACTACAAACGGCGTAGATATCTCCAAACCGCCGTTCTACGCTATGCGCGGTACGCCAAAACTCCACCACACTATGGGCGGTATCGATATCAATACCAAAGCTCAGGTCATCTCTTTACAAACAGAGATGCCTATTCCAAGATTATTTGCCGCAGGCGAGATCACCGGCGGCGTACACGGAGCTAGCCGCTTAGGTAGCGTGGCGATAGCCGACTGCTTAACGTTTGGTATGATTGCGGGAGAAAACATAGGCTAAATTTGCGGCGTCTTTTGAGCGGCTTTGAATGAGTTTTAAAATTTTGTCCTACGATGAACCGCGTGTTCTATCTTGGACAAAATTTTCTGTACAACATTCAAATCCATCTCAAAAATACTTGCAAATACTATTTCGTATCGCAGGTCAAACTTAAGATTAAAGTCAAGAATTCGGCTTGCGATACTTTTAAATTTAAAGCCGAATTTGCAGTTAAATT
>CAUQZM010000038.1:0-13065 GCA_963522765.1 uncultured Campylobacter sp. | reverse complement strand
GAAATACTCGCGCAGCATCCGCCTTTGCGCTTCGTTTACGTTTAGCCGTAGCCAAACTACCCCGCGGGTCTAAATTTTACGCTGAAAACCGAAAAATTTTACGCCTTAATGTCGTAGCTGAAATTTTTCAAAAAATATATGCGTAGAGCTTCGCGCTCGGCGCGGCTGGGACGGATGCAAAAAAATACCGCCGCGCCCGTATCGTCCCTCCCGCGCAGTAGCAGGCAGTCGCGCAGTCGTAGCCCCGCTCGTCCGTCTAGCCTTCGCGCGACGACGAGCTTTGAAGCGATCAAAATCGCAAAAATGCCCGCCGCTGCATAGATCGCAGCTTCGACAAAGCCGAATTTGATCGTCAAAAACACGCCCGCGGCGTATGCGAAAAGAAGCAAGAATTTTAAAATTTCTTGCAGTTTTAAAAACCGCTCGTAGCTTATAAACGGCACGCGAAACGTCCGCACGAAGCCGAACGACGGCTCTATCAGATCGACGCATCCAAGCATAAGATCGTATTTGTCTAGCCCTCTGCGAAAGGATATTTTAAGCTCGTCAAATTCCACGCGCGCCGCCTCTTTGCTACCGCTTCGCAAATAAAGTAGCGCTAAAAACATAAAAACGATCGTCAGGCTGGGCTTGGCTCGCTGCGAGTGTAGCGGGCTATCCGTATAAAACAACTCCCCCGATCCGCCGATGTCTAAAGAGATAAAAATGCAAAAAAACGCAAGGATAGAGGCGGAGAAAATTCTATAAAATGTATCGTCGCAGATGAGGCTAAATTCGGGCTTTTGCATTAGTTTTTATATAGCGGCGCGTCGGTGATTTTAAATCTAAATTTATTGCCCGCGCCGATAAATCTCACGAAGCTCGCTACGTCAAATCCCTGCTGCGGCGCGCTTAGCGGCGGCTTGGCAAGGATCTCGAAGCTTAGCCCCGCGTAGTTGAAAAACTTGCCGCAGCGCCCAAAGCCGTGCCTGCCGTAGAATTCTATGCGGCGCAGGCGCTGCGCGAGATTGGGCGCGTCCTCGTGCGGCGGCTCGACGTCAAGGACAATCTGCGCGCGCGGATTTTGTGTGACGATGAGCGCGAGCAGCCTTGAGCCGACCCCTAGCCCGCGAAATTTCGCATCGATCGCAAGGTACGCTACGTAAAAAAACTCGCTCTCCCCGCCGCTTGGAATTTCACTCTCATCGTAGCGCGAAATTTCGCCTTCTGTGGCGATCGATGGAATTTTGCCATCTGCGGCGTTTAATGAAATTTCATCCCTTCCGGCGCTTGATGAAATTTTGCCGCTCGCACCGCAAATCGAACAGTCTGCAGCGGTTAAAATTTTGCTATCTGCGCTCGCGTTTAAAATTTCATCGCCGCCCAGGGGCTGCGTTTTTTGACCTGCGATTTTACCGCTTGCAACGCTAAAAAATTTTGCTTCTGAAAATTTTACTTTGCCGCTTGAAATTTCATCTCCTGCGCTTTCAAATTCCGCGCTGCTATGGGCTTTGGATCTTAAAATTTTATCCGCATTGAGGCGAGGCGGCGGCTGTTTGTGGTGCGAAACCGCGCGCTTGTAAGTTTGCTCGGTTCTATAGACGAAAAAGCCAACCAGCTCCTCGCCGCTTAAATTTTGCGTCGCTGCGTTTGAATTTTTGCCTGTCGCCGCGCTGGGATTTTTACTTTCCAAGCTGGATTTTTCACACGTCGCATCGGATTTTTTATTAGCCGCGTCGCGATTTTTGGAATTCAAAGAGGCGAATTCTGCCGCGCCGCGGTTATCTGCATCATAATTTTTACCCGCAGCGTGACGATTTTGGCTCGCTTCGCTGCGATTTTGCGATCCCACGCATAAATTTTCACTCGCCGCCGCGTAATGTTTATCCGTAGCGCCCATGGCGCTAAAATCCTCAAAAATCGCCGCGATTTCAAGCTGCCCTTTGTGCGACATTTTTAAGAAATTTTTTATGCTGATACGCTCGATTTCGGGGAACGCCGCGACGTTGATCGCCTCTATGCGCGCGATCAGCGCCGAGTCCTCGCCGATACGCTCAAGTCTCATTTGCCCTCCTTGTCGCGATAGGCCTACCGCGTAAATTTAAAATTTGCCCGCCTAGCTCGCGGGAATTTCATCGCTCGGTCCTTAAATTTAATGAAATTTTGCAAAATCTAAGGGCGCCCGTCTAAATTTAATCCTCGCCGTAAATTCGCTTCAAATTCCCCAGCGTCGCGCTCGCGTTTAGCAGCAGCGCATCGGCGATCGCCAGCCGCGCCATCGCGGTGGCTACGACGCTGCCGCGCACGGCGATACACGGATCGTGCCGCCCGCGCAGCTCGCAGACCGCGTCCGCGCCGCTCACGCTCACGCTATGCTGCGCCATGAAAATGCTCGGAGTGGGCTTAAAATGCGTCGTTATCTCGATCGGCGCGCCGCTACTTATGCCGCCTAGGATCCCGCCTGCGTTGTTGCTTACGAAATTTGCGCCGATCTTGCCGCCGTTGGTGCGGATCGAATTTTTGCTAGCGCGCATAAAATCGTTATTTTCGCTGCCTTTTAGCGTGCTTGCTTTCACTCCTGCGCCGATCTGCACGGCCTTTACGCCGTTTATGCCCATCAGCGCGCCCGCAAGCGCCGCATCCAGCTTACCATACAGCGGCTCGCCGAGCCCCGCAGGCACGCCCGTAACGCGCGTCAGCACGCAACCGCCGATACTATCGCCCGCATTTTTGACGCTTAGGATTAGCTCCTTCTGCGCGCCCTCCGCAGAGGGATCGAGCGCGAAAATCTCGCTGTTTTGCGCAAAGTCGAAGTCTAAATTTTCCGCGTAAATTTCGCCCACGCCGCAGATTCCACTTTTTACTGAAATTTTAAAGTGATTTAGCAGGATTTGCGCAAACGCCCCCGCAGCTACGCGCACGGCAGTTTCTCGAGCGCTTGCCCGCCCGCCACCTCGGTAATCGCGCAGTCCGTATTTGGCAAAATACGAAAAATCGGCGTGTGCGGGGCGAAAAATATCCTTGAGATCTTCGTAGTCCTTCGAGTGTTGATTTGCGTTGCGGATGATAAATCCGATCGGCGCGCCAGTGCTGCGGCCATCAAAAATTCCGCTTAAAATTTCGATCTCGTCGGCTTCTTTGCGCGGCGTAGCGTATTTGCCGCCCGGTTTGCGGCGGTCAAGCTCGCTTTGGATATTTGAAGGCTCGATCGCCACGCCCGCTGGAAAGCCGTCCAAAATGCCGCCGATCGCCGCGCCGTGGCTTTCGCCGAAGGTGCTAAGGCGCAATCTCTCGCCGAAGGTGTTCATAGCGCGCCTCCTTGATCGCTATCGCATCTGTTTTGTTCGGCATTTTTGTTTTCCTCATTGCTTCTTTTAGCGCTCGACGTGCCGCTAGGTACGCCGGTGCGGTTGCTCTTTTTGCAGCCATGCGCCCGTCCGTCGCCGCCTCGTAAGCCTTTTTTGCCGTCCTGAGCGCAGTTCGCGCGGCTTTGTGCGTCGCTAGCGCATGCTGTTTGCTCGCTATTTTGCGCGCTAGTGCCGTGCGAGGCGCTGTTTTGTAAAAGATCAATCGCGATTTGCGCGCATTTTTGCTCGGCCTCCTTTTTGCTAGCTCCCACGGCGGATGAGAGCCGCTTGCCGCCTACGAGCGCTGCCATTTCGAAGCTTTTTTTGTGATCGGGGCCGCTCGAGCCTAAAAGGACGTATTCGGGCGTGACGCCGAATTTTGCCTGCGTGAGCTCTTGCAGCGCGGTTTTGTAGTCTTTAACGAGCTCGTTAAAGCTGATGCGCGGATAGAGGATTTCTAAGATTGCAGTCGCGATGCGGGCGGTGTTTTGCAGCCCGCTCTCGAGATAGACGGCGCCCATTATCGCCTCAAAGGCGTCCGAAAGCAGCGATGGCTTCTCGCGTCCGCCGTTGCGCTCCTCGGACAGCGACATATTCAGGTTCTCGCCGATACCTAAAAATTTTGCAAATTTAGAAAAGCTGCTTTCGTTCACGAGTGCCGCGCGCAGCTTGCTCAGATCGCCCTCGTCGCTGCTAAATTTTTTGAAAAGATACTCGCCCACGATTAGATCCATCACCGCATCGCCTAAAAATTCCAGTCTCTCGTTGTTATGTCCGTTTTTGGCGCTTTTGTGCGTAAGAGCGATCTTGAGGTGGGTTAAATTTTTAAATTTGTAGCCCAGTTTTTCTTGTAATTTTTCTAAATTTTGCATTATTGCCCTTTTTTATAAAATTTTGCGAAATCCGCGGCGGCTCGCACGCAAACGGCATCTGGCGCGAACAAACCTGCGCAAGCGAAACGAACGAGCGCAAGCACAGCCCGCGCTAAATTTTTATTAACGCGGCGAATGAAACGCGCTAGCGCCAATCTGCAGCGAATAAAATTTAAACGTAGCCCGCCAATTCTAACGCAAACTGCGCTAAGGCTCACTTGCCGCAAACGAAATTTACACTAAAACAAACTTGTCGCAAATGCAGCCGCATCAAAGCCCGCTTGCTGCGAATGCAATCCGCGCACAAAATATGGTGCAAACTAGCGCGAACGACGCAAACGAATAGAGTGCACCGAAGCCCGATTGCGTGAACAAATGCGCTAAAACAAGCTTCGGGCGATAAAATTTAAGCCGAAGTGGCTCTGCGTGCAAAGCAAACGCGGGTGAATATATGCTAAATCCGCGCAACCGCAAGCTTCGCTGCAGAATTTTAGCCCTTTATCGCTTCTGCGGCCGCGCGAGCCATAGCGTCGCACTCCTCGTTTTGCGGATGTCCCGCATGCCCCTTGACCCAGAAGGCCTTGATCTCGTGAGGCGCCGCCGCCGCAAGGTATCTGCGCCACAGATCCGCGTTTTTTTTGCCCTTAAAATCGGTAACGACCCACTTTGCGAGCCAGGAGCTTATCGCCTTAACGACATATTCGCTATCGGTAAAAAGCTCGACGCGGCATGGCTGCTTAAGCGCGCTAAGTCCCATTATAGCGGCCGTTAGCTCCATTTGATTATTTGTCGTCATCCCCTCTGCGCCGCTTGCCTTTTTTACTGCGTCGCCGTATTGCAGTATGTAAGCCCAGCCGCCCGCTCCCGGGTTTCCGAGGCAGCTGCCGTCGCTAAAAAGTTTGACCGATTTCACCGGTTTTCTCCGAAATTTGCGCTCTGATCTCCATGCTGCCTAGCTCGTAGCAGACCGGGCAGCGGTGCGAGAAAAGCCCCACCGAGCTTTTGCACTTCGCGCAGGTGTAGCTAAAGCTAAGCCCTGCGTCCTCAAAGCCCGCGTCTTTCATAGCTATAAGCGCGTTGATCTCAAAAATTTTACTCGCGCTCTGCGGCTTTTGATCGCTTTTTCCAAGCGCGTAAAAAAGCGCGTTGTACTCCGCATCCTGCGTATTTACCGCCGCAGGGAAATCATAGATCAGATCGATAGCCTGCTCGATCGGCGGGAAGCGGTCAAAGCCCTCCATAGGCTCTTTGTTTTTGATAAAAAGCTCCATGCAGAACCGCCCCGCACCTTTGAAATTTAGCTTTGAAATTTTAGCGATCTTTTTATTAAACGGCGTATTGGCGTCGTTTGCGATGATCTGAGCACGCTCGAACTGGCTTTGAGCATATACTTCAGCGTCCTGTTCGCGCAGCGCGTCAAGCACCTCAAGCGCCTCATTAAAGCGTTTCAGCCGCTCATAAATCACCGTAAGATGCGTAAGGGCCTCTTTGTTTCTGGGGCGCAGCTTTAGCGCCTGTAAAAACACCTCTTCGGCGCGCCCCAAAAAGCCCGCTTTGAAATATACGATACCGAGATTTGTAAGGATAAACTCCCTCTGCACGCCGCCGCTAGCCTTACTTAGTGCGATTAGATAAATTTCTATCGCGCGCTCGAAGTCGCCGCTTTTGACGAAAGAGCTAGCTAAAATTCCAAGCGTCGGGATGTCTATTTGCGGGCTTGCCAAAAGCTGTCTGTGCTCGGTGCTAAGCGCGTCTAGGGTGTCAAATTTTTTGATAAAATTCTCTAAGCTCTGCCTCTCGTTCTTTTTAGAAAAAACTCCCCAAATGTAGCTTAGAATCGACACTAGCAAGATTATGCTTATCAGCATGATAAGCCCGAAAATCGGGTCGCGATCGTCTAAGAAAAAATTATCCAAATCAAACCTCGTCGCAAAAATAAAGGGCAATTATAGCAAAGTGCGGGTATAATTTCGCTTATGATTAAAAACGAAAGCATAGAAAATCTGCTAGCCACCGTAGATATCGTAGACGTCGTAGAAAAATATGTCCCGCTTAAGCGCAGCGGCGCAAATTTCGTGGGCGTCTGCCCCTTTCACGACGACTCGCACCCGAGCATGAGCGTGAGCTCCAAGCTTGGAATTTTTCACTGTTTTTCGTGCAAAGCGGGCGGTAACGCGATTAAATTTATCCAAGATTACGAAAAGATAAGCTTCCCAGAAGCGGTCGAAAAGCTTGCGGGGATGTATAATTTCGCGCTGCAATACACCGGCGCTAAAGTCCAGGAGCGCAGCGAAGAGAAGAAGGTGCTCGGGATTTTAAACGCCTATTACCAAAGCTGCCTTTATCAAAATCCCGCCGCCGTAAAATACCTGCACGATCGCGGACTGAGCGATCAAAGCATTCGTAAATTCGGCCTTGGCTATGCAGGAGCTAGCGCGCAGACGATCAGAGTTTTACAAAACGAAGAAATTCCGCCGCAAGACGCGCTAAATGCGGGCGCGGTGAAGCAAAACGAGCGCGGGCTCTACGCAAGCTTCATCGAGCGTATCACTTTTCCGATCTACAACCACGCAAGCAAGCTTGTGGGCTTCGGCGGCCGCACGATAAGCGACAACCCCGCCAAATACGTCAATTCGCCGCAGTGCGCGCTGTTTGATAAATCTAAAATTTTCTACGCATTCGACCTTGCGAAAAAAAGTGCGATCGCCAAAAAAACCCTCATCATCACCGAGGGTTACATGGACGTCATCATGCTGCATCAAGCGGGCATAGACAATGCCGTAGCGGTGCTCGGCACGGCGCTGACACCCGCTCATCTGCCACTTATAAAGCGCGCGGAGCTTAACGTCGTGCTTAGCTTCGACGGCGACGCTGCGGGCATCAATGCGGCGATAAAATCGGCGCGGCTTTTGTGCCTGAATAAGATCGACTCAAGCGTCGCTATAATCGGCGGCGGTGCCGATCCTGCGGATATGATAGTCGCGGGCAAGGTGCGCGAGCTAGAGCAAATTTATGCTAGCGGCATGGAGAGCGGGGAGTTTCTGATCCGAAGAATCGCTAAAAAATACGACCTCGCCCGCCCCGTGCAAAAAGAAGCGGCGCTAAATGAGATCAAAGAATTTACCGCAGCGCTCGGCCCCGTGCTTGCCGAGTCCTATCAGAGCCTAGTGGCGCAAATTTTAAACGTCTCGCCCGCTTCGTTCAATCTCGCTGACGGCGGTAAAAATTTCGGCGCGGGCTTTGAGGGGCGAAATTTTAACGAGGGCGGGAGCTTCGGCTCTCGCGATTTCGGCTCTTACGAGGGACACAGCGCAGACGGCAGGGGCGGTGCGAGCGGGGGTTTAAACGGCGGAAATTTTGATCGCGCGCAAAACACGGCGCGCTATGAAAGCTCCGCATCGCCTGCGGCTTCGGCGAGGGGTGGGCGGACGCTACTGCGCCGCAAGGAGATCGCGGAACTTCAGATCATAAAATCGATGCTGCTTGATGGTGAGATGGCACAGCTCGGGCTCGGCTGCTTGGAGCGGCGTGATTTTCGCATGCACGGCGATATTTTCGAGGCGTTTTTGGCTTTCGCTCGCAGCGGCGGGAATTTTAAAAATTTCATCGCGGGCGGTAATGCGGATAGTAATGCGAGCGAAAATTTTACCACGGGTGGCGCGAGCGAAAATTTTATCCGTAGCGAGAGCGTAAATTTAAAAATCGGCGAGAATTCTAGCGAGCAAAATTTTGACGGGCAAGCTTCCGCAGGCGCCGTAAATTTAAAAGGCTCCTCCGCACAGCGGGGCGCAAACGGCGGCGAGAAGCAAGAAGTAAACAACGGCGCAAAGCAAGGCGAGAGGGAAGCCGCCGCTCAAAATATTCAAAGCGCTCAAAGCATCCAAAATGCTCAAAACGCCGAAACCGAAGCCCGCGAAAATCTGCGCGCGCTCGCGCTGGATGATGAAATTTTGCCGATCGGCGGCGCAGCGCTTTTTAATGACGCGTGCAAAATTTTACGCCGCAACGCCCTGCAAGATCTGATGCAAAAGCTCAAAAACTCCGACGCGCCCGACAAGATCGAGCGGATCTTGGAGTATCAAAAAAAGATCAATCAACTCAAGTAAAGGAACGAAATGAAGGCATTGGCGCTCTTTAGCGGCGGGCTTGACTCCATGCTCGCGATCAAACTCATCGTCTCGCAAGGCATCGAGGTGCTCGCGCTGAATATGGATATCGGATTTGGCGGCAAGGACGATAAGAGCGAGATCATGCGCCGCAGAGCCGCGGCCGCGGGGGCGGATTTTAAAAGCGTCGATATCAGAAGCGAATATCTACGGCAGGTGCTTTTCGAGCCCAAATACGGCTACGGCAAGCACTTCAACCCCTGCATCGACTGCCACGGATATATGTTTAAGACCGCGCTTGCGATGCTGCAAAGCGAAGGGGCGAGCTTCATCATCACGGGCGAGGTGCTCGGACAGCGCCCGATGAGCCAGCGCGCACAGGCTCTAGCACAGGTCGGCGGGCTTAGCGGCGATGAGGAGGGGCTGATCCTGCGTCCGCTGTGCGCGAAGCTGCTGCCGCCCACGACGCCCGAGATCAAGGGCTGGGTAGATCGCGATGCGCTGCTTGACATCAGCGGGCGCGGACGGGCTAGACAGATGCAGCTCGCGGCGGAGTTTGGCTTTGAGGATTACGAAACGCCTGCGGGAGGCTGTCTGCTAACCGTGCAGAGCTTCAGCGAGCGGATCAAGGATGCGGTAAAATTTGAAAAGATCGAAACGCCCGCGGACGCTGAAATTTTAAAATTCGGGCGCCATCTGCGCCTGCCTGAGGGCGCCAAGCTCATAATCGGGCGGGATGAAAGCGATAACAAAAAGCTTGCCGCAGTGCAAAATCCGAAATTTAGCGAGATAAAATTTAAAGATGACGTCGTGGGCGCGCTAAGCCTGCTAAGCAAGGGCGCGAGCGAGGCGGATAGAGAGCTTGCGGCGAGGCTGGCGCTAACATACGCCAAAACGGACGCCGCTCGTCGCTACGCCCTGCTCATAGACGGCAGCGAGCTGAGCGCAAGCCCCTTTGAGAGTAAGGATGCTGCGCGCGAGTATTTTGTGTAAAATCTAAACCGCCTCAAGGTTGTATTTGATAGGCGTAAAAACGATGCATAAGCGCAAGAAGCTGCGATAGCAGATACAAGAGTAAAATTTAAAAACGGCGGCACTTAAAAAGCGAGCTGAAAATGCAGCTGGCTCAAAGTTAAATTTAACCGCCGCTAGCGTTAAATTTAAAAGCAAAAGCGAGCAAATTTTATAAGCTTAAGGAGCGTTTATGGAGTATTTCAAACCGTTTTTCGTAAAGATCGCAGGCCGCGCTAGAGATGACGATCACACGAGTGCGCATGATCAGATCATAGCGCCGCTGCTGCAAAACACGCTCGTCGCCTATGTCTATAACGGGCGCAAAGATAGCATCGTGGGGGCATTCGGTAGCGTGGAGCATCCGCTAAACTTGAGCGAGTTTAGTTTTCTCGTGCGTGAGCCGGGCAAATTTCGCCTCGATCTCGCGCGCGAATGCGTAAACGGCGCTGAGATCTTTTGGAACGCTTGCAGCTTTAGGCGCGGCTCTGTTATTATTTTGCTCGAGGGAGAGTTTGATTTGGCGCCTATTTTGCGCCGCTGCGCCGAGATAAGTATAGACGAGACGCCAAATATGGGTAACAGCCCCGCGGCAACCAAGGCTGCCAAGCGCGCGATGAGCGAAGGGCGGATCGCTGTGCTTTTTAGCGCATCAAACGGGATAGAGTGGATGGATATCTACGCTCCTGAGGCGGTACAGGCTAAAATTTTAAAACTTGCGGATGAGATAAATGGGGATGAAATTTAAAAGCCGAGCTCTGCATTAAATTTCACGCAGGATAGGCATTATGCGCCCCTGTACGCGCAGGCAAAAGCAGAGGTCGCGAAAATAGGTCTCGCCTATCGCTCTCTGCGCCTTGCCAAAAGATAAAACAAGATGATCGCCGCCAAAACTGCCGCGATTGCGGCGTAAATTTTACCCATGCCGCCGTAGCTTTTGGAGTCGTCGCTTAAATACAGATTTATTATCGCGCCGTTGTCCGTTGAAATTTCAAGCTTCGCGCCCTTTACACCGTTTAGCCTTACGCGCAGCATATTCGCCGCGGGGCTTGAAATTTCGGGCTTATCCATAAAGGAGTAGCTGGTTTTGTAGCTTTTCATCAAATCGTTGCAGTCTTTGGGGGTTACGAATATATCGTAAAACGCGCCGTTTTTCACGCTCAGATTTTCTCCGCCTTGCACGACGAAATATCTAAATTTAGGCGCCTGCGTGATAAACTCCCACTGCAGCGTCTTTTGCTCGCCGCCCTGCTCGTAATTAAACTCCGCGCCGTATTTGGCGTCAAATTTAAAAACATCTCTGCTAAAAAGCACGAACTGCCTATCGCTTAAAATGGCGTTAGGATCGGAGTTTTTGTCTAAAATTTTAACGTTTTGAAGCTCCCTGCCGCCTTCGTAAATTTTAAAACTTTTCATCGTTACGGACGGCCCCTCGGCATTAAACTCCACGCTTACGGGATTTGCGGTGATTTTGCACTCGGGCATGGGATCCGGAATTTCATTACTGAAAAACGCAAGCGCGGGCTCGTCGTTCGGGTAATAGACGTAAGGGCGCGAGTTTAGCGCTGTGGCGCTTTTGAACTTATCCTCCCTCATCCGTAGCGTTTCGTTTTTGCACATCCCCAGTAGAAATTTGCCGCTTCCTTCGTCGTTTAAATTCCGCGAGCAAAAGGCGTTAAGGCGCGAATTCCCCATCTCAAAAACGTAGCTGCTTTTTTTGCCGTGCTCAAAATAACCGATGCCGATCTCATCCGAGGCAAAATCCAAAAATGCAAATCTATGGTAAATCGCGCTTAAAAGCCCGTCGATCGCGCTTTTTAGATCGCTTGAATTATAGGATAAATTTTCCCTCACGACAGCATTATAGCCTGCGTAAAAAGCGCGCTTTGACGGATTTTCACCCGTAAAATTCGGTCTGCCCGGAGTCTCGTCGTGCGACATCGCCTCGTTTGCGACGACATATTTTGCGTGATTAAGCGCGGAGGTGTTTAAAATTTCATTCTGCGAAAGCTGATTTAGCCCCGATTTTGCGCGCACATTGTTGATGTATCTTAGCGGATCGTCGTAAAAGGAAAAGCCGCTCATCGCAACGAGCGGCTGTTTTAAATTTGAAGGGGTGTTTTCGCATGCGGCAAAAAGCGCGCAGATCGCCCCAAGGCCCAGGAGCCTAAGCCGTAGGGCCTGCTTTAGCAAACTCGACCCCCTCTTTTACGTCCTCGTAGCGTTTAAAATTCTCTTCAAACATCTTTGCTAGCTTATCGCGCGTTATATTATATTCCGCAGGATGCGTCCACGTATTAATAGGATTTAGTAGCTTCGTCTCGACGCCTGCGAGCTCTTTTGGGATCGCGAGGTTAAATTTCTCGAAATTTTCGAATTCGCACTTTTTGATGCTGCCGTCTAGGATCGCGTTTATGCACGCACGCGTGGCTTTGATGCTCATTCGCTTGCCCACGCCGTACGCGCCGCCGCTCCAGCCGGTATTTACGAGATAAACGCTGACATTGTGCTTATCGATCTTTTCGCCTAGCAGCTTAGCGTAAACGGTCGGGTGTAGCGGCATAAACGGCTCGCCAAAGCACGCGCTAAAGGTCGCCACGGGCTCGGTGATGCCGCGCTCGGTGCCCGCGACTTTTGCCGTGTAGCCGCTTAGGAAATAATACATCGCCTGCTCTTTGGTGAGTTTTGCAACCGGCGGCAAAACGCCGAATGCGTCGGCGGTCAGGAAGATTATGTTTTTAGGATGGCCGCCCGCGGAGCTCGGCTCGTAATTTTCGATGTGATAGATCGGGTAGCTGACACGGGTGTTTTCGGTCTTGCTGCCGTCTTTGTAGTCCACGACGCCAGCTTCGTCCGCGACTACGTTCTCAAGCAGCGCGTCGCGTTTGATCGCGGCGTAAATTTCAGGCTCGCTACTCGGGTCTAAATTTATGCACTTCGCGTAGCAGCCGCCCTCGAAGTTAAATATACCCTCGTCATCCCAGCCGTGCTCGTCATCGCCTATTAGCTTGCGGTTTGGATCGGTTGAGAGCGTCGTTTTACCCGTGCCACTTAGGCCGAAAAATAATGCCGTGTCGCCCTGCTTGCCCACGTTTGCCGAGCAGTGCATCGACATCTTGCCCGCAAGCGGCAGCCAGTAGTTCATCATCGAAAAAATTCCTTTTTTCATCTCGCCGCCGTACCACGTGCCGCCGATAACCGCGACATTTTCCTCGACGTTAAAGATAACGAAAACGTCGGAATGCAGCCCGTCGCTCGCGTAATCTTCGTTTTTGCATTTGCACGCGTTGTAAACCACGAAATCGGGATGAAATTCCGCTAGCTCGCTCTTGCTTGGGCGGATGAACATATTTTTTACGAAATGCGCCTGCCACGCGACTTCGGTTACGAAGCGCACGTTTTTACGGCTAGATTTGCTCGCGCCGCAAAATGCGTCTTGGATAAAGATTTCCTTACCGCTTAGTTGGGCTTTTGCCTTGGCTAAAAGTTTATCGAAAAGCTCTTTTGAGATGGGCTGATTTACCTTACCCCAGGCGATGTATTTTTGGCTCGGGTCTTGCTTTACGAAGTACTTATCCTTGGGGCTGCGACCCGTAAAGATACCCGTATCGACCATAAAAGTGCCGTTGCTTGATACGCGCCCCTCGCCCATAGCCTTTTCAAGCTCGAAAAGCTCGTCGTAGCTTAAGTTGTAGTTGATTTTTTTGATATTTTTAAGACCTAGTTTATCCAGATCGTTCGGAGTTGTCA
>CAUQZM010000037.1:0-13525 GCA_963522765.1 uncultured Campylobacter sp. | reverse complement strand
CCAAAGCGGCGATGGTGAGTAAATTTTTCATTCATATTCCTTTATTGCGCCTCGGCGCGCTTTTTAAATTTAGATTTCTCGCGCGGCTTAAATGCGCCCGTCTTTAAATTTTAGCCTCGTTTTGCGGCGCGGATTTCGCGGCCTTAAATTTCGCTCGTCTGGCGTTTAAACAGGCGGCGAAATTTTATCCGCTGCCTGCGGCCGCGGCTCGCGCATAAATTTAAATTTACGACCCAGACTTGCGCGCACTCAAACGGCGCGCCGTTTGCCACCCGCTATCCCTCATCCGCCGCAGTTTTAAAATTTAGCCGTTTGACGGGCCGCTTAAATTTCAATTCCGCAAAATTTCAAAGCTGGACGCGCCTCACAGCATAAAATTTTAAAATTCTAAAAATCCCGCAGCGGCAAATTCCGCACCGGATAAATTTTAAATTTACGGCGAAATTTTAAATTAGCGCGCCCGCGTAAATTTTAATTCGGCAAAGCGAATTTTGCGCCGTGCCTTAAATTTAGCCGCGTCGCAAGATAAACGCGGTCGTTTTCTAGACCCATCTTTGCCTCGCGCCCGCCTGCGACCGCGGACCGCGCATAAATTTTAAATTTACGGCTCCGGCTCGCAGTGTGCTTAAACATCGCGTCGTTCAGTGTCGCCTATTATCCGTAATTCACGACGCTGCAAAGTAAAATTTTATCTCATCGATGGCGGCACGGGCGGCGCGCTGAAATTTTACGCTTTAAATTTAGCGCAAAACATGGGCCGCTTAAAATTTCATCTTAACTGAAACCATCCTTAATGCGCGTGCCCAGAAGGCATACCGTGTGCCGTGCCGTTACCCTCGTGCATCTGCCCCATATCGTGCGGCGCGCCTTGAGAGTGCGCCGTGCTGCCCGCATCGCCGCCCATGCCATGATCTGCGCCGTGAGTATGCCCCATACTGCTCATATCGTGCTCCGCGGAGTGAGGGTCTTTCATTCCGCCCATGTCGCCGTGTCCGTGCATGCTTCCCATATCGCCGTGCGCATCGCGACCCATATCGCCCATTCCCATGCCGTGCGAGCCGCCGCCTGCTTTAAGCGCCGCGACTACCTGATCGAAGCTGAAGTCTTGCTTGCCCTCTTGCTTGTTTTTAAACGCGCCCCAGCCAAACGACATAGGGGTTTTAAAACCGCGATAAAAGTGCGCCGTGCGTGCGTCGATAAATTCGCCGTTGCCACTAGCGTCATTGATATAAATTTTGGCGTCCTTCAGCCAATTTAACTTGTCGTTGGTCACCATAAAATCCACCAAGCAGCCGATGTCGTCAAAGTAGTGATTTTTGCCGTCCACGCGCACATCGACGCTGAAGCGGTTATCGCTGATCGCCATCTGGCAGTGCTCGCATACGTCCCTGTCGTAGTGGACGTTGCCGTAGTCCTTCTCGTCGCCGCAGCCTAAAAACGTGAGCGCCGCAAGTGCGCAAAGTAAAAATTTAAACATTTTTATCATCTACGATCCTCCCTAGATCCATACAAATCATTCTTTTTACCAGCCCTTCAACCTCGTCGAGCCTATGCGAGATAAAGATTAAGCTTTTGTCTTTTGCATACTTACGCAAAAGCGTCTTAAAACGCTCGCGCGCGCTCGGATCGAGATTGGCTGTCGGCTCGTCGAAAATCATCGCCTTGCTAGCCCTGCCGAATGCTAGCGCGATTAAAAATTTCTGCTTCATACCGCCGGATAGCTTATGGAAAGGTTTGTTTAAATTTGAACTTAGATCAAGCTCCATTTCGTCGCAAAATTTTATGATGTCTGCTCTGCTTGCGTCAGCCGTACGCTCGGCGAAGTAGATGAGCTCATTTAGGCTTAGCTTAAGCGGCGGCGGGGTTTGCGGCACGAAGCTGATACCGCGTAGAGCACGGCTGCGCTGCTTAAACGAATCAAATCCGTCGATAGCTACGCTGCCGCTTGTGGGTATGTATTCGCCTAGAATCGTCCGCATCAGCGAGCTTTTGCCTGCTCCGTTTTGCCCGACGAAAAGCACTTGCTCGCCATCATCGATATTTAGATTGATATCTTTTAAAACAAATTGATCTGCGAATTTCTTGCTTACGTTTTTAATCTCTATCATAGGCTTCCTTAGATCATATCTTTTAGCTTATTGCCGATACTCAGTGCGTCTTGGTGACACACGTCGATACAGCGTCCGCACAGTGTGCAGTCTATCCCTTTTAGCATAAATTTGCTCTTATCGCCTAGGTTTTCGGATGCCTTTTTTTTGGTGATGTCTAGCACATGCGAGACGAAGCAGACGTCTTGGCAAACGCCGCAGTGATCGCACCTGCTCTTATCCCAAGTAATCTTGCTTAGGCTTGCTTTTGCCGCAAGCGAATAGGTGCTTCCTAGCGGACATAGATGAGTGCACCACGCTCGTCTGCTAAAAAATACTTCGAGCAAAAACACAAAAACGATCCAAAGCCCCGCCAGCGAAAAGCCGTAGATGATGAAGCGCGATAAAATTCCAACTACGTTAAAAATTTCAAAAACGAGCAGATCGGTAATCGCGCTTAGCAGCAAAAATATCGCCCAGATCGCATATCGCATACCGCGAGGCAATGAGCGCTCCTTGATGACGTGCTTGGCAATTAGCGTATTATGCAGCTTCTCGCCGATCTCGCTAAGCGCTCCGTAAGGGCAAATCCACGAGCAAAAAGCCTTACCGCCCGCGATGAAATAAAACAGCAAGATCGTGCCCGAGCCGATGAGCAAATTTATTGGCAAATCCTTGTGCGCGGCGATCACCTCAAGAGTCGCGAAAGGATCTGCTAAGTGAAAGCCAAGTATCCGCGAGCCGCTGATGTCGCCCTCTAAAATTTGAATATCCGCGCGAAAGGAAAGCACGAAAAGCAGATGCACCAAAAATACCGTAGCGTAGCGCAGAGCCCGAATGCTGGGACGCAACTTGCCGCTTTTATTTTTAAGCGCGAAGGTTGAGAAAAAGCTCGTATTTTTGATCGTGCATCGCGAATTATATTTATCCAAGAGCTACTCTTTAAATTTTGAAATTTCATCCGCGAGCTTATCTAGGCTCTCGTCGCTTACGTTGGTCAGTAGTCCGCTCATCAGGCTATTTTTGATCTTGCCCGCCTTATAATCTTTAAGGCTTGCTAAAATTTGATCCTTGCTCTTGCCTCCGATCGGCGGAGCGATCTTGCCGCGTCCGTCATCGCCGTGGCAGGGCGCGCAGCTTACTAGATAGGAGCTGCTAACCTTGAAATCGCGCTCTTTGACGCTCTGCTGCAAAATTTTAATATTTTTCACGTCCTTATCGTCGATGAGATCGACACTTTTGCTCTGCGGTGCAGGCTTGGCTTGCGTTTGCGGCTTGACTTCTTGCTGCGGCGCGCTAGAATCGTCCGAACTAGCCATAAAGATCATCAGCGCGATCAGTGCTACACCCAAAATCAAAGCTAAAATTTTGCCCGGTTTCATTTCTGCTCCTTAAATTGTTTGTTGAACTCGTAAATTTCTTTCGCCATCGTCTCTATCTGCTGCTCGCTCATGCCGTTTACGAGCTGCACCATAAGAGGATTAGGCTTTTCTTTGAATTTATACTTTTTAATCATATCCACGATCTGCGCGTCGGTTTTATCCAGAAGCGACGGACCGATGATGCCGTTGGCGTAGTCGTCGTGGCACGCCGAACAGCGCAGGATAAAATCGTGCCCAAGGCGCTTTTTCATCAGATCGAAATTTAGCTTTTCGTATTGGTTTTTGATGCTCGAATATGCCACGATATTTTTGGTCGTTTCGTTTACATCGCCGTTTAGGTTAAAATTTACCTTTCGCTCGCCGTAAAAATCGTAGCTTACGAACTTATCGTCCTTCTTGGGCGCCTCGCCGCTTTTAACGCTTATGCGAGGCTTGGCAGTATGATTTTGTTCCACGCTCTGCGGCGTAGAATTTGAACTCGCAGAGCCTTGCCTTGCGGAGTTTTGCGAGACAGAATTTTGCCCCGCGGAGCTTGCCGCGGCGGAGCTTGAACTGCCGTCATCTCCGCAGCCGCATAACAAAAGTGCCGCAGCTAGCGAGCAGAGGTAGAATTTAATAGAGTTTTTCATTGTTTTCCTTCATAGATTGATTTGTAATCCGCCCGCGGGATTATCTCGATGATCCGCGCCGGGCAGAGCTCTGCGCACGCGCCGCAGCCGACGCAAGCGCTACGGATCTGCGGAGCGAAATGCGCGCCCGCTTCTATCATCGCGATGGCATCAAGCGGCTGCGGGTAAGGGCACAGCGACGCGCATAGATCGCAGGGCTTGCCCTCTTTCGCCGCCAGCGCGGAGTTTAGCTCTCGCTCCTGCTCGGTCTTGGCGGGCTTTGGGCGCAGATCGCTAGATTTTAAAACCTGCCCGCGATACGCCAAACAGGCGTCTAAATTTTTAATCACGGCGATACCCATTTTGACCTTTTTAGGCTCGTTCGTCTCGTGGCTGAGCGCTCCGCTTGGACAGGCGAGCACGCAAGGAAGCGCGCCGCAAAGATAGCAGCCCCGATCTTTGGCATCGATAACGGGAGTGCCGATGTCAAAAAGATGCGTAATATCGAGCAGATAGATGCTGTGATAGGGGCAGACTTGCACGCATTGACCGCACTTGATACAGCTAGAGCGAAAGCCTCGTTCCGCTAGCGCTCCTGGCGGACGCAGATATAAAGAGGCGGAATCCCCGCTAGAATTTTCCGCAGAATTTTGTTTTATGGAATTCGGCGCGGAATTTTGCCCCTCAGAATTTACGGAATTTGACGCGCCGGAATTCTGCGCTTCGCCGCCCGTAAAATTTACGGAATTTGTGGAATTCTCATCCGCAAATAAGTTCGCTGCCCCGAGTACTCCGAGCGCTCCGCCGAGTAGTTTTATCGCTTCGCGTCTATTCTTTATCATTGCTTCATCCTAGGTTTTGGATCTTTTAGCAGTAGCTCAGGCTCTGAAAACGGAGCGAGCTTGGAGATGAAATTTAAAAGCGCGATCCCGCTGGAGCCGTAAAAAAACCGCACACTCGGTTTATGCGCCCAAAGCCTGTCTGCGTAGGCGTATGAGCTGTAGCTAACGTCGCCGTAGCCGTCACCATCGCGATCAAATCCGTCGTAATCGTCGAAGTAGTTGCCACTCCATTCGTTTTGTAAGAGCTTGGATTGGGGCGTATCGTTTAGCACGATCTCCATATTGCCTTTAAATTTATTGTTTTTAAATACGCTTTTTAGCTGCGTGGCGTGGAATTGCACGCCGATGCTGTTGTATTCGATATCGTTGTTTTCAAAAACGTTAAGTGAGCCCGGCTGATAGGGGGATTGATCCAGATAAAATCCGCGTGCGTTGTAGACGACTTTATTGTTGGTGATCGTAAAATTTGAGCTATCCTTCATACCTATGCCTACGCCGTAAGCGCCGTCTGCATTGCGCACGACGTTGCGTCTGGCGATATTATCGCTTGAAAACATAAAAAATAATCCCACGCTATTGCCGTCGTAGTAGTTATCCTCCACGACGTTGTGCCCGGAGTTCATAAAGTGCAGCGAATAGCGACAGCTGTGGCCTTTGTTGCCCGCAACGAGATTGCCGTTTGAGAAGTAAAAAACGGTGTCGCGGACGTTGTGGACGTCGTTATTTAAAATTTTATTGGCATTGGAATACCAAAGCTTGATGCCGTCGCCTTTAAAACTCGTGCGGTAGGTATTGCTTGAAATTTCGTTGCCCTCGATCGTTACGTCGTTTGCCTTGCTTAGCACGACGCCGTAGAGCACGTCTTTGATGAGATTATTTTTTATGATTACGCTGTTTACGTCGCTTACGTTGATCCCTGCATCCTCGCTAAGATGTTCGAAGCCTCCGTTTTGAATTGTTAAATTCTTAATTGTAACATGCGGAGAGCGGACGCGGATGACCGTTCCGTTGCGATCGCCTATGATCACGGCGGAGCGGTCTAGTCCGTCGATAGTAAGGGGTTTATCGATTAAAATATTGCCGTGGTATTCGCCTGCGGCTAGTTCGATAATATCGCCCGCTTTTGCGTTATCGATCGCGTCTTGAAGCTCGCCCGCGCCTAAGCTTAGCGCGAGCGAGAATGCTAGAAGCAAAGGCCTCATCTATGCTCTCGTAGGAATTTTTTCTTAGATAGTAGAGCTAACGCCGATAGTAGCGATAGGGCCAGCATCAGCCAAAAGCCAAGAGCCGGATATGAATGGGTAGTAAAATGCGCCACGCTACCATCGCCAAACGCCGTAGGCATAAAAGGCTTTATTTTAAACGCGCCCCAGTCTTGCAGGTTGTGCCCGAACCAATACAGCCAGCCCACGTAGCAGCCGATGAAAATAAGCGGCGCAATGATCGGCAGGATCATAAGCAGAGTCTGCCCCTTGCCGTCGTAGTACAAAAACGCAAGCATGCCGATCGTCGCGATTATGAGATAATACGGCGATAGCGAGTGCTCGAGCGTGCCGCCGCGCCAGACGGGATACATGCCGATATAGTGATTTAGGGTATTCATCTCGCCAACATCACCGCTAAAGCCGTCAACGTGGACGTAAAGCGGAATTCCATCGGGGAAGGCCTCTTTTGGATAGTTCGGCGCTTCGAGTGAAATTTTCCACACCGGTATGCTAGGTACGCCCACTTCAAATTTATGCTCCAGCATCGCGCCTAGATCGTTTTTAACATCACTAGGAATTAGGTGATTTTTATACGATGCTTTCGTATAAAAATTCCATATCGGTGCGGAGTATGCGGGCAGCTGCGAGACGCTGCTAACCTGCCCCGATACGATTTTGCCTTGGACTTTGAAAAATCCGAGCGTAGGGATGGTAAAAGCGACCGTCATAATAAGCAGCGCTAAAATCGCGTAAATTTTATATTTTGGCATTTCGTCTCCTTTAAATTCTCCCCCTTGCGGGGGAGAGTAGGGTTAGTTAAGACCCGCGTTCTCATCGACCCATTTTAGGTATTCGATGATATCTTTGATCTCCTCGTCTTTCATATGCTGATTTGGCATGCGAAGGTTGAAGTAATTTATCATTGCCTTAACGTAGTCGTCTTCGTAGAATTTAGCAGGGTCTTTGATGAAATCGGCTACCCATTTCTCGCCGTTTTCATGGCGAAGTAGGACGCCCGTTAGATCAGGACCCGAGCTTACTTGACCGATGACGTGGCAGCCGTTGCAGCCTCCGCGTAGGTAAGCCTTCTCGCCGTTAGATGCAGCCTCGCTCATAGGAGTGGAGAGCTCGCGGATCAGGTTGTTTTTAGCGCGAAGTCCGACATCTGCGGTTTTTACTAAATACTGCCAAACTTGACCTTCCCAAAGTATAGCGCCGTTCATATCGCCTGCTTTTACCGCGGCGTCTGCCTTGGCTTTGGTTTCAGGAATTTTGCCGTATTGATCCAGCGCGTCATCGACTAAAGCCTTGACCTTAGGATATTTCTCGTAGTTTTTCTCTTTTAAGAATTTAACGACTGATTGGATAACGTCGTCGGTGGCTTTATTCGTAGCTACTACCTTGTCGTATTCGGCTTTTAGAGCTTCTGGGCTAAGAGCTTTTAGCATAGAAGCTTTAGCTGAAGTATATTTTTTATTCGGATCTTTTACGTATAGATATCCGAACATCTCAAGGTGCAGCGCAGAGCAGAATTCCGTGCAGTAGAAAGGAAATACGCCCTCTTTATCTGCGATGAAATTTACGCTCGCAGTCTTACCCGGCTCAAGCGACATATGCAGATCGTAATCATCAACCGTAAAGCCGTGAGTTTCGTCCTCAGCGCGCTCTAAATTTGTCATATAGATCGTTACGTTATCGTCCTTATTAACCTCGATGTGCTCAGGATTGATATGGCTGCGGATCGCCGTAGCATAGACTTTTACGTTTTTGCCGTCGCGCTCGATGCGCTCTTGACCCGCTAACGTCATAGCAGGGTGCTGCTTGCCGGTGCGAGAGTTTGTCCCCATAGTATAGGTAGGTTTCGTATGAAGCTTGCTAGCTGCGATAGAAACTACGTCGTGCGGCTCACCTAGACCGATAGGAAGATCATAAAGCATCTCCATTTTAGGCCCTGTAATATCGATGAGCTGGTGATTTTGCGGATGAAGCGGTCCGATAGGATTAAATCTATCGATCGAAAGCTTATCCAGCGCGATTACGTATTTGCCAACAGGCTTTGAGGATTTGCCCTCCATAGAATCGAGGTGACCGATATTGTAGTGAACGTTGATCCTATCTAAAACCTTTAGCGTCTTGTAGTTCCATTTTACGATCTGGCTATCGACGTAAAGCGATGTATAGATTACGCCGTCTTGCGAATCAAAGGTATTATGCAAAGGTCCAAGACCAAGCTCTGCTTGTCCGTGAAGCGTCTTTTGCATATCTAGGATCGGAATTCCGTATGGATCCTTGCCTGCGTATTCTTTCTTATCAATTAGCTCTTTAATCTTTTTGAAATCATAAACGCTAGCGTGAGTATCTAGTTTACCGCCGATGATGATATAGCGGCCATCAGGGCTAACATCAACTCCGTGAGGAGATTTGGCTTCAGGGATCAAAAATAGCGCTCCCGCTTTTACGGCGGCGTCTATTGTAACGATTCTGTGTCCGTTTACGACCTTGTAGTTTTTGCTGTCTTGAGCAAGTTTTTCTAGAATTTGCCAGTTATAAACGTGCAAGTAGTCGGTATCGTTGCGGCTCATGCCGGCTTCCATAGGAGGCAGACCCTTTTCGATGCCGCCTGTGTACATTTCGGAGTTAAAGCTGTTGGTAAATGCCCAGCCGAAGCTCTCGCCCTTACCTGCGTCGCTTAGATCTTGCATATATGGAGGAAGCTCTAGCGAGAAGGATTTATTTACGTCGATTTTACCTTTATCGTAGTCAAATTTCCATAGCGTTACCGCACCGCGATAGACTGCTTGATACTCTTCGATCGGGTGCCAGTCGTTATCGAAAGGGGCTGCGTATTGGCTGGTTTCGATGACATATTCGGTATTAGGCGTTACGAAAGAGCCGCCGTGATCGCTTTTGATTACGGGATTTACGACTATTTGAGTAGTTTCGAAATCGGATAAATTTATAACCGCGATTCTTGGGTTCGCCTTATCGTTGATAAAGAGATAATCGCCCACGTACTCGCCGTTTTTCTCGCTGAAATTTGGATGGTGAGTATCGCCCCAGTTGATCTCCTTGCCGTTAATAGAGCCAGATCTTAAGACCGCCTTGCTCTCCTCGTCAAAGCCGTATCCCTGCCAAGGCTCCGGAGTAAATACGCCGATATATTTGTAGATCCTCATCGACGGCACGCCGTAAACGATCACCTGTCCGCTTTGACCGCCGGAGGAGAAGACCATATAATCGTCCTTTCTGCCGGTCGGCTGATAGGTTTTAGCCGCCGCCAAAACGTCTTTTTCGCTTAAATTTCGTTCTTTCATCACGCGCTCTAGGTCGCTATCCGCGGCACACAGGGCGCTTGCGGCGAACAAAACCGAGCCCAAAAGCACGGGTTTGAAACTTTTTAACATACTAATCCTTTCTTAGAATTTTAAAATTTTGCCTGATTTGCTGACTACGAGGATGGCATCCCCGTCCGCGTACATCGCTAAAAATTCGCTTTTTAAATCCACAACCTCCTTTAATCCTGCTTTTTGATTTTCGTAAATTTTATCTTTAGTAGCGATAAACTGCGTGCTGCGGGCGCACACGATGGATTTGATCCAAGAGCCCACGCTTTTACGCTCGCCGCTTTTTAAATTTATAAAATTCCCCTCTATATCGCCCACAAACAGCGTCCCGTCGCAGTCTGCAAGCGCAGTGGTGATAGAGCCGCTTAAATTTTTATCGCCAGCTTCGGCTGAAATTTCGCTTTGAGTTTTAAGCCCCTCGTCTTGAAATTTTGCGTCTTTGAATTCTGAGCTTTGAAATTCCGTGCTCTTTGCGCCGCCAGCTTTTGTTTCGTTTAGCTCGGAGCCTTGCGCGATTCTCGTGCTATTAAATTCTGCATCTTTAGATTTCACGCCACTAAGCTCTCCCTGCGCAGCGCGATTAGGCGCTGTATCGATGCTACTAAATTTAGTCGCGGCAAGATCTGCGCTAAAACAGGCTACGCCGTTCCAGCTTGCGACGCAAAGTCCGTTAGTGCCTAGGCTAACGGCATTGATCCTGCCGTAATGAAGCGAAATTCCGCGCAGCCTGTTAGGGGCGGAATTTTTATTTAAAGATTGCCCGTTCGCGGTGAAATTTTCTCTTGGGGCGTAGCCGCCATCCGCACTGTTATCAGGGTCTTCGTCTAATCTTATTAGTTGATTCTTATCTACTACCGCGTAAATCGAGTCTTTTGCGGCATAGATCGCATCTATTTGGGCTGTGCCGCTACGCCCCGTCTTAAGCGCGCGTAAAAACCTTAATCTGTCATTTAGCACCGTGATTTCGGCTCCGCCCCAAGCTAGATAAATTTTGCCATTTTTAAAATTTAGAGCCGTAATTTCGTTATCACTGTATTTTTGCGCGAACTCCACATCCCATTTAGCAGTATCAAACATCCTAAGCTCGCCGCCACTGCCGCATAAAAGCAGTCGGTGCGAGCCTGCGTCGAATGCGCCCAGACGCAGCGTGGCGTTTAGATCGAAGCTACCAGCTGCCGCCATCTGCGATAAACAAATCAAAAAGGCAATACAAAATTTTGTAAAATTCATCTTAATCCGCTCTTTGCGAAATGATACTCCCCCAAGGCTTAAAAATCGGTTTAAAGCTTGAGTTATAATGAAATTCTAAGTTTTCTTAAAAGTTGCGAAATTCTACGATATAAAAACAGCTCTAAGTGAAATTTTATTTTCGCATTTTTGCTATATAAATTCCGCTTTAAAATTATAATTTCAGTAAATTTTTATTTTGACAGATTTTTACAATTCGTAACGCTCCTTTAATTTTGTTTAAATAAAAAGTTAGTATAATCGCCAAAGTTTGTTTTAAATTTTACTGAAGGAGAAACTATGGAGTTTCTGACAAGTTTGTCTGAAAGCACTCAATTCTTTTTGCAGCTCATTATAGTATTGGGCTGTTTGTTTTATGGTGCTAAAAAAGGCGGTATGGCGCTGGGAATTCTAGGCGGTATAGGCTTAGTGATCTTAGTGTTTGGATTTAGATTGGAACCGGGTAAGCCGGCAGTGGACGTTATTTTAACTATCCTCGCAGTTGTCGTAGCAAGTGCAACGCTACAGGCTACGGGAGGGCTTGATGTAATGCTTCAAATAGCGGAAAAATTGCTTCGTAAGCATCCGAAGATGGTTTGTATCATCGCTCCAACTGTTGCGTGGACGCTTACAATCTTATGCGGAACGGGACACACCGTCTATACGCTGCTTCCGATCATCTATGACGTAGCTATTAAAAATGGAATTCGCCCTGAGCGCCCGATGGCTGCTTCTACGATCTCCTCGCAGCTTGCTATCATCGCTAGCCCCGTTTCGGTTGCCGGCGTTTCGATGGTTGCGATCTTGCTAGGTCAAGGCGTGCATATCGAGGGCTTTAGTACGTATTTGGATCTACTTAAATTAACAATCCCTTCTACTTTCATCGGTATGCTTGCGATCGGAACGTGGTCGATTTTTAGAGGTAAAGATCTAGATAAAGATCCGGAATTCCAAGAAAAGATCAAAGATCCAGAGCAGAAAAAATATATCTACGGCGAAAGTACGACATTGTTAGGTCAAAAGCTTCCTAGGATTAAGTGGATCTGCATGTGGATATTCTTAGCCACTATTGCGCTAGTAGCGGTTTTAGGTTACGAAAAGAGCTTACGCCCTGCGTGGACTAAAAATGTCCCTGGAAAATCTGTAGAGATCATCGTCGATAAAAAAACGGTCAAAAATATCACGATCAAAGATGGTCAGGTCATCTCCATGGTGGACGGCGGTAAGGTCGTCTCAAACGTCAAAGAGTCTAAGGCCAAGGATGCGACGAAATTTAATAGCGTCGAAATTTACGACAAAGATAAAAAGCTTACTCAAAGCATCGTCGCTCAAGACGGAAACGTCGTCATCACTACCGGCGATAAGAGCGAAAGTATCGCAAACGCAAGCATTGTCGTAAAAGATACGATGAAAAAGACCACAAATTTAAATATGGTCTTAACCATTCAAATTTTCATGCTCCTAGCCGCGTCCATCATGATGATCGCTTCGGGTATTAAAGCGGGCAATATCGCTAAAAACGAAATTTTTCATAGCGGTATGATCGCGCTCGTAGCCATTTATGGAATTTCATGGATGGCAGAGACTATGTTTACTGCTCATATCGAAATGCTTAAGGCATCCCTTGGCGAGGTCGTTAAGGCGTATCCATGGACGTATGTTATCGTTTCGCTTTTAATTAGTAAATTCCTTAACTCTCAAGCGGCAGCGGTTGCTACTTTCGTACCGCTAGCGGTTAGCATCGGTATTGATCCGGGTCTTATTATTGCGTTTGCACCAGCTTGCTACGGATACTATATCCTACCTACCTATCCGAGCGATCTTGCGGCGATCCAGTTCGACCGCTCCGGCACTACGCACATCGGCAGATTCGTCATTAATCATAGCTTCATTTTCCCTGGGCTAATAGGCGTTCTTACTTCATGCGCGATGGGCTTTATCTTCGCTCATATTTACGGCTATTTATAATAGCTATGCGCTCGCGAGCAGACGGCTCGCGAGCTTTAAATTTCAAACCCCAGCGGCTTTTAAAATTTTTAAATTCTAAAGCTTTCTAAATTCCGTTCATAACCCGCACGAGGCTAATTCGTTTTAAATAAAATTTACGTTATAATCCCGCCAAATTCCACACAGGAGGCAGATATGCAAATCCCTATCGCATACGGCAAAGATGATCATTTAAGCTTAGAGATAAACGAGAAAAATTTGCTCGGCGTTTTCGATCCAAACCCCGTGGCTAAATTTAACGAAACGGCGCTCATCGCAAACGCTCTAGCAAATCCGATAAATCAAAAAAGTTTTGACGAGTTTATCGCAGGAGATGAAAAGATCGTCGTCATCGTAAACGACGGCACGAGACCTACGCCTACGGCAAAAGTTTTAAAGCAAATTTACCCGAAAATCCGCGAGAAAAATAAAATTTTCATCATCGCCACGGGCTGCCATAGAGAGGGTACGCTCGATGAGTACGAGATGATCTTCGGCAAAGAAATTTACGCGGAGATCAGAGCCAAAAACGAAGTTCACGATCACGACTCCAAGCACGATGAGATGGTCTTTTTAGGCGAGAGCAAAAACGGCACGCAGATGTATCTAAACAAAGCCGTGGCAGAGGCGAAAAAGGTGATCGTCATAGGTTCGGTCGAGCCGCACTATTTCGCGGGCTACACGGGCGGCAGAAAGGCCTTTTTGCCGGGCACCGCGTCGTACGAGAGCATCACGCAAAATCACAAGCTCGCCCTAAGCGCCGACGCGCAAGCTCTGCGCCTAGAGGGGAACCCAGTGCACGAGGATATGATCGACGCGATGAAGGTGCTCGCGCACATCGACG
>CAUQZM010000036.1:0-13603 GCA_963522765.1 uncultured Campylobacter sp. | reverse complement strand
GTTTCAATTCCCAACGGGATCGAATTCTACTTTCACCGAGCCCCTCCGCTTCATCATATACGGACTGTTTTAATTCCCAAAGGGATGGAATTCTACTCTTTAGGCGTCGCGCCCGTACCCCAAATACTTTGGTTTCAATTCCAAAAGGGATAGATTATTCGCCCAATTTATATTAATAAAGTATTTTAGATTCACCTCGCCAAATTTACTTAGCAGAAGCGCGGAATTTACCTGCAGGATAAATTCCGCTAAATTTTACTTTGTCCTCTTTATCTCTATTTCGCCGTCGCGTGCGCCGATTTCGATTTTATCGCCCGTTTTGATCTCGTCGCTTAGGATCATATCGGCGATCTTATCCTCTACTAAGTCGTAGAGTGCCCTGCGTAGCGGTCTTGCGCCGTATTCGATATCAAAGCCTGCCGAGGCGATGAGCTTTTTAGCGTCTTCGCTCAAGCTCGCGCTAATGCCGCGGTTTGCGAGTGTTTTTTGCAGACTCTTAAACATAATGCCCACGATTTTTATAAGATCGTCCTCGTTTAGGGCGTTGAAGATCACGATGTCGTCCAGACGGTTGATAAATTCGGGCTTGAAATAATTCTTCAGCTCGCTCTTTACCGCTTCCTCGCGCTCGGCAAGCGCGACCTCGCGCGGCTTGCCCGTATTTTTGGCGTCAAGCTCCATAATCTTAGCCGAGCCGATATTGCTCGTTAGGATGATGATCGTGTTTTTGAAATCGACCGTAACGCCCTTGTTATCGGTCGCACGCCCGTCGTCTAAAATTCCAAGCAGGATGTTAAAAACATCCTTGTGCGCCTTTTCGATCTCATCAAAAAGCAGCACCGAGTAGGGCTTTCTGCGGACAGCTTCGGTAAGCTGTCCGCCCTCATCGTAGCCTACATATCCAGGAGGTGCGCCGAGTAGGCGCGAGACGCTGTGTTTTTCCATATACTCGCTCATATCAAAGCGGATCATCGCTCGCTCGTCGTCGAATAAAAACCTAGCTAAGCTCTTCGCGCTCTCGGTCTTGCCGACGCCGGTAGGGCCCAAAAACAAAAAGCTTCCGATCGGGCGATTTTCATTCACGAGCCCCGCTTTGTTGCGCTTGACGGCGCGAGCGATGGCGTGCAGCGCCTCATCCTGCCCCACGACGCTTTCTTTTAGATGCTCCTCGATGTGGAGGAATTTCTCCTTTTCGGAGGAGAGCATTTTACTTACCGAGATGCCCGTCCATTTGCTTAAAATTTCAGCCACGCTCTCCTCATCCACGCGGTTTCGCAAAAGCACGCCGTTTTCTTTCATCGCGTCCCACTTCGCCTCAAGCTCCTTGACCTTTGCTTGCGCGGCGGGGATCTTGCCGTATTCGATCTCGGCAGCCTTGCTAAGATCGCCGTTGCGTCTTGCTAGGCTAGCTTCGTTTTTAAGGCTATCGATCGCTTTTTTTGCCTCGCTGATGCCGCCGAATACGGACTTTTCGTTTTCAAATTTAGCCTGAAGCGCATTTTTCTGCTCGGTTAAATTTTCGATTTCTTTGTCGATCTGCGCAAGCCGCTCGTCGTTTTTGCCGTCATCCTCCATCTTAAGGGCTTCCTTTTCGACCTGAAGCGTGAGGATGTCGCGCTTAGCCTTGGCAAGCTCGTTGGGTTCGCTTTCGATCTGCATTTTAAGCTCTGCCGCCGCTTCGTCAATGAGATCGATCGCCTTATCCGGCAAAAATCTATCGCTGATGTAGCGGTCGCTTAGCCTTGCAGCCGCCACTAGCGCGCTATCGGTGATGGTGACGTTGTGATGCACCTCTAGTCGCTCCTTTATGCCGCGCAGGATCGCCGTAGCCTCGCTCACGCTAGGCTCCGCGACCGTTACGGGCTGGAAGCGGCGCTGAAGCGCGGCGTCTTTTTCGAAATACTTTCGGTACTCTTTTAGCGTCGTAGCACCGATAGCATGCAGCTCGCCGCGCGCAAGGGCGGGCTTTAGGATATTGGCGGCATCCATCGAGCCTTCGCTTGCGCCCGCGCCTACGATGGTGTGAATTTCATCAATGAAAAGCACGACGTTTGCGGCTTTTACGACCTCGTTGATGACGGCTTTGAGCCTATCTTCAAACTCGCCGCGATACTTCGCGCCCGCGATCAGCGCACTCATATCAAGCGCTATGACGCGTTTGTTTTGCAGGCTAAGCGGGACCTCTTTTTTGGCGATCAGCTGCGCAAGACCTTCGACGACCGCGGTTTTTCCCACGCCCGGCTCGCCGAGCAGGATAGGGTTGTTTTTCGTCTTGCGGATTAAAATTTGCATCATTCGCGAGATCACCTCGTCGCGGCCGATGACCGGATCGAGTTCGCCCGCGATCGCCTTAGCGGTGAGATCGACGCCGAATTTACTAAGCGCCTCAAGCGTCTCATCGGCGGTTTGCGAATCGATACTTTTGCCGCCGCGAAGCGCCTCTAGCTCCTTTTTGATCTCGCTAAGATCCGCAAATTTAGACAGAATTTTCTTTAGAGGATCTGCGTTTAAATTTGCGATCAGCCAGGTGTCTACGGCGATAAATTTATCGCCCGAGCTCGTCATCAACCCTTTTGCGAGCTCTAGCGAGTTCATCAGCTCGCGCGAGATTCGCACGTTTTCCTTCGTGACGTTTGAGCTCGTAGGCAAATTTGAAATTTCGCTTTTGATCTCAAGCTCGACCGCGGTCTTTTCGATACTAAATTTATTAAAAATTTGATTTAGTACAGAGCCGCTGTCGGCTACCAAAGCCCAGAGCATGTGCAATACGCCCACTTCGCTATTTTTGGAATGGATCGCCAAAGAAACGCTGCTTTCGAGCAAAGAGCGCATTTTATCGGTTAAAATTTCAATAGTTTCGTTCATAAATTTTCTCCTAAAGTTGAAGTTGGTTGCATTATATAACTTTAGTGTCTTTATGTCAAGGTTTTTTAGTGAGATTTTAAAATTTTCGGCTTAAATTTATCCGTAAACGCGTAAATTTCGTATGAAATTTACCTTATTTTTAGCCAATTTTCTATAAAATTCACTCCATTTTACTTTCAAGGATAAACTTTGCGACAAAAACACCTCTTCTTCGGCTTGGGATTCATATTTTCTCTATTTTTAGGCGTTAGTTTTTTTACCGGAAATTTACAAGCCAGAGAGGTCAACGCAACCAAAAAGCCAGACAGCGAAAAAACGCGTCTGGAGGCGCTAGCCAAGCTTACCAAAACGCTTGCGATCGTCGAAAACAATTATGTCGATGAGATGACCTTTTCGGAGCTTGTGGACAAGACGATCTCGGGGCTTATGAATAACCTCGACGCGCACTCAAGCTACATGGACGAAAAGGCGTTTAACGATACGAAAGTCCAGACCGAAGGCGAGTTCGGCGGACTCGGAATTCAAGTGGGTATGAAGGACGGCGCTCTGACCGTCATCTCGCCTATCGAGGGTACGCCGGCGGATAAAAAGGGCATTCAGGCTAACGACGTTATCTTGCGTATCGACGGCAATGCGACCTTCGGCATCACGATCGACGATGCGGTCTCAAAAATGCGCGGTAAGCCGAAAACCAAAATCACTCTAACGATCGTGCGCAAAGGAGTTAGCAAGCCTTTCGACGTCGAGATCGTCCGCGACATAATCAAAGTGGAATCGGTCTATGCCAAGATGATCGAGGATGATAAAATTTTATATCTGCGCGTTACGAATTTCGATCAGCACGTAGTTTCGGATGCGAGTAAATTTATAAAAGAGCATAAAGACGCCAAGGGTATTATTTTGGATCTGCGAAACAACCCAGGCGGGCTTTTGGATCAAGCGATCGGGCTTGTAAATTTATTCGTCGGCAAAGGTCTTATCGTCTCTCAAAAAGGACGCGCGAAAAACGAAACCGAAGCGCATAGCGCCGATCCTAAAAAGAAGATCACTGATTTGCCGCTGGTAGTGTTAGTAAACGGCGGTAGCGCAAGCGCAAGCGAGATCGTAAGCGGCTCGCTTCAGGATCTAAAGCGCGCTGTGTTGGTTGGTGAAAAAACTTTTGGCAAGGGAAGCGTGCAGGTGATCCTGCCGATAGAGGATAAAGAAGCTCTGCGACTAACCATCGCGCGATACTATCTATCAAGCGGTCGCACCATCCAAGCGGTGGGCGTGACGCCTGATCTCATAGTGGCGCCGGGCAAGGTGCCGAGCCGCGACGAGGATGAATTCTCGCTAAAAGAAGCCGATCTCAAAAAGCACCTGCAAGGCGAGCTAGCCAAGGTCGAGACCAAGAAAAAAGATGCTCAGAAAAAGGATGAGAAAAATTTCATCACCGCAGAGCAGATTAATAACGATATCCAGTTAAAAACCGCAATAGACGCGATAAAAATTCTAAACATCAAGTAAGGAGAGTGTGATGCAAGCTACCAAAAAAGAGCTCATCTACGAAGGCAAGGGCAAAAAGATGTGGTCGATTAACGAAAGTGACGACCTTTTGATCTCGGAATTTAAAGATTCGCTTACGGCGTTTAACGGCGTCAAGAAGGCCGAAGAGAGTGGCAAAGGCGCGCTGAATTGTAAAATTTCGACGCTGATTTTTGATCTTCTTAAAAAGCACGGCATCGCCACCGCGCTTGTTGAGACGATTAGCCCGACCGAGCAGCTCGTAAAAAAATGTAAGATTTTCCCTCTTGAGATCATCGCTCGTAATATCGCTACCGGCTCGCTTACAAAGCGTCTGGGCATCAAAGAGGGCACGAAGCTTCCGTTTGCTCTGGTGGAGTTTTGCTACAAAGACGATGAGCTGGGCGATCCGATCCTAAACGACGAGCATTGCTTGCTGCTTGGCGCCGTAAAGAGCCAAAGCGAGCTTGACGAGCTTAAAAAGATCGCGCGCAAGATCAATGAAATTTTGATTAAATTTTTCGACGAGCGAAATTTAAAGCTCGTGGATTTCAAAATCGAGCTTGGCAGGGATAAGGACGGAAATATCCTGCTTGCAGACGAGATCAGCCCCGATAGCTGCCGCTTTTGGGACAAACAGACCGACAAAAAGCTCGATAAGGACGTATTCAGACAGGATCTCGGTAGCGTAAAAGTGGCCTACGAAGAGGTCTTGCGTAGAATTTTAGGATAAGCGATGAAGGTAATCGTAAACGTAAGGCTTAAGCAGGGCGTGCTAGATCCGCAGGGCAAGGCGGTTTTGCACGCCCTCGCTTCGCTTGGATTTAGCGGCGTGCGAGATGTGCGCGTAGCCAAACAGATCGTCCTTGATATAGATGGCGAGGATAGGGATAAAATTTACGCCGACGTCGCTAGGATGTGCGATGAAATTTTGGCAAACACCGTCATCGAAGACTACGAGATCGTGATATGAAGGTAGCGATCGTCAATTTCCCCGGCACGAATTGCGAGCGCGACACCAAATACGCCTTTGACGCGCTGGGTTGTGAAACGCAGATAATCTGGCATAAAGAAACCGACATAAACGCCGATCTGATCGTGCTTCCTGGCGGCTTTAGCCACGGAGATTATCTGCGAACGGCTGCTATTGCTAAATTTAGCCCGGTGATGAAGGCGGTTCTCGCTCATGCTGCGCGCGGCGGCTATATTTTGGGTATCTGCAACGGCTTTCAGATGCTTTTGGAGCTAGGCTTGCTTGCAGGCGCGATGAATAAAAATATAAATTTAAGCTTTATCTCAAAATTTCACAATTTGCGCGTCGTTTCAAACTATAATAAATTTCTGCACTGTTGCGATAAAGGCGAAATTCTAAATATCCCGATCGCGCATGGCGAGGGCAACTACTATGCGCCTGCGGATACGCTAAAGTCGCTATACGACGAGGATTGCGTGCTTTTGAAATACTGCGATGCAAACGGCGCGGATCTAAATCCGAACGGCTCAGTGGACGCAATCGCGGGGATTTGCGATAAAAACAAAAAGATTTTCGGACTGATGCCGCATCCCGAGCGCGCGATAGAGCCTATTTTGGGCGGCACGGACGGAGAGAAAATGCTAAAAGGCTTAATTTGCTAAAAAAAATTCTTACTATTTTAGGCATCTGTACGCTTGCGTTTGCTGCGCCGGAGATTGAGATCGATTCGCTTGACGATCTAAGTAAATATGCACCGAAAAAAGCTGAGGATAAGCCGGACGAGCCGCAGACGCGCGATAATTCCAAGGTTATGCTGAAATACAATAAAAAAGAGGTTATGTCGATGGATAATCTAAGCATCGACGATCTTAAGGCTTTGGCGCCTACTAACGAAGTCGATCTTGATGTATCCGACGATAAGGTCTATCAGGACATTAAGCCCAAAGAGCTTACGCTAAAAGCCAGCGGGATGCCTAGGAAGGTGTATTGTAATCAAATTTTTAAGATCGACTTCGCCGTATATTTGGGGCAGAAAATCACCGTTAAGCCAAAGCTAGAGATCAGCCGCACCAATGGCATGAAGTGGCTTAATGCCGATAATCTTACGTGGATTGAGGGCGACGAGATGTTTGAGACGACGCTGTGGTTTGCGGCAAGCGATAAGAGCGATAAGATAAATGAGCTCGTTTTGACCTTGCAGCGCAACGGGGAATTCTTTGAGAAAAGCTCTATCAAACCTGATAATCCGGAATTTATAAAGCTTGATACGAAGCCTAATTTTTCGCATATCGTAGCCGACGAGCTGAAACTTAAAAACTACAAAACTACCAAATTTGACGACGCTTCAAATTTGCTCACGCTCGATCTTGGTATCCGAAATGGCGCAATCAGCGCTTTTAGTATCGATAATCCAGCCATTATCAAGCAGGGCGTGGACTCCGTGCGTGGCACATACGCAAGTCAGAGCGGATATTATTTCGCCGTCGTGGATAAAAATATCACAAATTTAGACTTTAGCTATTTCAATCTTAATACGAAAAAATTTGAAAATTTCGGTCTTGAGCTTAATCCGCGCGCTGAGGATCTTAGCACGCAGATCGGGCTAAATCCGAAAGAGAGCAAGTTCGAAGCCTATAAGCAGATTGCGATCTACACGCTAGCTGCTGTGCTTTTGGTGATGTTTTTGCTTAGTAAAAATATCACGCCGCTTATCTTTGCGGTGCTGATTTTGGCGGTAAATTTCTACGCGCAAAGGCCTTACGGCACGGGCAGTATCGCGCAAAATTCCCCGGTTAGAATTCTGCCTATGCAAAGCTCCACCGTGTTTTACGTGACTAAAAATCCCGAAAAGGTTGAAATTTTGGGTACGAATAAGGAATTTTATAAAATCATGCTGGGCGGCAACAAGATCGGTTGGGTTAAAAAAGATGAGCTTAGCAAGGATTAGAGCGTTATTTTACGCGATTTGGTTTATTTTTACCGTCGTTTGCGTCGTGATCGCCATGGCGGTGAAAAACTCCTCTCATCGCCGCTTTCGCCGCATTTGGGGGCGCTTCCAGCGCTACGGCATTGGATACGACATCGAGATCATAGGCACTCCCGATCCGCGCGCGCAGCTAGTAATCGCCAACCACCAAAGCATAATGGATATCGTCGTGCTCGAAGAAACCCATCCCGCTGATATCTGCTGGATCGCTAAAAAGGAGATCGCAGACATCCCTATCATCGGTAAAATCATCACTCTTCCGAAGATGATCCAAGTTGATCGCTCAAATCCGCGCGATCTGGTGCGGATCGTGCACGAAGTGCAGCAGCGCGTGAGCGAAGGGCGCGTCATCACGATGTTTCCCGAGGGCACCAGACATCGTGGCACGCAACTTTTGCAATTCCAAAGCGGCGCCAAAGCGATCGTTAGCAAGCTCGGCCTGCGCGTCCAGCCAGTGGTACTCATCGGCACGCAGCACATCGCAAACTCTCACGATTTCACCGTCCACAGCGGACACGTCAAAATCATCTACCTAGACCTGCTCGATACGAGCGATAAAGATTGGCTGCAGCACGCCAGAGAGGCGATGCAAGCCGTAATCGATGAAAACGAAACCGCCGAAGCATAGGTAGAATTCATAAATTTATCGATGAAATTCAAATGCGACTTTTGTTAGTTCGCGCGATTTCTGTGCGCTAGCGCGTTTATTTGCGCTTTGATTTGCGGCGGCAAAATTTTATAAAATTTCATCCGCTCGTATTAAGCGGCGTGGAATTTCAAAATTTTATCCGTGCGCACGGACGACGAAATTTTAAAATTTTATCCATGCGCTCAGGTAGTGGAATTTTAAAATTTCATCTAAACTACAGACGGCGAGTTATAGGCGGGAGAGCCGCAAGAAAACAGCGCCTGCATAAAAGTGAAATTTTAAAATTTACGCGGCGCGGCAAGATAAAATTTAGCGTATATTTAGCCATTTACGCAAATGGCTAAACGATCTGTCGCAAGAGCAAAAGACGGCGGCAACCCGCAGCAGTTTAAAATTTTAAATTCTTAAGGAGGAGAGAATGGCGTTTGTTACAGAACGTATTTCAAAAGAGGATATCGAGAAATACGATTTGCTAAAACCGAGCAATGAGATATGCGAAAAATATTATCAGGGCGAGCTTGATTGGGCAAACTTAAATTCAAGAGACTGGTGCATAGATAGAGAAAGAGGCATTTGGCTTTTTCCTGTGCGCGTGATCACTATCGGAGATCCTAGAGATATGGAATTTAGCGGTGAATATATATGGCTTTTGCATTATAGAGGTAAAGATATAGAGATCGATTTAAGAGATATAAACAACGAAAATACTGGTAAAAAAGTTACAGATAATCCATTTAGAATAATATATGAACTAGAATCTATAAGAAGCGATATCGGGAATATACCAAAGCAAGAGATTGTAGATATTTTAAAAGAGATTTTAAATGAGTTTAAAGGAGGAGAGGTTATAACAAGCTCTGTCCCTAAAGAAAATATTCAAGTAACTTTCGTATCAAAAATTTAAAGAAAAGGGGACAAAGTGGCGTTTGTTACAGAGCGTATTTCAAAAGAGGATATTGATAAATATAGTTTATTGGAAACGATAAACAAAATACGTAAAAAATACGATGATGATGAAATTAGTCTATGGTTCCTAGAAAGATTAAATTGGTGCATAGACCGAGAAAATAACACTTGGCTAATTCGTATATCGCATGATTATTTAAGAGATATAGGAGATTATGCCTTAACTAAAACGATATGGCTATTGCATTATAAAAGTAACGATATAGAGCTGGACTTGAGGCAGATTTTTAATGATGAAACGATTGGCGATCCGCATAGAATTATTTATGAGCTTCATGATATTAAAATAGATATCAAAAATATAACTACTGATGAAATTATTGATACCTTGAAAAAAATTTTAAGCATATATGGCGATGGCGGAGTTGGGCTGGAAAATTTTACTCCAAAAGAGAAAATAAAGGCAAGCTTAATAGTCAATTTATAGCAAAGGACAACATACGAGCCACAAGGCAAAACAAGCAGATGCCGAATTAAAGAAATAGTATAATAGGATAAGCCGACTGCGATTAAGAAAACTATTTGCTTTATACCGATCATAAATATAGAGTCGATTTAAAATTTTATCGTCGCAATAGGATAAATTTTAAAACTACGTCCGCTTAAATCAGCGTCGGCTTTAGTTTGCGTGCCGAAAAGTCGGGCCTCTCGCCGCGAGCTAGAGCGATGAGCTCATCCGTCGCGATTAGATAAAAGCCCGTGAGGTCTCTGCCGAAAAGCCTTTGGATTTCATCGCTTTTGCCGTCTAAAAAATCAAGCGCGAGCTTGGAATTTACTAGCAAAAAATCGCTTCCGCTATCAAACGCGTCAAATAAAATTTCGCCGCCCAGCCGCAGCGCACACTCCTTCTCGCGCTCGTATATCTGCGCTCCAAGCGGCGCACCTTCGCAGCCAAAGTGCACGATCTGCGTGCCCAGCCTGCTAGCCAGCTCCTCTGCGGCCTCGTCGTACCACACGGCGACGTTAAAGCCGCTAAAATCATGCTTCGTGCCCGCTGCGTTAAATTCCGCCATGCTCTGCGCGCTTAAAATTTTATTGCTGCGCGCAGGCTCAAATTTTAAAATATCGCAAAACGCCCTGTATGCCGCGCGGTCGTCAAACTCCATCCCCACGGCGTCGCACTTCGTAAAATACGCCATCTGCGGCTCGATGATCTCTAAAATCCTCATGCGCTCGCTCGGGTGCGTCTGCATCAGGCGGTGCGCGAAGATAAAGGCGCTGTTGCCCAAAAACTCCCGTGAGCATGCGGGGATTTTCGTCGAGTAAAAATAGGGCGCGAGCCTTTTGTAAAACTCGAAATCATCGGCATCCGCGATGCTCTCAAAGGCTTGAAATTTGTCCAAAAATGCCCTCGGCTCGCAGCGCAGATCTTTAATCGCCTCTTTTTCGCTAAGAGGCGAGATGATTAGTTCGCTTCCAAAGTGTGCTATGAGCGTATCTAGCGGCTCTTTTACGCTCACCGTCGTGCCCCCGATTTTTACAAATTCCACTCCCTGCGCGCTAAAATAGGGATCGTGCGCGCAGATGTCGTCAAGCAGTGCCGCAAGATCGGCAAAGGGCGCGCTTTCATAAATATAGGGCTTGAAGTAGCTTGCGACGTCGCAGCGAGGATCAAAGCGAAAGAGCCTGATTTGAAGCATTTTTCATCCTTTTTTTATGGCGAATGATACTAGAATTTGCCTTAATAATGAGTTTTTTAGGCTCAATTTTATAAAATTGCGCCTTAGATTAACGCAAAGGCGGGCTATGAAAAATTTATACACCCTAAATCACGCGCCGATAAATGCGCATTTTAGTAAAAACTCAAGCGATTTCGTCGTGCGCGAAGTGCCGCTTTACGAGCCTAGCAATGAGGGCGAGCATTGTATTTTGCTGCTGCAAAAAAAGGGCATCGGCACGCACGAGGCGCTGCGGATTTTAAGCGAACGCACGGGTGCCAAGATGCGCGAGTTCGGCTACGCAGGGCTTAAAGATAAGCAGGGTCTTACGACGCAGCACGTTAGCATGCCCGCTAAATTTGAGCCTGCGCTGGGCGGATTTTCGCACGAAAGCCTTAAAATTTTAAGCGTGCAAAGGCACAAAAACAAGCTTAAAATCGGACATCTAAAGGGCAACGACTTTTTCATCCGCCTAAAAAAAGTCCTACCGCCCGACGCCGTCAAGCTCGCAGCCGCGCTAGATACGCTAGGGCGCGAGGGCTTTGCGAACTACTTCGGCTATCAGCGCTTCGGCAAGTTCGGCGACAACGCGGCGCAGGGCGAGGAGGTGCTACGCGGACAGAGGCGGCTTAAAAACCCCAAAATGCGCGACTTTCTAATCAGCGCCTATCAGAGCGAGCTTTTTAACCGCTGGCTTAGCAAGCGGGTCGAAATTTCAAAATTTGCGGCGGAATTTAGCCTTGGAGAGTTTGCTAAAATTTACGGGCTAAGCAAGGAAGAGGCGCGCGAGATCGCAGCTCAGCCGCAGTTTTTTAAGCTGCTAAGGGGCGAGATTTTAGGACATTTTCCCCGCGGCGCGTTTTTTAGCTGCGACGATCTTGGTGCGGAGTGCGAGCGGTTTACGAGGCGAGAAATCACGAGCGCAGGCCTTATCGTTGGGCGAGCGAAGCTGCGAGCTAGCGGGCTTGGCGGTAGATTTGAAGATGAAATTTTCGCGCCCTCGCGCGAGCTTGAGGCGCAGATGAACGGCTCGCGCAGGTTTGCGTGGAGCTTTATGGAGCGCGTACAGCACGCCTATGATGCGCAAAACGCGCATTTTAGCTTCAGTTTTTACCTGCCGAAAGGCTCTTATGCGACGGTCGTTTTGGAAGAAATTTTGCACCGAGATATATTCGCGGGCGCCGCGACGGACGAGGATTGAGCCGCATCGCGCGCTGTAGGGTAAGGACTCACGCGTCCCATGTCATGCCACGTCAAACCGCGCCGTAGAGTAGGGTCCGCACCACATTTACGCTACGGCGTAGCGCACCGCACTGCACCGCACTGCAGAATAGAGCTCACGCCACGCCACGCCCCACGTCAAACCGCACCATATCGCGCGAAATTTTACGGAATTTTAGTGCTTGGCTGCGCGGATTTAAATTTGCGCGGTAGAAAAATTTTATGAAATTTCGTGAAATTTCATCGCAGTAAGCGCGCTGTTTTATCTAAGCCATAGAATTTAAAATTTTATTCTGCTCAGTCGTAGATGAAATTTTATAAAATTTACCTTTTTATAGTTACTCAAATTCATTTTCGCTAATAACCAGCAAAATATTATTAAGCTTAAAATCGCTCAAGTCTTTTATCTGCTATTGCCCGTTTACAATATTTTCAAAAAAATTATTCTCTTCCCAAAAGTAGCATTCTAACATTTTTAAAATTCCATTTTCCAAAAGAACCATTGCTCCTCCAATGTTTTCATCAGAAAGCATTAAATTTACATTGCCGACAAAACCGTTATTTCTGCTTTTTTCTAATATTTTTTTACACTCGAAATGGCAATAATATCCGGCTGTCGAAACTTCTCTTTTTGTAATTTCTGAATTTTCAAACTGCTTATAAAGCGCATAATCGCCTAAATCATCACTTATTAGTTTAACAATTTCAGCTTCGATATTTGCAATATCCGTAAAATTATCAAGGAATAAACATTGTTCCGATTTTTGGTTTTCCATTTTTTATAACTCCACGTACATTAATTTCATAGCCTTTAATATTGACTTTATGACCATTAGTAAAATTATTTGGCAACTTACTATTTACCATATCTTTTTCAAGTTCTTTAATTATAGCATTATAAGCTTGTTGTTGATTATTTTCAAATTTATTTAAAAAATCATCTAATTTACACCCTTTTTTTGTTAAAGATATGATTTAATTTATTAGCTTCTTTATTGTCATCATCCTCCGGTGGTAATGGCGCAGGGGCCGGAGTTTATACTTGCTCTCGGTGTAAATTCCGCTCCTTAAATTCCGCAAGCCCTGAAATTTAAGCCAAAAAAGCTATAATTGCGCTCGGGTGTGGCGTGCGGTCGCTCCGCAAGGAGAGGAAAGTCCGAGCTGTGATAAGACAAGGTTGCGTCTAACGGACGCCGGGGGCAACCCTAGGGAAAGTACAACAGAAAGCAAACCGCCGCGCAAGCGGTAAGGGTGAAAGGGCGGGGTAAGAGCCCACCGCGCGCGTGGAGACACGAGCGGCAATGCAAACCCAACCTGCAGCAAGAACGGGTGGTTTCGTCTTATATTCGAACCGTTCGCTCGAACCGATTTGCAAAAATCGGTCTAGATAAATGACCGCTGTAACGGAACTCGGCTTATAACCACACCTATTTTTACGCCGAATTTATTTACTTGGAATAAGGAAAAAATTTTGAAAAGCTTAATTTTATGCGGTACGCTTTGCACCGTCGTTTTATGGCTCGGGGGCTGCGCGAGTGCGGGCGCTGATAAATCTATAATCTTGCAAGGCGACGCTCACGATCGCGCCTGTGCGGAGGTTTATGAGCGCTACAAAGAGCTCGAAGCGGAGCTTTTGGCAGTCGAGGACCGATACGCAAACCCAAGCGTTGCGAACGGTTATATACAGACTTACGACGAGTACGAGCGCACCATCGCCTACTACAATAAAAATTGTGCGACCGATAAATAAATTGCGCAGATTGAGCGTGATTTGGTATAAG
>CAUQZM010000035.1:0-13647 GCA_963522765.1 uncultured Campylobacter sp. | reverse complement strand
TAAGATGAAAGACGAAGCTAAAGAAGAGGGATCGTCTAAAGCTAAAGGTAAGAGGAGTAAGAAGGGTAAGGGGGAGTAAAAAGAAAGAATATATAAAATAGGGAGAGGGCGTAAATTGGACTTCTCCTTTGTTTATAAAATTTATAGTTTTATATAGCTCTATTCTTTTCTAATCATCGCTATTGTAAATTTACAAATTTTATAACTCTTATTTTTTTCTATTATAAATTCTGTAAATTCCACGGGCTTTGAAATTTATGAAATTTACTTCTGTGCTTCTTTCTCGGCTTTGCTTTCATCTTATTTCGTGTTTGATTTATTTGGCTTCAAATTTATAAGTTACTTCGGGGGTAAAATTTAAACAAGTTTTCGCTAGCAAACGAATGTAACGCAAATTTTATTATTCCGCGCAGTTTGCTGCATGCACTGCATAAATTTCACTTTGCAGCCCTCTGTCTGTATTCCATGAGTTTTACGTATTCACCTTAGCGCTTAATTAAGACTAGAAATGATTGCGCTCAAAACACGCATAAAAATAATCAGAATCTAAGATGGCACCTAGATATCAACAAAAAGAAAGCAAAAGGAGCGATTAAAAGAAAAGGCTCAAGATAAGTTAAAAGCTTTCAAAGGAGTTTTTAACTATGATTTTGTCGATGAAAAATAAATATATAGTCCGTTCAAGAATTTCTGAAAAGAAATTTAGAGAAATTCTAAAATACTTCACGGAGGATATAGAAGCATCAAAGATATTGAATTTAACTAAAATTTCAGAAGCAACCCTATGTAAAATCTTTAGAGAAATAAGAGCTCTTATGTCTAAAGAGTGTGAAAAAATAAGCAAGTTTAGCGGTGAGATAGAAATAGATGAAAGTTACTTCGGATCTAAGAGAGTAAGAGGAAAAAGAGGCAGAGGAGCAAGCGGAAAGCAGCCGGTATTTGGAATGCTTAAAAGAGACGGCAAAGTTTATACTCAGATAGTTAAAAACTGTTCTGCTAATGAACTGATACCGATATTATCGGAGTTTAGCGATCTGGACGAGAGCGTTATTTATTCTGATTGCTGGAAGGCTTATGACGGACTCGTAGATTATGGGGCTAAAGCTCATTATAGAGTGAAGCACTCTAAAAATGAATTCGCTAACGGCAAAAATCATATAAACGGTATTGAGAATTTTTGGGGATATGCTAAACACAGACTGGCTAAATTTAAAGGGATAAAGAAAGAAAATTTCTTGCTTCATCTAAAGGAATGTAAATTTAGATATAATACTAAAACTACACAGGAAAACTTATATCAGAAACTGTTGAAATTGATAAGAGAGAATCCGCTTAAGTTTAATTGAGCCAATGATAAAATAGATTAAGTGGTGGTTAGAGGCAGAATCGAACTGCCGACACGCAGATTTTCAGTCTGCTGCTCTACCGACTGAGCTATCCAACCACCTAAAAAAGAAAAGTAATTTTAGCCATGCAATACTTAAATCTCGGTTAAAATCCTCGATTCTCGCTAGATTTTTGCACGTTACGCTCGAAAACGGCCAAATTTACTTAGCTAAAATTTTTTAAATTTCAGTAGCGAAAAATATTGCTTATGCAGCAATTTGCAATAATCAAAAAGGGCTATCGATCTAAAAAGCAAAGTGGTATAAAATTTTACTATTTAGCCGACTTTGCAAATTGTACGCTTGGTTTTAGGCTGTGCAAAGTAGATAAATTTGCGCCAAAGAATCGCTGCATCGTTTTAAATTTGCGCGCATAATGGGCGATAGCTACGATTGGTTAAATTTAGCGTCGAAAATTGGCTTTAATTTGGACTTGGCGAAGCATCTTTATAAACATCGTGCTCAGGCTAATAGTGTGACATAGGGATGTTTACTTCGGGATTGAATTTATTTAGATATCCGCACAGCAGAAGCGTTGAAATTTTAAAATACGATTACAAATTGTATTAATAAAGGCTCGACCTGATCCATCTAAACTTGATATACTTATTTATCCGAGCTGCGCAACCTGGCTTTTAAATAGCTCACCGCGTTGCGCGTAGCTTTTAAATTGATCCAAACTGGCACATGCAGGGCTTAGCAGCGCTATTTCGTTTGCGAAATTTACGGAATTCTTAAAATCCACAGAATTTTTAGAATTCTGCAAACCTAAAGTTTTGCCGCTGCTCGTGTTCATGCAAGAGCTCGCGCCTTCGGTAATTTTATCCTGCATTAAATTTCCCGCGGAATTCTCGCTGTCAAAGCGCCTTTTTGAAATTTCATTTTCGCAAAAATTTTCTCCACCCAAATACCGCTTCGAAATTTCGCTCACCGCCGTTTGTAAAATTTCGCAGCGCACGCAAGGAATTTTGTATTCGTCGCACAAAAGCACGATTTTATCAGTATTTGAGCCGATCGCGTAAATTTGCAGATCGTATTTTTTAAACTCCGCAAAAAGCGGGTGCAGATCCACGCCTTTATCGTCGCCGCCGAGGATTAGATGTATTTTGCGCCCCGCGTATCGCTTCAGCGCCTGCACGCACGCATCGATGTTGGTCGCCTTCGTGTCATTGACCCAGACCCTGCCGCGCGCGTCGGTAAACTCCTCTAGCTTATTGCCTTCGATCACGAAGTCATTCAGTCGCGCGATGTCGCATCTGTCGAATAAAATTTTCTCCACGCACAGCGCCAAAAGCGCGTCTATCAAAAATGGCGTGCGGAATTTTATCTCGCCTAAATCGATGCCGAATTTTTGCGCCAGATCCGCTTCGTCTTCGTAGCAGATCACGCGGGCTAGGCTATTTTGCGCGGCGGCGGAGCTTTCGTAGGCGCGCGGGATCAGCGCCACGGAGCCTTCGCGCATCGCTAGCAGAGGCGAGAGTTTGGCGCGCTCATACTCCGCGAAATCGCCGTGCCAGCTGAGATGATCGGGCGTGATCGCAAGCAGCACGTAGATGTCGGGGCGCGCGTGCTTGGTGTAGTGCAGCGTAAACGAGCTCGTCTCCAGCACCCAAATTTTGGCGCTTTTGCTTAGCTTTGCAAGCGGAACGCCCACGTTACCGCCCATTTGCGAGCCGTATCGCTCGAGTAGGTGCTGCATCATCTTCGTCGTCGTGGTCTTGCCGTTCGTGCCGCTGATCCAAATTTTAAGACCTTTGTAATCATCAAAATAATCATATTCGCTGATTAAATTTCGCGCCTTTCGCACCAGCTCGTGATGCGGCGGAAAGCCTGGACTTGGGATTTCAAGCTCGCTTGCGGCGGGATCGAACTCGCTCGGGTTTAAAAGCGCGTTGCCGAACTCATCCAGCTTCGGCGCGCCCGAAGAAATTTCAAATTTATCGTCGTAGATGTCCCAGGAGCTGTCTTTTTGGCAGTGCTCAGCGATCGCCCTGGTCGTAAGTCCGTAGCCAAATAGCGATTTTTTCATTTTTCTCCCCTTTTGCCCCATAAAATTTGAGTTATCTCATCCGCGCTAAGCTCGGCAATTTCGCCGTATATTCCGCGCGCCGTTTCGAAGTCGGGCTTGATCTGCGCTCGCATTTTATCTCAGTTTCAGCGACGTCAGCGCTATGATATTTGCGATCAGCGCGATGATCCAAAAGCGGATGATGATTTTGTTTTCGACCCAGCCTTTAAGCTCGAAATGGTGATGTATCGGCGCCATCAGGAAAATTCTGCGTTTAAAAATTTTAAAGCTGCCCACCTGCAAGATCACGCTGAGCGTTTCGATGACGAAGACAAAGCCGATCATTATGAGTAAAATTTCGTTTTTCGTGATGACTGCGCAGTATCCTAAAAACGCGCCCACGCTGAGACTGCCGCTATCGCCCATAAAGACTTCGGCAGGGTAGCAGTTAAACCACAAAAACCCAAGCAGCGCGCCGATGAGCGCCGATACGATGATGCAGACTTCGCCTGCGCCCGCGACGCGCGGTAGCAAGAGATATTGCGAGTAGATCGCATGCCCGCAAAGATAGGCGAACACGCCCAAGCTGCAGAGCGAAAACACCGACGGAATAGTTGCCAGCCCGTCTAGCCCGTCGGTTAAATTTACCGCGTTTGAGCTCGCGCTTATCACGATCGTCCAAAACAGCGGCGCGAAGATCCATAAATTTAGCAGAGGGTATTTGAAAAACGGCACGAAAAATTCCCCGCCCAGGTCGCTAAAAGCATAAAGCGTAGCTCCGATCAGAAAAGCCAAGAAATTTTGCAGTGCAAATTTAGCCCGCGCGCTAAGACCTGCGTGGTTTTGGCGGCCTAAAATTTTAGAGATATCATCCTTAAAGCCTATATAGCCGAAGCCTACCAAGCAAAGCAGGCCGCAGAGTACGAAGACGTTGTTTAGCTTGGCGCACATCAGGCTTGCGAGCACCGCAGCGGTAACGAAAACGAGCCCGCCCATCGTCGGAGTTTTACTCTTTTTCTGATGGTTTTGCGGCGCGAGCTCGTAGATGGGCTGCGCGGCGTGTCTATTTTGCGCCCAGCGGATAAATCGCGGCATAGCCCAGACCGAAAAACAAAAAGCGATAAAAAACGCAAGTCCTGCGCGCGCGGTGATGTATTGGAAGAAATTTATATTCGTAAGATGGTAAAGATAATAAAACAAAGTTTGCCTTTTAAATTTTATGAAATTTTATACGAAAACGCGTATTTTAGTATAAAAGAGGTAAAATTTAGCTTTTAGGGCGGATGAAATTTTGCCGCATTTGCCAAAAAAAAGTATAATGCCGCTCGTAAAAACAGCGCCGCTGACCTGCTTCAAAAGGCCTGCGCGGCGAAATTTAGACGAAATTTAGGAGCCAAAATGGGGCAAAAGACGATTTTACTCATCACCGACGGCATCGGCTTTAACGCGAGCGATAAATTTAACGCGTTTGCAAACGCGAAAAAGCCCGCCTATGATTATCTTTTTAAAAACGTGCCCAATACGCTGCTGCGCACCTCGGGGCTTGCCGTGGGCTTGCCGCAGGGGCAGATGGGAAACAGCGAAGTGGGGCACATGACGATCGGAAGTGGTAGAATTTTATATCAAAACCTAGTCAAAATCGATCGCGCGATCGATGAGGGCTCGCTTGAGAAAAACGAAGCGCTGCAGAGCCTGCTTTCAAAGTGCCGCAGGGTGCATGTCATAGGGCTTTACAGCGACGGCGGCGTGCATTCGCATCTGCGCCATTTTGACGCGATCTGTGATATAGCGCAGAATGCGGGTTGCGAGACATGGGCGCACGCTATCACCGACGGGCGCGATGTTTCGCCGAGCAGCGGAGCGGAATTTTTAAAGCATCTACAGGCTAAATTTAAAGTCGCGAGCGTGTGCGGGCGCTTTTACGCGATGGATCGCGACAAGCGTTTTGATCGCGTAAAGCGCGCTTACGACGTGCTTATGGGTGAGACGGCGCCACTTGAAATTTCGCCTATCGAGTATATACTGCAAAGCTACGAGCACGGCATGAGCGACGAATTTATCGAGCCTGCGAGCTTTAATGGCTTTGGCGGTATCGGCGCGGATGACGGAGTGATTTTTATAAATTTTAGAAACGATCGCGCTAGAGAGCTTTGCGCGGCTTTGGGCGATGAGAGCTTTAGCGAATTCAAGCGAAAGCTCGTCGTGCAAAATTTAATCACGATGAGCGAATACGACGCGAGCTTTAAATTTCCACTGCTATTTGAGAAGCCCGTGCTAAAAAACACGCTTTGCGAAGTGATCGCAGAAGCCGGTCTTACGCAGCTTCACACCGCCGAGACCGAAAAATACGCACACGTGACGTTTTTCTTTAACGGCGGCGTCGAGGAGCCGCTGCCGAACGAAACTCGCGTGCTGATCCCGAGCCCCAAAGTAAAAACCTACGACGAGCAGCCGCAGATGAGCGCGCCTGCGGTGTGCGATGCGGTGATTCGCGGCATCGAAGCGGGGATCGATTTCATCGTCGTAAATTTCGCAAACGGCGATATGGTCGGCCATACGGGCAATTACGATGCCGCGGTAAAGGCGGTCGAGGCGGTGGATGAGTGCATCGGTAAAATTTTAAGCGCGGCGAGGGCGCACGATTACGCCTATGTCCAGATTAGCGATCACGGCAACTGCGAGGCGATGCGAGACGCTGACGGCGAAATTTTAACCAACCACACGACCTTTGACGTATTTTGCTTCGTCGCGGGCGAGGGCGTTCGCGAGCTAAAAAGCGGACTTGGGCTTAGCAACGTCGCAGCGACCGTGCTAAAGCTAATGGGGCTGCCGAAACCCGCGGAGATGGACGAGGCACTATTTTGAAATTTAAACGGCGCAGGTCGCGAGTAGATTTAAACTGCTAAAATTTAGGTAAATTTGGATAAATTTACGCTAGAGATTAAAATTTTAACAAAAGGACAAGTATGAAATTTAGCGGAAAAAACGTTTTAATCACGGGCGCGAGCCGCGGTATCGGCGCACAGATCGCAAGGACTTTGGCTGGCTATGGGCTTAAGGTGTGGATCAATTATCGCTCAAAGCCCGAGATAGCCGACGCGCTGCTAGAGGAGATCCGCGCAAACGGCGGAGAGGGTGCGGTGATAAAATTTGACGCGACGAACGAGGCGGAATTTAGCGAGGCGATTGCCCTGATCGCGCAAAGTGACGGCGAGCTAAGCTATCTCGTAAATAACGCGGGCGTCACGAACGACAAGCTCGCACTTAGGATGAAGTTGGAAGATTTCATGGGCGTGATCGAAGCAAATTTAAGCAGCGCCTTTATCGGCTGCCGCGAAGCTCTAAAGCTGATGAGCAAAAAGCGCTTCGGCGCGGTCGTAAACATCGCCTCGATCGTCGGCGAAATGGGAAACGCCGGGCAGGTCAATTACAGCGCGAGCAAGGGCGGAATGATCGCGATGAGTAAGAGCTTTGCAAAAGAGGGCGCAGCGCGCGGCATCCGCTTTAATTGCATAACTCCAGGCTTCATCGCCACCGATATGACGGACGCGTTAAGCGACGACGTAAAAGCAAGCTACGAAGCAAGCATCCCGCTTAAGCGCATGGGAAGCACGAGCGACGTCGCCGAAGGAGTTGCGTTTTTACTCAGCGACGGCGCGGGCTACATTACGGGCGAGACGCTTAAAATCAACGGCGGGCTCTATATGTAGCGTTAAATAGCGGAATTTAAGGTTAAATATTATAGAATTACGCGGTATTTTTTTAAAGGAGTGCTAAAATGGCAGTATTTGAAGATGTAAGAGACGTAGTTGTAGAGCAACTAAGCGTAAGCCCGGATCAGGTTAAACTTGACTCTAAAATTATCGAAGATTTGGGCGCGGACTCTCTTGACGTAGTTGAGCTAGTAATGGCTTTAGAGGAGAAATTCGGTATCGAGATCCCTGATAGCGAGTCCGAAAAATTAGTAAGCATTAAAGACGTAGTAGATTATATAGAAAATTTGCCTAAGAAATAAAATTTTAAGGAAGCGGTTTTGAAACGAGTCGTAGTAACGGGCATCGGGATGATAACCTCTCTCGGGCTTGACAAACAGAGCAGTTTTGAAAATATCTGTAACGGAAAAACCGGGGTTGATAAAATTTCGCTCTTTGACGCTAGCGAATTTCCGGTTCAAATTGCAGCTGAAGTAAAAGGTTTCGATCCTTCTAGCATAATCGAGGATGGAAAAGAGATAAAAAAGATGGATAGATTTATCCAACTCGGGCTTAAAGCTGCGGGCGAAGCTATGGATGACGCTAAATTTAGCGGTTTTGATAGCGACGAATTCGGCGTTAGCTCGGCTAGCGGTATAGGCGGTTTGCCGAATATCGAGATAAATGCCAATACCTGCTTGCAGCGTGGCCCTAGGCGAATTTCTCCGTTTTTTATCCCTTCTGCATTAGTAAATATGCTCGGCGGCTTTGTTTCTATATATTATAAATTAAAAGGTCCGAATTTATCCAGCGTTACGGCTTGTGCGGCTTCCGCGCATGCGATTATGGACGCTGCGAGAGTTATAATGATCGGCGAAGCGAAAAAGATGCTCGCAGTGGGAGCCGAGGCTGCGGTTTGTCCCGTAGGTATCGGCGGATTTGCCGCGATGAAGGCGCTTTGTGCTAGAAACGACGATCCCGCTCACGCTTCACGTCCGTTTGATGCGGAACGAAACGGCTTTGTAATGGGCGAAGGTGCAGCGGCTTTGGTTTTAGAAGAGCTAGAAGACGCAAAAGCGCGCGGCGCTAAAATTTACGGCGAGCTAGTAGGCTTCGGCGCTAGCGGCGATGCTTATCATATCACTTCGCCTAGCCTAGACGGCCCGATCCGCGCTATGAAAAAGGCCTATGAGATGGCGGGACGCCCGAAGATTGATTATATCAACGCCCACGGAACGTCCACCGCGATAAACGATAAAAACGAAACCGCGGCTTTAAAAGAGCTTTTCGGCGAGGGCAAGGTGCCTGCGGTCAGCTCCACCAAGGGCCAGCTAGGACACTGCCTAGGCGCTGCCGGAGCGGTAGAGGCTGCGATCAGCCTTTTAGCGATGCAAAACGGCATCATACCGCCTACGATAAATCAAATTTCAAAAGATCCAGATTGCGATTTGGACTATGTGCCAAACGTCGCTAGAAAAGCCAAACTCGATTGCGTTATGAGCAATAATTTTGGCTTCGGTGGCACAAACGCGTCGCTTATTTTCAAAAGAGTAGATTAATGGCGAGCTATTTGGACTTCGAAAAGTCTATAAAGCAGATCGATGAGGACATCACCGCTGCAAAAATTCGCGGCGATGAGGACGCAGTCGAAATTTTAAATAAGAACCTCGAAAAAGAAATTTCTAAAGTTTATAAGAATTTAAACGAATACCAAAGACTTCAGCTTGCGCGTCATCCGGATCGCCCTTACGCGATTGATTATATTCGTGCGCTTTTGCAAGACGCCAGGGAGCTTCACGGTGACCGCGCCTTTAGAGATGATCCTTCGATTGTATGCTATCTGGGCATTATGGGCAATCGCAAAATTGCCGTGATCGCCGAGCAGAAGGGCCGCGGCACTAAAAACAAGCTGAAGCGAAATTTCGGCATGCCGCATCCGGAGGGCTATCGCAAGGCACTGCGCGTAGCAAAACTTGCCGAGAAATTTAATCTTCCGATTCTATTTTTGATCGACACCCCGGGCGCATATCCGGGACTTGGTGCCGAGGAGCGCGGTCAAAGTGAGGCTATCGCGCGAAATCTATATGAGCTTAGCGATCTTAAAACCCCTACGATCGCCGTAGTTATAGGCGAGGGCGGCAGCGGCGGAGCTTTAGCTATCGGCGTGGCCGATCGCTTGGCGATGCTTCAAAACTCAATTTTTTCGGTTATCTCTCCCGAGGGCTGTGCCGCGATTTTGTGGAACGATCCAAGCAAGAGTGAGGCCGCTACGAAAGCGCTAAAAATCACCGCCGAGGAGCTAAAAGAGCTGGGCTTGATAGACGACGTGATCAAAGAGCCTAAAACGGGCGCCCACAGAGATAAAGACGGCGCGATAAAAGCGCTTGGAAACTACGTTTTAACCGAGCTGCACAAGCTAGACGATCTTAGCATAGACGAGCTCATCAGCAGAAGGCAACAAAAAATTTTAAGGTTCGGTGCTTATAAAGAAAACTAAATTTTAAATTTCGCGACTTTTTTAAAACCAAATTTAATAACTTCACACTCTAAGAGGACAAATGGAAAATACAAATCAAAATTCCGCTCAGACCGCCGTTTCAAATTCTAATCAAAACGGCAGAAAAACTTACGCTAAAACGCACGTTCCCGTCGAGGGCTACCAGATCGAGGAGCTCCGCTCGATGGATCTTGAAAATCTCATCGCCATAGCAGACGAGCTAGGCGTCGAAAACCCGCGCGAATTCCGCCGCCAAGCGCTCGTTTTTGAAATTTTACGCATGCAGACGAAGCAGGGCGGCTTCATACTTTTTACGGGGATTTTAGAGGTTACCGCCGAGGGTTACGGCTTTTTGCGCGGCATAGATTCAAATTTAAGCGACAGCGCCAATGACGCCTACGTGAGCTTAAGCCAGATCCGCAAATTCGCCCTTCGCGTCGGCGATATCGTCACGGGCCAGGTGCGCGAGCCGAAGGATCAGGAGAAGTACTATGCGCTCTTAAAGATCGAGGCGATTAATTACAAATCGATCCAAGAGGCCAGAGAGCGTCCGCTATTTGACAATCTCACGCCGCTTTTCCCGACCGAAAAGCTCAAGCTTGAATATGATCCTATGCGCCTTACCGGTCGCGTACTCGATCTTTTCACCCCGATCGGCAAGGGGCAGCGCGGGCTCATCACGGCGCCTCCGCGTAGCGGTAAAACGGAGCTTATGAAGGAGCTTGCCAACGGCATTACGCGCAACCACCCCGAGGTCGAGCTTTTGGTGCTGCTAGTAGACGAGCGCCCGGAAGAGGTCACCGACATGGAGCGCAGCGTGCGCGGGGAGGTGTTTAGCTCGACTTTCGATCAGCCCGCATTCAACCACGTTCGCGTCGCCGAGCTCGTTATCGAAAAAGCAAAACGCGCCGTCGAAAACGGCAAGGACGTCGTCATCCTGCTTGATAGCATCACCCGCCTTGCGCGCGCCTACAACACCGTCACGCCTAGCAGCGGCAAAGTCCTAAGCGGCGGCGTGGACGCAAACGCCCTGCACAAGCCGAAGCGCTTCTTCGGTGCGGCGCGAAATATCGAAAACGGCGGCTCGCTTACCATCGTCGCTACCGCGCTCATCGAGACCGGCTCTCGTATGGATGACGTGATCTTCGAGGAGTTCAAAGGCACGGGCAACAGCGAGATCATTCTCGATCGTAACATCTCGGATCGTAGAATTTATCCCGCGATCAACATTACCAAGTCGGGCACGCGCAAAGAGGAGCTTTTACAAGGTAGCGAAAATTTGCAAAAGATCTGGGCGCTGCGCTCGGCTATCTCGACGATGGACGACGTCGAGGCGCTGAAATTTTTATACGCCAAGATGCTAAAAACCAAAGACAACACCGAGCTGCTGTCGATAATGAACGGCTAAATTTCTTAAATTTAGCCTTGCTTTAAAATTTAGCTCTAAATTTAGTGGCGGAGCTCGCGCCGCTTGCCGCAAATACCGCCACGTAGCTTTGTATGCGCTTTTTCCAAGCGGCGCGTCTTTTTTTCAAACTCCACTATTATAAGTTTAAATTTATCGCGATATTTGCTAAACGTTTTGCGCTCGAAGCACGAGGTGCGGCGCCGTCCGATAAAATTTTACTTCGGTAAAATCTATTCGTAAGATGTCAAGCGTAAAATTTTACGAGGAATTTTATGTTTTGCTACGCACGGAGCTAGGGCGCTTGATATCGTTACTTCAAATTAATATAATACTGCCAACATCATATCATTTCATAAGCTCAAAAAGCTTCATAAATCCTATATATCTGCTTCCGTGGTTGTCTAATCTAGCCTCATAGCAATCAATAATACCGAGGCAGCTTCCTTCAGAATCTATATTTTTTAAAAACACATCAAAATCCCGTTTCGTGCTATTGAATATAAAATTTGGATCGTCACGATACCGCTTGCTCGGCTCATACTCATTGGGGATACGTTTTATCGCTATAAATTTCATACAAAATTGGCTTTCGCCCAGTATTCTATCAATAAACGATGTTTCTTTACGACATTCTTTTATGGTGAAAGTATCTGATAAATAAATATTTGATAAGTAATGTTGATCAAGAATAATCACTCTGCCTTTTTCTTTTTTATAGTCTATTTTTCTATTACCTTCAAATGGTCTATACGTGTAATTATCTCCCGCATCGACATTATTGGCAGTATGGTGGTAGATAAAATCTGAAAAAGTCTATGGGATTTTTTCATCCGATACCATTTCGTCTGTAATATCTCTAAAAGGGAGTGAAGAATTTAGATCATGTATTAAATTAAAGTCCTTGTCATTTGAATGATTTTCAAAGATTTCGTTGATTTTAGAAATAGCTTCGTGAAATGTTAAGTTGGTATCTATGGTGTAAAGTTTATTGTATTTGGACTTCCCTTCATAATAATAATTTTCCAATTCGTCCTGTACGAAATTTTGCACCATCTCATCTTTGCTAAGCCATTTTAGATCGCCGAAGCTAAACCCGCTGTAATTAAGCGCGCCGACGATCACACAAATGCCGAGCGCCGCGATTAGGGCTTTGGCTAGAAATTTAAGAGCTTTCAAAATTTTACTCCTTTAGCAAAACGCCAGTTAAAATACGAGCCTAACGGGTTGCGATATTAACGTTTAAATTTAGCTCGCCCAAAGAGGGGTTAAATTTAAACCCATGCCGCTTTAAATTTAACCGAATCGCTTTCTACTTCCCGCCGAAAAACAGCAGATTTGCCATTATGATCACGATCGCGACGGGCGCTACGAAGCGCAGCGAAAAGTACCAAATTTTAAATCCAAGCTCGCCCATATCGGCGCCGAAAAGCCCGCGCAGGCGCTGCGCATCCATCACAAAGCCAACAAAGATCGCCGAGGTTAGCGCGCCCAGAGGCAGCATGACGTTTGAGCTTACGAAGTCCAAGCAGTCAAAAAAGCTCGCGCCGAAAAGCCTAAACTTGCTCGCATAATCCGCGTGCATCGATAGCAGCGAGCATGCGCCTAGCACCGCTATGACACACCCCGAGATGCAGACTGCGCGCAGGCGCGAAATTTTAAATCTGCCGATGAGATAGAAGACGAAGGGCTCGATCATCGAAACTGCGCTCGTGATTCCCGCGAAAAAGAGCGAGACGAAAAACGCGACTTCAAGCACCTGCCCCGCCAGCCCCATTTTTGCAAACATCGTAGTGAGCGAGACGAACACAAGCCCCGCACCCTGCGCGGGATCGGCGCGAAATTCGAAGATGAAGGTAAAGACGATGAGCCCCATCATCAGCCCTATCGCGATGTTGATAAATACGATGTTTACCGAGCTGCGTACCAGCCGCACCCCCTCGCTAAGCGACGCCGCGTATGCTGCGATACAGCCGACGCCCACGCACAGGGTAAAGAGCGCGAGCCCGAGCGCGGAGAGGATGGAGCTAACGGTGATTTTGCCGAAGTCGGGATAGAAAAGAAATTTCGCCGCCGCGCCGAAGCCCTGCATCGTGCACGCATACGCAAGCATCGCGAGCAGCAGCACGAAAAGCAGCGGCATCATCACGACGTTTAGCCGCTCGATACCGCTTTTGATGCCGCGCGCGACGACGGATAGCGTCAGCACGAGCGCAAGCGCGTAAAAGCCAAGGCTCGTGGCTAGCGAATGCGAGATGAGATCGTCAAATACGGCGCCCGCTTCCTCGGCGGTTGCGGGCAGCGGAGAAAAGCCCAAAAAGATATAGCGGATCACCCAGCCGAGGATCACGAGGTAAAAGGACAGCACCAGCATGCCGCCCGCGATGAAAACGCCTCCCGCGCGCCATTTGCGTCCGCCGCGCGGTGCCAGCGTCTCGTACGCGCTCGGTAGATCCCGTCCGCTTAGCCTGCCTAGCGCCATCTCCGCTAAGAATATGCTAAAGCCTACGCCTAGCGTGAGCGCGAGGTATAAAAGCACGAAGGCGCTGCCGCCGTTTTGGCCCACGAGGGTGGGGAATTTCCACGCGTTGCCAAGCCCCACCGCGCCGCCTGCGACGGCAAGTATGAAGCCGATTTTGCTAAATTTATCGTTCATTTTC
>CAUQZM010000034.1:0-14406 GCA_963522765.1 uncultured Campylobacter sp. | reverse complement strand
CGGTGCGAAACAGAATTGTGATTATACAAGAGCGATGCTTAAAGGGGGCTGAATAATTGGTAAAAATGAGGAGTTCTTAAACGAAGAAAAAATTCACAAAAATGGTAAAATTTTAAAGAAACGCCAAATGAAAAAGCAAGGAAATTTAAAAGCAATTAAGCCCAGTGTGCTTCTGCATACAAAATTCTACTTTTAAAATTTCTTCATAATTTAAAATTTCTGCGAAATTTCTAAAATTCTAATACGCCATCAGCTTCGCGCCGAATGCACCGCGCACCAAGCTCTCACTTTTATTTGCTAGCCTGTCTATCATCTTCTCATACGCCGAGGGCTCCTGCCAGATCGGATCTGCTACGCCGCTAGCCTTTACGAGCGCGCTCTTAGCGTCCTCTAAAGAGCCCACTTCGTCGATGAGCCCGACGCCTTTGGCACCGCTAGCTAAAAATACTCGCGCATTCGCCCACGTATCGCGCTTTCTAAGATCCAGCGAGCGCGCCTGCGCCACCTCTCGCGTAAATAGTTCATAGCTCTCATCCACCAGAGCTTGCAGGCTCGCGCGCTCCACGTCGCTCCATTTTCGCATCATCGTGCCCGCCTCTTTGAGCTCGCCCGCTTTGACGATCTGTTCGGCAAACCCCAATTTAGCTGCCGCTTCGCTCACGTCTAAGCCCTGCATAATCACGCCTATGGAGCCGATGAAGCTGCCCGGATTTGCGTAAATTTTACTCGCCCACACGCCGCCTAGGTAGCTGCCGCTCGCCATCGTGCCCTTAGCGTAGGCGACGACCGGCTTGCGCGAGTTTAGGGATTTGATGGCCAGCGAAATTTCTACGCTCGGGCTTAGCGCGCCGCCGGGGCTGTCGATCAGCAGAAGCACTCCTTTGATCTCCTTGTCGTTTTTCAGGGTTTCGATCTTTTCTAAAATTTCGCTATCGTCCATTATCGCGCCGCTTAATGAAAGCTGAGCTAGATTCGCGCCCTTTTGTTGCGCGCCTTCGCCGCCTGCAAAAATCAAAAACAAAATAAGCAGAAAAATCAGGGATTTAAAGTATTTGTTGATAAACCCAAGCACGGCGCCGATCGGCGCAAAGATGTTTTTTAGAAATTGCATTTCATTCCTTCGATAAAAAGTGATTTTGCGTTTTTGCTCTGCAAAATGAGCTGTAGCGGCAGCTGGCTTTGCTCGCACTCAATGCCTTCAAAAACGGCGATGTCGGCGAGCTTGTCCGCTTTCAGTTCGCCTAAATTTAACCCAAGCGCGGCTGCCGCATTTCTCGTCGCGCCTAAAATTAGCGCTCGCGCCAGCTCTGCCAAACCCAGCTCGTCGTGCATCATTAAATTTGCGCGCAGCTCGTCTAAAAAGCTTAGGCTAAAATTCGAGCTAAGCCCGTCGGTAGCGATGTTGTAATTAAGCCCGCTTGCGAGCAGCTTTTTAAAGCTCAGCCGCTTTTTGCTAAGCAGGCGGTTGGAGCGCGCGCAATGTGTGATCGAGTGAAGCTTCGGATCAAAGATGCTAAAATCATCCACCCAAACGCAATGCGTAAAGAGCGTGCGAAGCCCGCTAAAATGCGCTACGAAGCTCTGCGGCGAGTAAAAAGGCGCTGGCGTTGGATTAAATTTAGCAAGCCAGGCTTTAAATTTGCCGCGACCGGTGCGCAACCACTGCCGCTCATACGCGCTTTCCATAAAATGCGTGCTTATAGCAAGTCCGTTTTCTCGGGCAAACTTCGTCGCAAACTCCGTAATCTGCGGGTGCGTCGAATACGGCGAGTGCACCGACACGGCGGGGATGAAAAGCGAGCTTGCAAGCGCCTTTGAGCGCTCAAAACGCTGCTTAAATTTAGAAATATTTTCCGCCGCAGCGTCTTTGCTCGCGCCTAAAATTTCATTAAAAAACACGGTTCTGATGCCGCTTTGCGCGCAAGCTTCAGCCTCGCCGCCGAAACTTGAAATTTCGCCGATCGTACCCACGCCGCTTCGCATCATCGCGGCGATCTGCTCCGCGATTAGCCGTCCGCGCGCCGCCGCGTCCAGCTGCTGACGTGAAGCGATGACGCTACCTAGCCAATCCAAAAAATCGCCGTAGCGCAGCGTGCCTTTGTTTGCGCTAAATTCCAAATGCACGTGCGGATTTATAAACGCAGGCATCGCTATGTCGCCGCTAAAGTCCAAAATTTCGGCTTGCGGATATTTGCGCGCCGCACTAGCAAAGGCGCAGACCTCGATTATTTTCTCGTCAAAGACGATCGCGCCATCTTTTAAAATTTTAAAATTCTCATCGCAAACAAGAACCCACTTCGCCCTTAAAATTCTCATCGTTTTCCTTATCTAAAACAGCGCGTGATTTTAGCATAAAATTCTCTTCCGCGCTAAATTTAGAGATAAAATTTTATCGTTTGGCTTGAATGGGTAAATTTGGCGCCATAGTAAAAAATAAGCTCGCTTTGGTTATAATTTTTGCTTAAATTTCAAAACAAGGACGCAAAAATGAAAATTATGGTGATTCAAGGACCGAATATCAATATGCTCGGTATGCGCGAGCCCGCTATTTACGGGGTTATGAAGATGGAGGATATCCATAAGCAGATGAAGGCGGTCGCCGATCAGAGCGGCAACGAGATCGAGTTTTTTCAGAGCAATTTCGAAGGCGAGATCGTCGATAAGATCCAAGAGTGCTTCGGTACCTGCGACGGCATCATCATCAATCCCGCCGCCTACACGCACACTTCGCTCGCTATCCGCGATGCGCTCGCCGCAGTCAGTCTGCCCGTGATCGAGGTGCATATCTCAAACATCGCCCGCAGAGAGGAGCTTAGACAAAAAAGTCTAATAGCGCCCGTAACAGCGGGTCAGATCATAGGCTTCGGCCCCGTGGGATACCATCTGGCGATGATCGGAATGATTCAAATTTTTGAGCAGATTAAGGCAGCCAGAGCCGAGCAGAAAGCCGAGTAGGACTGGGTTAAATTTGAAAAATTTTATCCTAAAGGACGAAAACGCCGTTTATCACGAGTGCGGATACAGCTGCGACAACGCGATATTTTTGAGCCTCGCGGGGCGCAAATTTTTCCTCACTGATGCGCGTTATAGCATCGAGGCGCGTGAGCTTTGCCAAAATACCGAGGTCGTCGAGGTCGAGCGAAATTTGATAAAAGACGCGCGGCTGTTTTTGCGAAAAGCGGGCGTTGCTGAGCTTAGCTATAACCCGTACGATTTTAGCGCGGGCGAGTGGGAAGCTCTGAGCAAAGGGCTTGGGATAAGATTTAAGTCGCGAGCGAATTTTTCGCAAATTTCGCGCATAGTAAAATCAGAGGATGAGATAAAAATTTTAAAACGCGCGGCGCAGTTGGGCGCCCAGAGGTTTGACGAATTTGCTGCGTTCGTGCGCGCTAACGGCGAAGGGATGAGCGAAGAGGAGCTGTTTTTTAACGCCGAGCTCATCTTTAAGAAAAAGGGCGAGCTCGCGCTTAGCTTTTCGCCTATCGTCGCGATCAACGAAAACGCCGCCAAGGCGCACGCATTGCCCGGTAAAAAGCGTTTGAGGCATGGCGATTTGCTCCTGCTTGACGCGGGGGTTAAATTTAATCGCTACTGCTCGGATAGGACGCGCACGGCGTGCTTTGATGAAAATTTTAACTTCGGCAAGGAGCAAAATTTTAAAAACTCAAAACGGCAAGAGATTTACGAGATCGTAAAAGAGGCGCAAGCTCTGGCGATCGCGGCGGTTATGCCTGGCAAAAAGGCGTGCGAGATCGATGCGGCGGCTAGGGATTTTATCGCCGCTCAGGGCTTTGGCAAGGCGTTTTTCCACAGCACCGGACACGGCGTCGGAGTCGATATTCACGAGCTTCCGTTCATCTCAAAGCGCGGAGATACAGTGCTAAAAGAGGGGATGGTCTTTAGCGTGGAGCCGGGGATTTACTTGCCCGGCGAGTTTGGCGTGCGCATCGAGGACGTCGTGGTCGTGCGCGAAAACGGGGCTGAAATTTTAAGCGAGCAGATCCGATGAACGTGCGACTTAAGAAAAACGGATTTTACGAGTGCACGGACGCGCTGTGCGTCGTAAAAAGCGCCGTTTTTCCGATGAGGCGCCGCGAGCGAGGAAATTTTAAAAATTTATACCTGCTTGGGCTCGGCGGGAATTTAGGAGATGTCAGGCGACGCTTCGAGCGATTTTATCGCGTTTTGCAAAGCGATGCGCGCTTTTTCGTAGCGCAAAATTCTCCGATCTTAAAAAACAGACCGTTTGGCTTTTTAGATCAGCCCGATTTTTTAAACGCCGTAATGCTCGTGCAAAGCTCTCTGCCGCCGCTTACATTGCTTAAAATTATGCAGCGCGCGGAGCTGAAATTTGGGCGCAAAAGAAGCTTCGAAAACGCGCCGCGCACGCTGGACGTGGATATTTTATATGCAAGCGCGAAGGTGCGTGCCTGCGAGCGGCTCGCGCTGCCGCATCCGGGTGCCTGCGAGCGCATAAGCGTGATTTTGCCGCTTGGAGAGATGAAATTTAAAAGAGGACTGATATGCAAACTAAAATCGTAAATTTTTTAAGCGCCAAGGGCGGAGTCGGCAAGAGCGTGATTGCAGCAAATTTCGCCGAAATTCTAAGCGAGCAGGGCTACCGCACGGCGATCATCGAAGCTCCGAATTTAAACAATCAAGAGATCATCTTAAACGCTTTGCAAAGAAAGAGGATTTCGCTGCCAAGCGCCGTCGCGGTAAAAATTTCTCAAAATTTAACTCTCGTCTCGCCCGCGCTTGCTTCACAAAATCCCGTGCCTTCACAAAATTTTACAAATAACACGAATTCTATGGCGCAAAATTCTATCAAAAACGCAAGCTCTAACGCAGATAATTACGTCGTGCAAAGCTCGCAAGACGACGAAAGTGGCGGCTCGCACAATTACGCGCAAAAGTTTACGAGCTCTGATGGCAAAAACAACTCAGAAAATTCCGCCGCTTCAAATTCAATAGCAAACGCTGCAAAAAATTCTACGAATTGTGCAGCCAAAAAGCCGCAGAATTGCGAAGATGGATGGAATTTTACAGAATCAGAAAGCCTAGAGAATTTTAAAAGCGATGATTTCACCAAGCAAAATTCAATCCCTGACGAGAATTCTCAAAATTCCGCAAGTAAAGATGAAATGAAAAATTCCGCCCGCTCATCAAATCCAGAAGAAGCAGGAAATTCCGCGAGTGCAAAAGCTCACGAAAGCCCCGCTCGCTTCGCAAGCGAGCTGAAAGAGGCGGGAATCTTCGATTTTATTTTGATCGATGCGGGGCTTGAGTATCTTGGAGATTTTTTGAGCATCGGCGACGAAAATATCGTGCTGTGCGCGAACGAACCCTGCTCGATCAGCAACACCTACGCGCTTTTAAAGACGCTTGGATCTAGCAAAAAAGAGGTTTTGTTTTTGCTAAATTTCACCGCGAGCGAGGATGATGCCGTGATGATTTACGAAAATCTAAAGTCGGTTGCGCACCGCAATATAAGCGAGCTGAGCTTTAAACTGCTAGGCTTTGTGCCGTTTTGCAAACAAGTAGCCGTCTGCTCACAAAATCGCGCGCTTTTTAACTCGCACTATCCGTTTTCGCCCGCTACCATCGCGCTTAGACAGAGCGTCTCGCGATTTTTAAGCAAACAGGGCTGCGAGCCGATCGATATGAGCGCTTACCGCGGCGTCGGCGGATTTTTACGAAAACTTAGCAACCTAGTATGATTTACAATGAGATTTTAAATCACGCAAATTCTACCATTTTAAACGGAATTTTAAAAATTTAATGGTATTCTTAAAACTGGAATTTTAAATAATATACATAAAAGATAGATTAATCATGAAGTTAAAAGAAATTTTAAAAGACATCAAAATCGCCCGCGACAATCTCAAAAACGTGGGCAAAAGCGCCACGATCTTCGGCTCGGCGCGCTTTAGCGAGGACAATCGCTACGTAAAAGACGCGCAAAAACTTTGCGAGGGGCTTGCCGATTTAGGATACTCGATCATCACCGGAGGCGGTGGCGGCATTATGCAAGGCGCCAACCGAGGCGCATTTGCGAGGGCGAGAACGCACAGCGTGGGCTTTAACATCATGCTGCCGTTTGAGCAAAAAAGCAACGGCTTTTTGACGCAGGGCGCGAAATTTTCGGCATTTGCGCCGCGCAAAGGCGCTCTCATCGAAAACAGCGAAATTTTCGTCATCTTTCCTGGCGGCTTTGGGACGCTGGATGAGTTTTTTGAAATTTTAGTGCTGGTGCAAACTGGCTTTAAGCGCGCGCAGATCTATCTTTACGACGAGGAATTCTACGCGCCGCTAATGGAGTTTTTCCGCACTTCGCTGCTAAAATCTGGCGCGATAAACGAAAGCGATCTGCAAAATTTCAAGCTCTGCGACAGCGTGGATGAAATTTTAACGGACGTGCGACGCAAGGAGAACGAATGAAAATTTTAGTCGCGATGAGCGGCGGCGTGGATAGCTCGATGTGCGCGAAGCTGCTGCAGGACGCGGGCCACGAGATAGAGGGCTGCTATATGAAGCTGCACGCAAAGCCCGGCTATCATGAGGCAAACATCGCCAAAGTTCGCAAGGTGGGCGAGTTTTTGGGTATAAAAATCCACATTTTGGATCTGCAGGATGATTTTAATCGCGATGTTTACGAGCCCTTCGTGCAAGCCTATATAGACGGTCTTACGCCAAATCCGTGCGCGCTGTGTAACCGCCGCATAAAGCTCGGCAAGCTCTTAGAATTCGCGCGCAAGCAGGGCTTTGAGCGCCTAGCTACAGGGCATTACGTCCGCATCGAGGACGGGCTTTTAAAAGCCGCGACCGATCTTAGCAAAGATCAGAGCTATTTTTTAGCAAACATCGATCCCGCCGCGCTTAAGTTTATGCTCTTTCCGCTTGGAGGGATGTATAAAAAGGACGTCAAAGAGGCTGCGCGCGCCTATGAGGAGCTTTCGCAGATCGCTTCTGCGAGCGAAAGCAGCGAGATCTGCTTTGTGGACACCACCTACATCGACGTTTTGAACCGTCATACGGGCACCAAAATGCCCGGCATCGTGCGCGACCGCGCGGGCAACGCCATCGGCACTCACGAGGGCTATATGCACTACACGATCGGCAAGCGCCGCGGTTTTACGGTGCACGGCGCGCATGAGCCGCACTTCGTGCTAAGCATCGACCCGCACAAAAACGAGATCGTCGTGGGCGGCAAGGATGAGCTGGCGACCTACGAGTTCGACACCGAAAATTTTAACGCCTTTTTAAGCAGGGATGAAATTTTAAATATGCCGGGTCTCGGCGTTAAAATCCGCTACCGCAGCGCCAAACTCCCCGTTAAAATTTCGCCTCGCGAAGACGGCGGCGTGCATGCCGTGCTGTCCGCGCCCGCAACGGGCATCGCTCCGGCGCAGCTCGCGGTTTTTTACGACGAGCGCGACCGCGTAGTAGCAAGCGGATTTATAAAATAGCGCTTTATTTTTCTTCACTTAAAGCTCGCGGGTTTGCAAAACGGCGCTTTGATCGCGCCGCTTGATATGCACTCACTCTGTTAAATTTCATATCAAAAAAGGAATTTACGCTTTTGAATCCAAGCCGTTAAATTTTATCCCGTAAGCTTCGGCGCGCAAATTTCATGCGTGCAACTTTGCAATTTCAGCCTTTTAAATTTACGCTCTGTCGCTGTATACGCCTACGTTGCTAGCCAAATTTTACGAAAGCTGCGGCACTAAAATAAAATTTACGGCGACGTCTTATCCAAGCGCGCCGCAACGCAAAGATCGCGATCGATACAAAATATTTCGCGAGCCGTCGCGACGACGCGAAACGAAATTTGCGCACCCGCTCTAAAGGAATTTGCGATGAAATTTCTAAACCTGCGCTAGAGCCCACGACGACATTTAAATTTTATAAATTTATGCCGAAATAAAATTAAAAATTTTAAAATTTAGCAGCGCTTTCTACACTCGAATTGTGCTTAAATCGCGGCTAAAATTCCACTCGCGTCTTTACCTCAAAAAGCAGCTCGCCTTCCACCGCCTCAAGCCCACCGCTCTTTATCATCTCGCGAATTTTACTCGTGCCAAGGCTACTTTTTTGAAGCAAAATTTTAACCAAGTCTAGATCCCTGATCTCATAAATGCACCGATCTATCAGCTGCGAAGAGCCAAGATCGTCGAAGTAGAAAAATCGCCCGCCGTTTGAATAGACCCAGCCGTATAGCCCGCCGTGCACGCCGCCGACCCTGCGCCACTCATGCGGCAGCTCGAGCGCGAAAAGTCCGCTTTTGCGAGCGACCAGCCTGCGAGTGCTGCGGCCGCCGCCCCAAACTTCGGCGCCTTCTAAAAAATATATCCGTTTGCCGCTTTGAAATACGCTACCGCTAAGCGCGCGAACTTCGCCCGCAAAGGGATTGTCTGCCGCGCGCTTGTGCTTTCCGTCGTTCTCGTCGAAATAGTAGATGCCGCCAGAGGAGGCAAAAAGCAGATGGTTTGAGTGCGCGAGCTGCCTATTTAGCGGAGTATATGGCGCGGCGGCGGGGTCAAATTTTAAATCATTCGCAAAAACGTCGCCGCTTTTCGCATCCCACAAAAAATAGTCCAACCGCTGCCTCAAAAGTTCGTAATGCCCGCCGTTATCGCGCGCGTCAAGGCGTAGGTTTTTAAAATACACGCCCGCGCCGTCTGCGGCATAAACGCCGCTAGCGCGCCCATCGCTTCCCTCTATCCGGCGCAGGCTCGCGGCATCTGCGCCAGGCAAAACCTCTCCTTTATAAAACGCGCGCGAGCCCTCCGCAGCGTAATACACGCCCGCGATTTGGCGCAGATCCGTAGCGTCCATTCGTTTAAATTTATAAATGTAGCTTTGCGGCTTGGGCGCATCCCAAAAAATATGCGCCAAGGTTTGATAAGTAAGCTTAAACGCTCCCAGCGCATCGTTCGGCACCGCCTCGCCGTCGCAAAAATAACTGATCCGCCCGTCGCTTACGTATCCGAACGCTACGGCTTTCGTGCGCGCGGGCTCTAGCTCGCTCATCGCGATATTGCCGCAATATACGGCGTTTTTATCCGCGGCGACGTTAGAGCGGTAGCCGTAGCCGAAATCCAAAACCCGAAAGCTCGCCGCGTCCGCGCTCGGTATCGCAAAATAGCCCGCGCCCACCACGAGGGCGTAAATTTCGTCTCCTTTTTTGTAAAAATCGCTGTATTTGATCTGCTCGTCGTCTCGCGGCGAGTAGTCGTCGCTGGAATTTATAACCGCAAACATAACAAGCACGCTAAAAGCCGCAAATACAAATGTCGCGCCAAGCGCGATCTTGCGCCAAAGCGGCATGCCTCGAGGCGCGTCTCGCACCGGCTTACGATCTGCTTCTGCCTTGCGCGCCCTAGCTTTGCGCTTCTTTTGCGCGCGCTCATCCTTTGGCTCTTGCGTAAAATCCTCATACATCTTTTGCCTCAAATTTAATCTCGCCGCAGATTGCGCGGCACTTGAAATTTTACAAAAGCGCGACTAAATTTATGAAATTTAACGCTACGGGCAAATTCTGATTCAACTCTTTGCGGCGCTAATTTATTTTGCGAATACCACAAAATCTCTGGCAAATTTTAATTCAAATCGCTTCGTAGCCGCACAGAATCGGCGCCGTAACGCTTGCAAACACAAAATCCTCATCGCCCGTATTTTTCATACCGTGGCACTCTCCGCTTTTGGAAATGATTAGATCGCCCGCACAGATCGGCACCTCCTCGCCCTTGCTCGGATAAAACACGCCGCGTCCGCTTAAGCAGATCCACACGTCATCGCCACTGGGGTGAATATGCGGCGCTACGACCTGGCCGCGTTTGACGATCCAAACCGCGCTGCAAGTGGCCTCCGTAGTAAAAAATGTCGTTTTTACGGCTCGCTCGTCGCTGCAAATAGCATCTTTTATATGAAAAATTCTTTGCATTTTCGCTCCTTTAAGTTCACCGCATCCGGTGCGGTTTCGGCGGAATTTTAGCATTCTTTTCGTGAAGCGAAAGTGAAATTTCAAGCGCCAAACTCGCAACGTAACCTTAAATAAAAATTTTAAATTCTCGTTTTGCTATACGATTTTTTTGGAGGATTGAAGATCGCATCTGAAAGTAATAATGTGCATAAGCATGGTATTTGCGGATAGAATTTCGGCTTTAATTTAAGACGAAATTTTAAAAATTCTTATAAATTTAAAGCCAGCCTACAAGATAAATTTATTAAATTTGATATGAGCTTTGCTTGCGCGCTTTTGCCACCCAGATTAAAGCCAAATCGTAGCTTTTATCAAAAACCTCACATGGCGCAGACTTTACGGCAAGCGCCAAGTCGGTTTATAAAACTAAATCGGCTTATAAATAGATGTTGCCTCTGGCTTGTTTTAGCAAATACGCATTTTTGCACCTCGAATTTTTGCACATTTTACGATAATATTTTATGGTGCGTTATACACTGATCGCGGAACAAGCGGTGCTCAAAGAGATAGTGCTAGAATTTTGCGCTATCTCTTAAATTTCAAAACTATTTTATCCTGCTTGGATCCAGCGCGATCTCGTCGTTTTTAATCACGCAGATTCCTTTATTTAGCACATTTTGCGCGATCTGTTTGGCTTCTGCTAGCGAGTGCATCGCGAAGGTGCCGCACTGAAATTTATTCAGCTCGGGGATCTCTGCTTGAGAGCCCACGCCCAAAATATCCTTCATACTCGCGCTCCACGCCGCCGCGACGGCGCTCTCGCTAGGCGTGCCGATCACGCTCATATAAAAGCCCGTGCGGCACCCCATCGGCGAAATGTCGATGATCTCGACGTCCGCGCTATTTAGGTGCTCGCGCATAAAGCCCGCGAAAAGATGCTCCAGCGTGTGGGTGCCGCGCTCGCTCATGATCTCTAAATTCGGGCGGCAAAACCGCAGATCATAGACGCTGATCTTATCGCCGCTTTTAGTGCTCATGCTTTTTGCGAGCCGCACGCCCGGGGCATTCATGCGGGTATGATCGACCTTAAAACTATCTAACAATGGCATATTTTCTCCTTAAATTCAGATCACGGCGATTTTAACATAAAATTTCGCACTTTCAGGCGCACAGACGAAATTTTAGTTACAATTACGTTTATTTTAAGGAGAATTAATGCCCTGCATAAACGTCAAAATCACCAAAGAGCGTGGCGGCTTAAGTCGTGAACAAAAAGCAAAGCTCGTAAAAGACCTAACCGACGCCCTCGTAGCCGTGCTGGGCAGGGGCGAGAAAACCACCGTCGTTACGATAGACGAAGTATCCACTGACGACTACGCGATCGGCGGGCGGCTAGTAAGCGAAATCAGAAAGCAGCAGAGCTAAGCTCGAGCGCCAGGCTAAATTTGAAAAGCTAAATTTTAGAATTTTAAAATTTTCAAGCGAAATTCTACGCGCCAGGCTCCGCTTCTAAGGGAATAAAATTTGTGACAATCCCCGCTTGCAAGATGAAATTTTACGCTAAATTCCATGCTGTAAAATTCCAAAAACCAACCGAGCGGAAATTTTAAAGCGGGTCTAATGGTGAAATTCTTTGAAAAATCGACAAGATAGAATTTTATGCAAGTTTTAAAAATTTTACTAGATAAAATTTAATCCTCGCAAAGTTTAAAATTTCGCAAAATATAAATAGATGGTATTCTTAGCGAGCTAGCGCTCCCAAATTAGCTTTTTGCCGAAAGTTAAAGTATTATCGGTCATTTTCATCCAATCGATTCTGATTGTAAAAAAATCGGTCTCCATCGCGCGCGCAAACGGGAAGCGCTTAAGATATAGCGAGGTTTCGCGCTCATCCGCGCTACGGATATGGCCGCAAATCTGCACGCCTTTGATCCTACCTACAAATTTCGTATCCAGTGCGACCGTAGCCGCAACTCCGCGGTTGGCAAAGACTGCTTTGATATGCTCGGAGTCACTCGCGCTTGCGATGATGAGCTCCTTATTTTGCGGATCGTAGGCATAAAATGCACTGCAGCAATATGGCAGATTATTGCGCAAAACTCCGAGAGATAGGAGTTTCATCCTGCCCAAAAACTCGTCGAATTTATCCTGAGCGGCACACATTTTAAGCCTCCTTTTTGCTAAATTATACAATGATTTTCTTTTATTAGCTATAATCACGAGCCAAAATTAGGAGAATTTTTATGGAAAATTATAAAAAAGTAAAAGAGATGTTTTTGATGCAGCAAGCCCTAAACGACGAAACAAACGGCGTGGGCTGGGAGGACGGCTATACAAAAAACGGCAAACTTATCAACTGGAAGCGCTGCATTTATATGGAATGCGCAGAGCTCATCGATAGCTTTGCGTGGAAGCATTGGAAAAATATCTCTGCAGCGCCGGACGTGAATAATATCGTCATCGAGATCGTTGATATTTGGCACTTCGTGATGAGCTATATTTTAGAGCAATACTACGGCAGCAAAGACATCGATCACATCGTAAGCGACGTCACGGCAGTAAGCGGATTTGCGGAGTTTAGCTCCTACGCCTACGACGTGCGCGAATACAGCATCTACGAGATCGTAAACGACATCGAGCTCATAATCCACGAAACGAGCGGCTTTGAGCTGCAAATCGGCGAGCTACTGACCGACTTTTTTCGCGTCGCGATCAAATGCGGGGTGAGCTTAGACATACTTTTTGCCAAATATATCGGCAAAAACGTGCTGAATAAATTCCGCCAAAATAACGGCTACAAAGAAGGCAACTACCGCAAAATCTGGGGAGACCTTGAAGATAACGAGGTGCTAATCGAGGTGCTATCAAAAGGCGCAGTAAGCGCAAACGAAATTTACGAGCAATTGCAAAAGATCTACGACGCGACGAGGTAAAGTCGTGGGTTTGCGCGCGATATTTACCTTTGAAATTTTGAAATTTCATCTATAAAATTTCGGCATGCAAATTTTAAAAAAGGGCTTTGATTTGGAATTCTGCAATTTTGCGCCTGAAATTTTACGCAATGTCAGCTTATTTATAAGAGGCAAAAATTCTGCGCAGCAAGCAAATAAATATTCGCAGCAGGCAAAAACATAGCTAGATCTGGCCTCTTTTTTACACACTATAAACGAGCAGAATTAAACGCGGGCGAGCGATCAAAGCATAAATTTCGTATTATAATGCGAGATGAGCCGGTTAAAGCAAGCGAATGAGCCAAGTGGGCGGATCAATGAGGCGCGGTGCGGCAGTTAAAATAAATCTCAGCTCAAATTCCGTCGCAAAAGTTGCTAAAATAACGCAAATAGGAGCATACATGGGTAGAATTTTTAATTTGGCGAAGCAGGATTTTTTTACGCGCAAGTTTATTTTGCTCTCGCTATTACCACTTGTGTGCTCGCTCATAATCTTGGGCACGCTCGCATTTTTCGGTGGCAAAGAGCTTTTTGACGCACTTTCGCAGGGCGCGCAAAGCGGCGATTTTAGCTTCTTGGACGAGCAGCGCTTTCCGGTAATTGCAAAAATTCTAAGCTTTGCTGCTACGAAGTGGATTATCGGCGCGATTTTTTCGGTATTTGCCAGCTTTGCGGTGCTGATGCTTAGCGTATTTTGCGCACTTATCATCGCGGCCTTTCTGACGCCTGCAGTCACTAAAGAGATCAACGCGCGCCACTACCATCTAAGCCGCGCGGATGAAGCGAGCACGGCGCGAGTGCTAAAGCTTATGAGCCTTGAAATTTTAAAATTTTTAGCGATTTTATTTATCTGTTCGGTGCTTTTGTTCGTGCCGGTAATAAATTTATTCATAATCAACGTGCCGTTTTTTTATATCTATTACAAGCTGGTTCTAATCGACGTCGCTTCAAACGCGTTAAGCGCGAAAAGCTTCGAGCGCTCTTATAAAATGGGTGGCGGATATAAATTTGCCCTAAGCGCTTTTATTTTTTACCTGCTGTGTTTGATCCCGCTGGTAGGATTATTTTTCCAGCTATTTTTCATCATCTTTTTGACGCACGTAGTGCTGATAGACGAAAGCGCCCGCAATAAAAATCGCTAAAGATTAACTAAAATCAATGAAAAATTTTGAAATTTTCATAAAATAGTGCGAAATTTTTTAAGAAAGGATTTCTATGAAATCAGGTGATATTTACATTTGCAATATATGTTCGCTAAAAAGCAGCGACGATGAAAATGCGGTCTTTATCAAGGCGCATAAAAACGGCGAGACAGTGCATATCTGCACATCCTGCATGCCTAGCGTCATTCATGGCTCAGGCATGGTCGTAAAAAGCAACTCCGAGATCGAAGAAGAGCTTCAAGACGCTGCAAACTAGCTGCTAGCACCACTTGCTGCGGCGCGTTTTAATTTGCTTGTAAATCTTCGCGCCGCAAAATTCTAAAATTCTAAAATTCTAAAATTCTAAAATTCTAAAATTCTAAAATTC
>CAUQZM010000033.1:0-15167 GCA_963522765.1 uncultured Campylobacter sp. | reverse complement strand
CGCACGGAAATAATCTTTTTGAGCAGAACAAGGTCAAATTTAACGAGAAAAAGGACACGGCGCTAGCTGAAATTTTACCGCAGGTCGGGTTTATAAAGTAGCTAAATTTTGGCGGCCCCGCTTTAAATTCTATGCCTTAATTTTTTACGTCTTGCCACTGAAATTTAAAATTTAGCACGCTAACGAGGGGCAAATTTAAGAGCTTTGGGTGGATAGCGCGGGTGCGGACGATCAATAAAACAGGCAGCGGGGCTAAGCGCGAGATTAAATTTATCTGCAAAATTTAGCTAATCGCAGGGATAAATTTTAAAAATTTAAACCCGCAAAGCCGCCGTTTTAAGGCGCCGACTAAAAGCGCGCGCTAATTTTGCCGAAGCTCTTTCGTAAATTTAGTCTACACGCTATTTTTCTGCGCGAATTTTACGCTTGCATAGAGGTAGCTTGCAAGCCCTAGCGCGCCTAGTATCGCGCCCGCCTCGCCTATGTGCCAAAGCCCGAATCTCGTTGCGATCTGATGCCCCAAAAGCGCTCCGCCGCCGATGCCTACGTTATATATCGCCGAGTAGATCGATATCGCGACGTCGGTAGCATCCGGAGCCAGCGCCAAAACCCTAATCTGCAAACAAAGCCCAAAGCCAAAAATTCCCACTCCCCAGACGAAAGCTGCAAGCAGCAGCGCCGCGTCATTTGCGACAAAAGCTTTTAACGTCAGCACCGAGGCTAGGATAAAAAGGATCGAGCAGATCAAAAAGGCGTTTGGAAAATGGCGGTAAAGCTTTGAAAAAAGCATGCTAGCAAGAATGCCCGAAGCGCCGAATGCAAGCAAAACGTAGGTTACGAAGTGATCGCCTGCGGGATTAAATTTCGCTACGAAGGGCTCAACATAGCTGTAGGTCGTAAAATGCGCGCCTACGATCAAAAACGTCAGCAGATACAAAGCAAGCAGCATAGGGCGCCTTGCAAGCATCGGCAAGCTAGCAAGAGAGCCCGCGCGACGGCTTGGCAAAAATGGTAAAATTTTCCAAAGAAACAGCGCCTCCGCCGCCGCAAGCGCGCCGATTGCAAAAAACGTAATCCTCCAGCCGAAAAGCTCGCCTACCACGCGCCCCAAAGGAAGCCCCAAAACCATGGCTAGCGAGGTGCCCAAAGCCAGCATGCCGATAGCCTGAGAGCCTTTATTTATCGGCGCTACGCGCACGACGAGCGATGAGGTGATCGACCAAAAGATCGCATGCGAAATCGCGATGCCAAGTCGCGCGATTACCAAAACGGCGAAATTCCACGCAATTGCGCACAGGACGTGGCTTAGCGTAAATAGTACGAAAAGTCGCAAAAGCAGCCTCTTGCGTTCGAGCTTCGAGGTTAGCAGCATCAGCGGCAGCGAGAGGATACTCACCGCCCACGCGTAGATTGTGATGATTAGCCCCGTACTCGTAACGTCCATCTCAAAATCCGCCGCGATGTCGCTTAGCAGCGCCACGGGGATAAATTCCGTCGTGTTAAAAATAAAGGCGGCAAACGCCAGCGCGATAACTCTCGTGTAAGCGATTTTATGGACGTTCATCGGCTTTCCTTTTTGAGTTTTTTAAATTTGGCTTTAAATTTTGAGCGCTTGTGGCTTGCATCTGCTTTGCTCGGAATTTTAAAATTTTAAAATTCTGCGCCGTATATACGTGCCGCGTTTCGTGCTAAATCTAAGCGAAGGATTATAGCTAAATTTATCCTCCGCGCAGCTTGCGGAAATATAATTTACGCTCAAAACGCAAGGTCGCGTGTGGTAAAATTCACACAGCGAGCGATCGATGAAAATTTAAAATGAAATTTGCGCTGCGCTCGGCAGGAGGCAGTAAAATTCCTTATATTTGGCAGAATGCACCGAAATTTTATATACCGCGATGTCGCAAGTCATAAATAAAATTTCGCTACGTCGAGTTTGGATGTGTATAGCGGTTGAGGTTTTGTAGTGGTTAAATTTTATCACCCAGGCTTGTTAACGATATGAGACTTCCCCCATTTTGTGGTATGTGCATTTTTAAATTTCTTAATTTTCGCGCATCCCCGTCATTTGATATTTGGGTTAGAATTTCAAGCTAGACGGCTAAATTTACATTAATTTCTACCTGTTGCTCGCGATCTGCGCTTGTGGAGTACGCAAAATTTTATTTTCAAAGCGGCGAAAGAGCCCGTCTCAAATCGTCCTCAAGGCTCGTCTCAAACCGCCCGCAGATCGCACTTGTCGCTCGCCGCTATAATAAAGCTTTAGAATTTTATTCGGTTTGCGAAGCATTTAAATTTTTAAGCAATAAATATGTAAAATTAGCGAAATTTGATAATTCCAAAGGAACTAAAAATGGCAAAAGTTATGAAAACGATGGACGGAAACGAGGCTGCGGCTTACGTCTCATACGCCTTTACCGAGGTCGCGGGCATCTATCCGATCACGCCTAGCTCGCCTATGGCGGATTACACCGATATCTGGGCGTCGCAGGGCAAAAAGAACCTCTTCGGCATGCCTGTTAAGGTAGTCGAGATGCAAAGCGAGGGCGGCGCGGCGGGCACCGTGCATGGATCCTTACAAGCAGGCGCGCTTACGACGACGTACACCGCATCGCAGGGGCTTTTGCTAAAAATTCCAAATATGTACAAGATCGCAGGTCAGATGCTTCCGGGCGTCATTCACGTCGCGGCGCGCGCGCTTGCGGCGCAGGCTCTTTCAATTTTCGGTGATCATCAAGACGTCTACGCCTGTCGCCAAAGCGGCTTTGCGATGCTTGCAAGCGACAGCGTGCAGGAGGTGATGGATCTAGGCGGTATCGCGCATCTTGCGGCGATTAAGGGGCGAGTGCCGTTTTTGCACTTTTTTGACGGATTTCGCACGAGCCATGAAATTCAAAAGATCGAGGTGATGGACTATGCCGAGTTTGATCGCTTGCTCGATCGCGAGGCCGTGCGTAAATTTAGAGAGGGTGCGTTAAACTCCGAGCATCCTAAAACTCGCGGCACGGCGCAAAACGACGACGTGTATTTTCAGACGCGCGAGCTAGTCAATAAATTTTACGACGCGCTTCCGGACATCGTCGCGGAGTATATGAGCGAAATTTCAAAGATCACGGGGCGGTCGTACGCGCCTTTCGTCTATTACGGCGCTAGCGAGCCGCAGCGCGTGATCGTCGCAATGGGCTCGGTCAATCAAGCCCTTGAGGAGGTGGTCGATCATCTAAACGCGAAGGGCGAGAAGGTAGGCCTGCTAAAAGTGCACCTCTACAGGCCTTTCAGCCTCAAATATCTTTTTGCCGCGATGCCTAAAAGCGTGCGCAAAATCGCCGTGCTCGACCGCACGAAAGAGCCCGGCAGTCTCGGCGAACCGCTGTATCTGGACATAAAAGCCGCATTTTACGGGCGCGAGGACGCTCCGCTCATCGTGGGCGGCAGGTATGGGCTAAGCTCTAAAGATGTCGATCCCGCGCAGCTAATTGCCGTGTATGAAAATTTAAAGGCGGACGAGCCTAAAAACGGCTTTACGATCGGCATCGACGACGATGTGACGCATCTGTCCCTTCCTGTGGGAGATAAAATTTCGCTCGGCTACGAGGATGAGACCGAGTGTCTGTTTTACGGTCTGGGCGCAGACGGCACCGTAGGCGCGAATAAAAATTCCGTCAAAATCATCGGCGACAAAACCGATCTTTACGCGCAGGCGTATTTCGCCTACGACAGCAAAAAATCGGGCGGCTACACGCGCTCGCACCTGCGCTTCGGCAAAAGACCGATCCGCTCGACCTACCTCGTCTCAAATCCGCATTTCGTCGCCTGCTCGGTCGCTGCGTATCTGGATATCTACGACGTCATCGGCGGCATCCGCGAAGGAGGTACCTTTCTTTTAAATTCCATCTGGAATGCCGAGCAGACGGCGGCAAAGCTTCCGAACAAGGTCAAAAAAATTCTAGCTGCCAGACGGGTAAAATTTTATATCCTAAACGCCACCAAACTAGCACGCGAGATAGGGCTCGGAGGCCGTACGAACACGATCATGCAATCAGCGTTTTTCAAGCTTAGCGGCATCATCCCGTTCGAGCAGGCACAGAGCTATATGAAGGAATACGCCAAGAAAACCTACGCCAAAAAGGGCGAAGCGGTCGTGGCGATGAACTGCGACGCGATCGATAGGGGAGCGGATGCTTTGGTGCAGGTAGCGATCGATCCTGCGTGGGCAAATTTAAAGGATGACGCAGCGGGCGCGGACAACAAATACAAGGGCAACGATTTTATAGAAAAGATCGTAAAACCGATGAACGCGGCGCGCGGCGATAGCTTGCCGGTCTCGGCGTTTTTAGGGCACGAGGACGGCGGGTTTGATGCGGGCACGACGCGATTTGAAAAGCGCGGCGTGGGTGTTGCGGTACCTAAATGGATCGAGCAAAACTGCATCCAGTGCAACCAGTGCGCCTTCGTCTGCCCGCACGCCGTAATCAGAGCGTTTTTGCTAGATGAAAAGGACGAGGCCGCCGCGCCTTTAAATTTAAAAGATCACCTGCTAGAAGCCAAGGGCAAGGAGCTAAAGGGGCTAAAATATAAGATCCAAGTAAGCCCGCTAGATTGTACGGGCTGCGCGCTTTGCGCCGAAAACTGCCCGAGCAAGGAAAAATCGCTCGTCATGGTGCCGCTTGAAGAAGAACTCGCGAAGGGCGAGCAAGAAAGCGCAGACTTTTTATTCGAACACGTAAGATACAAAGACGATTTGATGGATAGATCAAGCGTCAAGGGCGTGGGCTTTGCGCGCCCGTATTTTGAATTTCACGGCGCGTGCCCGGGATGCGGCGAGACGCCGTATATCACGCTGATCACGCGACTTTTCGGCGATCATATGATCGTAGCCAACGCCACGGGCTGTAGCTCGATCTACGGCGGATCGGCGCCTTCGATGCCGTACCGCAAGGATGAGAACGGCCGCGGCGTCGCGTGGGCGAACTCGCTTTTTGAGGACAACGCCGAGTTTGGGCTGGGAATGAAGATCGCAAGCGAGACGCTGCGCCATAAGATCGAAGATCTGATGCTAGGCTCGCTCTCAAGCGTGCCAAACGCGCTAAAGGCGCTTTATAACGACTGGATCGAAAACAGAAACGATACGCTAAAATCCGCTCAGATTAGAGATAGACTGGTGCCGCTACTAGAACAAAATTTGGACGCGCCCGGGGTTTGTGAAATTTTAGAGCTGAAGCAGTATCTAAACAAAAAATCGCAGTGGATCATCGGCGGCGACGGCTGGGCTTACGACATTGGCTACGGTGGGCTCGATCACGTGCTGGCTACCGGCGAGGACGTAAACGTGCTGGTGCTGGATACCGAGGTTTACTCAAACACCGGCGGGCAGAGCTCTAAAGCTAGCCGCCGCGGTTCGATCGCACAATTTACCGCAGGCGGTAAGCGCGTTCAGAAAAAAGACCTCGGTCAGATCGCAATGACCTACGGCAATATCTTCGTCGCGCAGGTAAATTCCAACGCAAACCAAGCCGCGACGCTAAAGGCGATCATGGCGGCGGAGGCCTACCCGGGACCTAGTCTCATCATCGCGTATTCGCCGTGTATCGCGCACGGTATCAAAGGCGGCATGGGGCTATCGGGCGATCAAGCCGAGCTTGCGAGCAAATGCGGCTATTGGCCGACCTACACCTTCGATCCGCGGCTCGCGACGGAGGGCAAAAATCCGCTTAAAATTTCATCCAAAGAGCCCGATTGGAGCCTTTATGAGGAATTTTTGCTAAACGAGGTGCGCTACAACGCGCTTAAAAAGATCGATCCTGAGCACGCGGGCAAGCTTTATGAGGCAAACAAAGCCGACGCGATGAGGCGCTACCGCCAGCTCAAGCGGCTTGCGAATGCCGATTTCGGCGATGAGGTTATCTCTGCGGGCGCCGCGAGCGAGAATGCTTAAGCGTTGTAGTTAGTTTTTAGAATTCTGGGTCGCAGAATTTGTGACCCAGGAATTTCGTTAAATTCCAAAAGGAAAATCCATGAAAAAAATCGGACTAATCGGCGGCATGAGTTACGAATCTACGATTACCTATTATGATGGGATCAATCGCAAAATTAACGAGCGTCTAGGTGGGCTAAGTAGCGGCGAAATCCTGCTAAGTAGCTTAAATTTCGACGAGATCGAGCGGTGCCAAAGAGATAATGAGTGGGGCAGGGCAGGTGAAATTTTAGCTCGTCACGCGCGAGTTTTGCAAAGCGGCGGCGCGGATTATATTTTTCTTTGCACCAATACGATGCATAAGTGCTACGAGGCGATAAATGCCGCTATCTCGGTGCCTTTCGTGCATATCGCGGACGCCACGTTAAGTGAGCTGCGAAAACGTGGCGTGCAAAAAGTAGGGCTGCTCGGCACGATCTACACGATGACGCAAGATTTTTACAAACAGCGCTTGATAGAGGGCGGCGTAGAGGTGCTCGTACCGAACGCGGACGAAATGGAAGCGGTAAACGAAGTAATTTTTGATGAGCTTTGCTTTGGTAAAATCTTACCGCATTCAAAATAGAAATTTTTGCAGATCATTGAAGGGCTTAGGGCTCGCGGTGCGCAGGGCGTGATACTGGGCTGCACGGAGATCGGGCTGCTCGTATCGCAAGCAGATACCGCCGCGTGGCTATTTGATACTACGCAGATCCACATCGATGCGGCAGTAAGTATAGCTTTAAGCGAGTAAATATCAAATATGAGCCGGTAAAATTCCGGCTTATAATTTCAAATTTTTATATATATTATCAGTTAAATTTAATCTTTCTCTGTTATAATAACGAATATCAATCATATAAGGGGATGAAATGAACGTTTTAGTTATAGGAGCAGATGAGATTACGCCCATTAAGGCGGTTTTAAAGGACCTTGGCGCGAGCAATATCGAGCACTGGGATGCACGAAACGAAAATCGCGTAAATCGTAAGCCGATCCCGCAAGATACCGAGTGTGTCGTGATGCTTACGAGCTTTTTAAACCACAACACGATGAAAAAGATCAAAGGCGAAGTAAAAAAGCGTAAAATCCCGCTTGTATGCGCTAAAAGAAGCGTTAGCTGCGTATTTTGCGAATACTGTAAGGTCTTCAATTTAAATCAAGAATTCGGTTGCAGACCTTGCGAAGATGATTAAAATTCCAAGGAATTTAAGTAGTGACGGCAGGTCCAGGCAAGCGGTTAAAAAATCGCGCACTGCGCCGCAATCAAATGCTTGCGACGATGAAGCTGGCGAGCTAAATTCCAAGGATTCTTTAAATTCTAACAATTTGAATGTTACTTGCCTTGCGCGCATAGAGAGTAAGAAATTTAGCGGAAAATCTAAAAAGTTTTCAAGCGGTAAATCGGACGCACTTAATCATAATGCCTCTAAGCCGCATACTGTAAAGAGTGCGCAAAAAGACGGCGCAAATAGGAATTTGACAGCAAAGGCTTTTTACGACACTAGCTCCGCGCAAGAGAATTTTTTCTGCGCTAAGCGTTCGGACGAGAAATCAGCTTTGTTACGAGATATTGCCGCGCTAAAACGAGATATCGCGGCGCGCGAAAAACGCCAAAAAGCGGATCTGCAGCAGGATAATGAGCTTATTGATGATGAAATTTTAAATGCCGAAGCTTTTAATAAAAAATTCTTTTGCGGCGAAATTTTTGGCTTTGATGCGAACGGGCGCGAGATTGCGCCAGAGGCGCTGCAGGGTTATGATGCGGCTTCGCGAGCGCGGGCGATGCTAACTCTATATAATTTTAACGTTAATGCGGATTATAGAATTCCGCCCGCAAATTTAAAGGGCGCTTCGCAGTTTCGCGCTGCGTTTTTAAATTTCATTGTCTCCGAGCTTGGGCGCGGGGCTCGTAAAATTTACCGTTTCAAGCCCGCTGTGAAATTTTGTGTAGCAGATAATGCGATAATCTTTGCTTATCTGCGCGACATGCCTCTACCCGTATCTGCCGCTAAGCCTACTTATAAGCTAACTCGCGCAATCGTGAGCTTGCGTAGCGGCTTGCTGCTAAACGGAGACGATGCGTTCCGCAACTTAGTATTTTACAAAATCGCGCTTCGCAATGCAGGCGCACAGCTGCAGCTTGTGGGCAAATCAGGCGAGCTCATTGTAGTTCGCAAGAGCGGTTTTAGCCTAGGCGTGGTTACGAGCTTTAAGAAAATTCTACCTCAAAATCCAGCCATTTATGATAATGATATAAAAAAAGCGCTAGAGCTTTGCCGCGGAGCAAACATCGACGCCGTGTATCTTGTCTATCCAAAAAATGAAAATTTTAACCGCCACGTCGAGATAAAAAGCGAATGCTTTAAGGGAAATTTCATTATGAAATTAGTACCATACAAGCTCACCGACAAAATTTATTAAAAGGATACCAAATGGTTGGAATTATTTTTGGAAGCTCGATGGGCAATACCGAGGACGCCGCGAAGCTGATCTCTGAAAAGCTAGGCATAGAAAACGAGCTAAAAAACGTTGCGGACATCGCGCCTGCAGATCTAAATAAATACACCGCGCTCATCATCGGCAGCTCCACATGGAACGACGGCGAGCTGCAGGACGACTGGGCGGGCTTTGATTTCTCAGCCCTTGATGTCGCGGGCAAGACTGTCGCGATTTTTGGCATGGGCGATAGCTCAAGCTACAGCGACGCCTACTGCAACGCAATGCGCGAGCTATACGACAACTTCAAAAAAGCGGGTGCAAATATCGTAGGTGCAGTGCCTACCGACGGATATGAATTCGACGAGAGCAAGGCCGTAGTGGATGGCAAATTCGTTGGTCTTGCGCTAGACAACGATAATCAAAGCGACCTCACCGAGAGCCGCATCGAGGCGTGGGTAGCGCAGATCGCTCCATCTTTTAAATAGAGTCCTCCTTTAAATTTGCCGCGGAGCGTGCGCTTCGCGGCACTTTCGTCCTTTTGAAAATCATTAAAGCTTAGACCTTTTTAAAATTTAAACTTTGCCAACTTCGGTTAAATTTAAACAGATTGGGCTTTGAAATTTTAAAATTTTAAATCTGCACGAATGAAATTTATCTTTTAAATTTAGAGCTGCGCGATACTTTGCGCTAGCGTAAATACAGGCCGACTTCGAGGCGCACGTAGTAGCGCGCGAGTAGATAAAATTTAGCCGCCGCGACGGCGGAAGAATGAAGCTGGGAGTTTGCATATCGCAAGTGGATTTATAAACCTCGTCGGCATAATAATCGGCGCATGCTCGGGAAATAAAATTTGTAAATTTTATAAAAAGCGAAACGGGAGGCAATGTCGCTAAAATTTCTCGCCGCACGCACGCCATAAAAATTCTCCCCGCAGCTCCGCCATGAAATTTCGCCGGGTACCTGATGCAGGATTTTATCTATCTGCGCAGCAAGCGGCTGCCGTCTGTCCGTAAAATTTAGCATAAATTTGACGCTGCAACCGCGTGCAGCTGTCGTTCTTTAAATAAACCGCACATAACCCGCGAGATCGCCAGCCGCTAGGAGCGAAAACCGCAAAGCCCTGCGGCGTGGCAAAGAATAAATTTAAAAGAGGATTTTGCTCTTTACGCTACTTCGCGCAAATAGCTCGGCAAGACGTAAATTTAAAATTTAGAACGCAAATTTAAGGCTTAAATTTACAGCCCGAGCTCTATCGCCAGATCCTTCACCGCTTTGAGATTTACCTTACCGCTGCCGAGTACCGGAATTTGCTCCACCTTTTTCACGACGCTTGGCTGCATTATCGGCGCCAGCGCGGAGTCCTTCAGACGGCGCGAAATTTCATCCTCGCTCGCCTCGCCCACGTAAAGCAGAGCGATCTTTTCGCCCTTTTTCTCGTCTTTTAGGTTTACGCACGAATAGATCGCGCTTTCGCCTAAAATTTCGCCCACGGCGCTCTCTACCGCGCCCAGGCTGATCATCTCGCCGCCGATTTTGGCAAAGCGCGAAAGGCGGTCGGTGATAAATAAAAACCCGTCGTCGTCGATATAGCCGATGTCGCCGCTCTTGTAGTAGCGCACGCCGTCCATTTGCGCGATCGCTTCGGCGGTTTTTGCTGGCTCATCGTAGTATTCCTTCATAACCTGATGTCCGCCGATTAAGATAAGCCCCTCCTGCCCGTTTGATAGCGGCTGAAGCGAGGCGGGATCGGTGATTTTTATGACCGTGCCCGCAAGCGGCAAGCCGACGCTCTTTTCGCGGTTGAAGTGAAGCTCTTTGAAAAAATCGGGCTCGAGGACGTTCGGCGTATTTACGCTCACCACTGGCGCAGTCTCGGTCGTGCCGTAGCCCTCGTAAATTTCGATTCCAAATTTTATCTTAAATTCCTTTCGGACGTTTTCGTTTAGCTTCTCCGCGCCCGCAATCGCCAGGCGGATGCTTGCTAGCATAAGCGGATTGAGCCTTTTATTTTTGGTGTAGAGCCTAAAAAACGTCGACGTGCCGAACATTATCGTAGCGCCGTATTTTGCGCTCATCTTGCCGACGCTAAAGGCGTCCGTAGGATCGGGAACGTGGATGCTTAAAATTCCGTCGTTTAGCGGAAATAGCGTCGTTACGGTAAGCCCGAAGCAGTGAAAGATCGGCAGCGACGCTAAAATCGCGTCGTGCTCGGTGGCGTTTATGAGCTCTGAAATTTGACGGACGTTCGCCATTATATTTTTGTGCGTTAAAACCACGCCTTTGGGCTTTCCCTCGCTGCCACTGCTAAATAAAATGGTCGCTACGTCCTCTATCGCGTGCGGCTTAAAATACAGCGCGCGAAATAAAATTTTAGGCATTAGCAGCGATTTTAGCGCGCAGGCTATGCGCTCGTTTTTAGAGGCGCCCTCGCTTAGATCCTCAAGATACACGAGCCGATCGCCGATCGAACCCTCCAGCTCAAAACCCTTTGATTTGAGCTTTTCTACGAATTTGCGCGAGCTGATGATCGTGCGGATGTTTGCTTTATCTGCGCAGTAGATTAAATTTTCTTCGCTTAGCGTGTAGTTTAAATTTACGCTCGTTTTGCCCATCGCAAAAAGAGTTAAATTTACGGCGCTTGCGATGACCGAGCTAGGCAAAATGATACCGACGTTTTCCTCGCTGCTTATGCGGTTCTTTAACCTTTTGCGAAGTATCAAAACGGCGCTCATCATCGCTAAATTTGTGAAGCTCACTCCAGTGCTATCGACCGCCACGCGCTTAAAAGGCGATCTTTTGGCTTGATTTAGCCAGTTGTAGGCAAGCGGTTTTAGGCTTGCGAGGTATTTGCCCCAGCTGAAAAACGACAGCTCCGTTACCGCGCGCTTTACTTCATGCGCCTTGGAATTTGCCTCAATCGGCGCGCCGAAGCTTACGCGAAGTGCGTTTTTGCCGCTTTGCGAGATCGTTCTTTTATAATGCTCGCTGGCGCGCGAAAACGTCGATCCCCAAAGTCCTCTGATATAAAAAGGTACGATTACGGAGTTCGTATCGTGCGCGGCTAGCTCAAATCCGCCCTGAAACTCGTCTATGCGGCCGTTGTAGCTGATGTGGCCTTCTGGGAAGAGCCCCACTACTTCACCAGCATTTAGTGCCTCGCGGATGCTTTCGATCGCGCTTTTGCTCACGCCCGCTCCAATCGGAATGACGCAGAAAATTTTAAAAAACCACTTCAAATACCACAGATCGTAGTAGCTGCGATGCATTACGAAGCGTACTCCGCGCGGGCACGCAAGCTGCACCACCGCCCAATCGATCCAGCTGATGTGGTTGCCTAAAAGCAGTACGCCGCCTTTTTGCGGGATATTTTCGACGCCGTCTACGTGGACTTGGTAGCCGAATTTCATAAACGGAATGAGTAAAATTCTAACGAAAAGCTGCGGCAGATATTTCGCGCCGAAGATCCCGCAGATGAGCACGCAAAGAGCAGCCATAACGAAGATTTCGCCGCTGGCGACCGCAAAATGCACCAAGATGATGGCGATGAGCAAAAACAGTACCATAAAGATATTTTGGATGAAATTTGAGCCCGCGAGTACCCGCCCCATGCGCTCATCGGCGGTGAAAAACTGAATTACGGCGTTGAGCGGCACAATGAAAATTCCGCCGCTAAATCCGAAGAAAAACGATGCCGCACCGAGCCAAAATACCGAGTGCGCGTTGGCTAGCACCATTAGCGCGAGCGCGAGCCCGAATGCGCCGAACGGCACGATACCGAGCTCAATATGTTTTTTGCAGTAGCTGCCCGCAAAGATCGAGCCTAGCGCGATTCCGATCGCACTAAGCGCTAAGATCACCTGGATCACCATTACGTTGTCGCTGCCGCTAAGGCTCTTGTAGTGAGCGGGGAAGGTCGCGATCACAAGCTGTGAAACCGCCCAAAACATCGCAAGTCCCAGCGTGCAGAGCAGGACGTTTTTGTCTTTTAGCACAAAATTTAAATTTTGCCTTAGATAGCGAAGCTTAAGATAGTCGTCTTTGTTAAATTCCGCCTGTGGTTGCGCGGCGTCGAAGAATGGAATTTTATACGAGTAGTATGTTTCAAGCACGGAGCCCGCGACCAAAAGCACGCCGATGAACCAAACCGAGCTCATTAGCTCGCCCGCGTCGCTGCTGCGGGCTGCAAACAGCTCGAAAATCACCGAAAAAACAAGAGATGAAAGCAGAATCGCGATGATAGTAAGAGCCTGTACGAGGCCATTTGCCGCGCCTAAATTTTTCGCGCCGACGATCTTTTTAATCAGGCCGTATTTGGCGGGCGAGTAGATCGCGCTTTGCGCCGCAAGCAGGATCGTCATAAAAAACGCGAAATAAAACCACCCGCACGCATAACCTAGCGTAATTAGCGCGGTAAGCGCGACGCCTAGTTTTGCGCAGATCCGCGTGATGCGAGTGCGCGAGAATTTGTCGTTGAGATAGCCGCTGGCGCTAAAAAGAAATACGTAAGGCAGCAAAATCAGCAAATTTACAAGGGAGGTAAGGGCGATGAGAGCGCCGGAATCGGCGCTTTTTACAAGGACGTTTTGAATCGTGATCTTATGGCCCAGATCGACGCTTGCGTTGATAAACATAATCGCCAAAAATGGCAAAAATCCGTTGATTTTTAATAAAGATTTCAAGCTATCTCCTTTAAAAACGGGATTTTATCTCACGGAAGTTAACGGACGCAAATTTAAGGCGGCTTCGCTACAATTACGCAAAAATTAAAGGAAAAATATGAAAGTGCAAATCACAAATCATGACGTCGATAACCTCAATAAATTTATGCTGCTTTACAGCAAAAAGGCGCGCAAGCAGCGCCTAGTCAGCACCTACGCCATACCGTTTGAGTTTTTGCTCATGGGCATCATCATCGACGGGCTTTTAAAAACGGCGCCGATTGCGAGCGTGGCGTCGGTTATTTTGGGTGCTGCGTGGCTTATTTTTTATCCGAAATTTTACCGCCGCATGCTAAGAAAACATCTGACTTCCGCCAAGCTCGCGCAAGACTCAAGCATAGAGATGGAATTTATCGCGGGCAAGGATGAAATTTCATTTTCAAAGGGCGAGCCGCGCGTAAGCGAGAAATTTGCCGCTCGCTCGCTAAATCGAATCGCTGCGGGCGGGGAGAATTTTTTCTTGGCGTTTGATCGCGGCTTTCATATCGTGCTTCCCAAAAATGCCGAGACGGACGCCGCGGTGCAGCATCTCGCAGATCTGCGCGGGCTGCAGATCGAGCCCGTGGATATGGACGTTAAAATTTAGAGCTTTAATTTCAAATTCACGGCTCGTAAAATTCGCGATATAAATTTAAAATTCTAGAATTTCGCTATGTAAAATTCTATCTTTGGAATTCACTCGCGGCAATGTTTTCTCTTAAGGGAGATGGGCTCTACTTACTCTGTGCTTCGCTTGCGCTCGCAAGAAACGCCTCAGGCTAAGCCTTGCGTCGCTATGCTCGTTTTACAAGAGCGCTCAGTTTATTTCGCTACTTAGTAAAATTTAACGCGGACGCAGTCCGCACCGCTAGCGTCGCGCGGGTGGGGGTTGGTAAGGGGGCGGGCGCGCCTCGCAACTCTGAGCGCCGCCCCCTTACGGAAATATGTATCGTATAGCACGAATTCTTAGAATTTTCGACGTAAATTTAAAAGCGGCGCTTCGCCTTTATAAAATTCCGTTTAAATTTTAATCCGTGATATGCATATCTTGGGGCGAGAAGGGGCTCTTATTGCGAGGTGACACTTCTCGCAGGACGCCTCCTCCGCAGCACCGCACTGCTCTGCTCGCCCACAAGCCCACCTAGCTTCCGACGACGCTTTAAGCGGTGCAGGCTACGCCTGGGTTAAATTTAAGCTGCGGCTGACGGCGTAAAATTTTGGCTAAAATTCTGCGCTTAGTTCGCCGTTACGCCTCGCGCATCTCCTCTGCTAGGCGCTTTTTGTAGGCGCGCTTGAAATAAAACGCCCAAATTAGCGGAAATATTATCTCCAGCCCTTTCCAAAATGCAAACCCGCCATACTCTCCAGGAATGGTAAAAAAACCTATGCAAACTGCATAGTAAGCAGCCACATAGCTTATCACGAAGATAAGGCCCCAAATTAGTACTTCGGAGCCGGTCGTAACAATCCAGATCGCAATCAAATAGATTAAAGCGCTTGCTAGCGCGGTCGAAAAAAACCAATTCAAAACGCCTAATTTTTGATGGTCTATATCCGCGCTAAGATAGCCTACTACGCACGCGATAATACACAGAGTGCATAAGATAGCGCGCAGCATGGCTAAATAGCGCAGTCTGCGGGGTTGTATCGCGCCTTCATAGTTGCTGTTTTCGCAGCTACTACTTTGGCTATTTTTGCCGCCCCGCCCCGCCACATAGACAAGATGCGCGCCTAACCCTACGAAGCAGGCGCATTGAATAAAGTCCATAAATATGAAACTGCCGAGCGTCTCTCCGTACCTACCTATTAGCCTAGGCCACGAAATTTTCACTACACAAAACATCGCCGCGAGCAAAATCGGATGCAGCGCAAGCCTGCCGCTCCTTAAATCATAGAGTAAATTTTTAAAATATCTCATACTCTCCCCTTAAAATTCCGCGGAATTTTACTCGCTTCTCATGTTTCAAGGCGCGGTTCGGAGTTGAAATTTTAAAGCCACTTTGCTCGTTCATTGCTAGGGTCTGTTTCGTTGCCGATCGCTTCGTAGCGCGAGTAGTAAAACTCCACAAACTCCCGCA
>CAUQZM010000032.1:0-15513 GCA_963522765.1 uncultured Campylobacter sp. | reverse complement strand
CCCATAAAAAGCCCCTGCGTCGTGTCTATGAGCTCGACCTGTTCGTAGCCCTGCTCCTTAAGTCGTGCGATGAAAGCATTCATGTCGCCGTAGTTTCCGCGCGAAAAAAGATCGTGGATCGCGAAGCTGCCGCCCTTTTTAAGCACGCGGAGCGTCTCTAAAAGCAGCGCCTGGCGGTCCTTGCGCATGATGTTGTGATAGACGTAGTTGCTTGTAACCGCATCGAAGCTGCCGTCCTCAAAGGGCAGCTGCGTGGCGTCGGCCTGTTCGAAGCTAGTGTTTTGCACCCCTTCGGCGCGCGCGTTGGATTCGCACAGCTGCTTGTTAAAAGACGCGTACTCGAAGCCCCAGCGATCTACGCCTAGCACCGATGCGTGCGGGTTGCGCTTAGCGACGGCGATCGTTAGCGCGCCGCTACCGCAGCCTACGTCCAGCCCGCGCCCGCCCTCGGGTAGATCCACGTATTTCGCCGTGCCCTCTACGATCGCGCGCGAGAGCTGGCGCTTACCGCCGTAATCAAACGCGCGGTACCACACGACGCAGTAGATCGTAAAGCCGATCAAAACCAGCGCCGCGGCGCCAAAAAGCCCAGCAAGAAACCACCTCAGCACGCCACCCACGAAGGCGCCGCAAACGCCGAAAATCAAAAATAAAACTAACGCTACGCCCGCAGCCGCGGCAAATGACGCGATCATGCCCTTAGGCACCCAGTTTTTATAATCAGGTTTCATCTTCGCTCCTTTTATTAAATTTAATCTCGCGACGGTAAAGCGTGCCGCGGCAAAATTTTAAATTTCGCCCGTAAATTTTAAAGTCCGCAGCTCAAAACCCCGCCTAAATTTAAACGCGCGCTAATAGGTGTATTTAAACTCCACGTAGTAGTTGCGCCCTGGAGCCGGAGTATAGTCGTCTGCGCGTAAATTTTGGTTGTAATTATACTCCTCGTCAAAGACGTTTTTGACTCCGGCGCTTATCAAAAATCCGCTTGCGAAGCGGTACGCAGCGCCCAGATCTACGATCGTGCGCGAATCGATCCTGTCGTGGTTGGCGTCGTGCGATGATGAGAAATATTTAAAATCGCTCATCAGCGTTAAATTTCTAATCGGCTCGTAATCGACGCCCAAAACGAACTTCGAGCGCTCCACCAGCGGAACCTGCTTGCCTTTATTCGCGCCGGATTGGATCTTGGCGTCGACGTATGAAAAGGTTTCGCTGAGCTTTAAATTTGAAAGCAGACTTTGCTCCGCATACAACTCCACGCCCTTGCGGCGCGTCTCGTCGATATTGATAAAATGCCAACCGTCGGTGATCGAGCTGCCCAGGGTTTCATTTACGATCTCGTTTTTCGTATCGGTCCAAAAGATCGTAGCGCTTACGTATTGCCCGTAGATCAGATCTTTAAGGCCGATCTCGTAGGTTTTAAAGGTTTCGGATTTGAGGTTATTAAGCACATAAGGACCGTTGCGACCGAGCTTGTCGATGAGCTGATTAGGGCCTGGGGAGATATAGCCGCGCTCAAATTTAAAATATAGATTGCCGTCTTTGGAATAATTAAAATTCGGCGTAATCTCAAAAGCGTAGTTGTTTTTATGATCGCTTACTCGGGTGCTATCTTGCGTCTGCGATATTATGTTTCCCATCCTTTTTATAGTAGTCGAAACTCTGCGATTTACTTTGTATTCGGCGCGCTCAAACCGCCCGCCCGCACTAAGCGAAAACAGATCGGTGAAATTGTGCTTTTCTAAAGCATAGACCGAGTGGGTAAGCTTTTGCATATCAAAGATCGTAAGCTGCGAAAGGCTCATCATAGGATTCATCGGAGTGGTAAAGTCAATCTTGCGAAAGCCTTTGTTTTTGAGATAATCATATCCCGCTATGAACTCACCGCTGTCGTAGTCGAGCTTGCCTTTTAAATTTGCCCCCTCTTTGCGATCTTTCATCACAAAGCCCTTTTGTAAAATTCTAATATCTTGGTAATAAGGCTGTAAATTTGCTTCAAATCTATCGCCGAATTTTACCGCATAATCCAAGTCAAAATTTAGTCGAGTACTTTTGGTAAAGGTCCTCTCGCCTCCCTGCTGGCGGCGATCCGCTTTAAGTTCGGCAAGACCCAGAGTAGGCACGGAATAGGTTCTAGCGCGATAAAAACTCGGATCGAAAGAGATACTTTGATCGTCCGAAATTTTATAATGCATCCCGAGCGAGCCGTAGTAGCCAGTATTTTTCTCGCCCTTGCGGTATCCGCGCTGCTTAAAGCCCTTAACAGCGGTTTTTATAAACAGATTATCGCTCACGCCTCCGCCGAGCCCTAAATTTAGATCTTTATAATTATACGACGCGATCTTGGTAGAGACATTGGCGTATGGGTATTTTGCGCCTTTTTTTGTGATGATATTTATCACGCCGCCGCTGGTGCCGCTGCCGTAAAGCACGCTACCGCCGCCGGGGATGATCTCCACGCGCTCGATATCCTCAATAGGAACGAGATCAATCGGGATGGTCGTGGGCGTCGTGTCGATCATATTGAGAGCGACTCCGTTAAGAAGGACCTTGACGGAGGTATTGGCCTTCGCACCTTGCCCGCGTAAATCAACCGACCTACCGTTAAAACTAACCCCGGCGCCTTTTCTAAAATTTCGCGCAGATCGCGGTAGCCGCGGTTTTCCATATCCTCCGCGGTGATAACGGAGACGTTGCGAACCTCGTTTTTAAGCATATCCTCAAAGCCCGTCGCGGTAACTACGATGGTGCCCAGCTTTGTGGCGTTCGCGCCGGAAGCGCTTTTATGAGCTGCGGAATTTACCGCCCCTGCGCTAGGCGCGCTGATATTTGCGGACGTAGCGTTATTTTCGGCTCCGTTTAGTTGCAATGCAGCGCACAAACTTAGCGCGATCGCGGCATTTGAAAGATAAAATTTCTTAAACATCACTCTCCCCTATTTAAAATTAAGATTTTGCGAATGATTTGCAAATGCTATATTATAATTTCTCTTGATTAAATAATAATAAATTTCAAAGATTAAAGATATATTTTTTAAAATTTAGGCGTAGTTTGGATGAAATTTTAATTTCGAGCGTTTTGCTGGGTGCGGTAAAATTTCGGTTTTAAATTTAGATTCTTTGGCGGCGTTTGTTTTTAAAACGGCAAATTCGCAAAGCGGATCTAGCTGGAATTTTAAAATTTAGTCAATCCCTAAAATCATATCCGTCTAAAATGCGCCAAAAAGTATTAAACCTATCCTAGCGCTCATTTTTTATTCCTAAGACTTTTTGATTTTGCTTGCGCATCAATTATTTTTATCATGGCTCACCTTCTTTAGCCACTCTTTTTCAAATTTATAATATCTTTCAAGCTTTTTATTCTTTTCTATTTGATTCCACTTTTCTATCTCGGCATAATCTTGCAGTTCGCCTCCGCACTTAGGGCAAACGCTCCTATCTTTAACGTCCGAGAAATTATAAAATTTAAGACACCCTTTGCAGCGTATAAATTTAGGATAATACTTTACGCTTTTTTCAGGGCGAAATGCGAGATATAAAAAGAAAGCGCACGTCGCAAAGCATAAAATTCCTATGATGATACGCAGATATGTGCTTTCAAGCTTTACCGATGCCATAAAGCCGGGTTTTATATCGACTTTTTCCAATAAAGCGGCCGTCAGCCCCCATGCGAAAAAAGCAAAAAAGCCGATTAATGCAAAAATTCTATTTAGCATTTTTATATATTCCTCTATAACAAATCAAAATTTCATCTCTTTTTAAATTTACGCTTTTTGATCTTCGGAGTTTTAGCACCTTGATGAGGAGCGTTTCTTTTCCAGTAGTCGCCGTCATTATACTCAGTAAGCTTTTTGCCGCAGTCCGGGCAAATTTGATCCGTATCCTTGACATCCTCGTATCGGTAAAATTTACTGCAGTCTGCACACCACATATACTCTGGGTATCTTTTTATGCTCTTTTCAGAGCGGAAGGCGAGGTAAAAGAAGCAAATACCCGCTATTAAAAATACAGTTGCGGGCAATGCCCATAAAATACCCGCATCATCAAATTTAATATATTTCTCGCCTATCTTTATATTTTTATTTACTGCAAAAATTATAAGGTATAAAAAGAATACTACGCCAAGGAAAAAATAGCCGATTCTATCTGACATTTTGCCGCTCCTTTTCGTTATGCTTTGCTTTATTCATAGCGTTTTGAGCCATACCGTCCAATCCTTAAATTTGGGCTTTACGGGAGATAAATTTTATTTTTGATCGCTCTAAATTTCTCATATAACAAACCTGGAGTATTGTAAAATCAACGTATAATCTTCGCTATAAAATTTTACCCTATTTTTTCTATTGTAGATACTCATGCTTAGCAGATATTTGGCGAAATTTATGTAATCTTCCGTACTAGGGAAATAAAGCGTAACGCTTTGGTAGAATGTTTTAAAATCCAGCTCAAATTTATACTTATCCATATCGTCCGCTATATAGCACTCCGCTTCGTCCATTTTAATAAATTCCTTTATATCTATGCATAGTTGAGCACTATTTTTTGCAAATCGCACTCCGTTCACCGTATCATAAGGAAAAAGCTCTAGGTATAAGATCTTTCGATTATACGAGAATGTTAAAATGTTTTTTGCGAAATAATACATAGCCAAATTTGTAGTAAAACCCAATACCACAAGCTTTTTGTCTTCTAGAATTTTAATATCTAATTTATGATACTCATGCCCCATAAGTTCGTCATCGATAGTTAGAGGATCGTCTTTAATATAAATTTTATTCGGTAGCACTGATTTATTCTCCTTTTGCGCACTATACCGTTATTCATCGAGCGCCGTTAAGTATGATCCCAATCCCTTTGATTGCGGAGGATAATAACTTTTTCCATCTACATTGAAGCTGTTTGTGTTCATATTTTCTCCAATATAAGTTCCGCCGAGCCCTCCTCAAGCGAATTATACTCATCCAGATGTATATGCGAATGTTTCGGCGCGGAATCTTGCGCTAAAGTAAGCAAATGCCTGGCAAGAGATATAAGTCCGCTTTTATTTGCCCTTATAGTAACTTCGTTTCCTAAAGCATTGACGGAGATCGCGAAGTCCTTCTCCCATTGTAGCTGCAGTCCCTTTTCTGCGCAGCAATCTAATGTTTTTATAACATACTGTCCCATATATTGCCGATACTCCTTTCTAAATTTAATCGGTTGCCGAATAAAATTTACCTCATCCATCGGCTAATCAATCTCATAGTATTTCGGGAAAAATTATATCTAAATAAAAATGAAAGATGTCGGAATAACTAAATCTAAGACAGGTGCTGTGCGTGAAAAAGAAGTGATTGAAACTTAAAAATAGCTTAAATGGTGGTCCCGATTGGACTCGAACCAACGACTTCCACCATGTCAAGGTGACACTCTACCAACTGAGTTACGGGGCCAAAAAGAAACGGCAGTATATCAAAAAAATCTCTCAATAGCAAGCAAATTTTAATTTTTCGTAAAATTCCGCCGAAATTCTATACCAGATTTCGCCGCGACGTAAAACGCCGTTGAAATTTTGCGCGAAATTTCACTATCTTACCCTCGCCGGAATTCCGCAGGAGATTTCATCGCGACGTAAAATTCTGGCTAAATTCTGCGTAGGGTTTAGTCGCTACGATGGAATTTCGCGCGAAATTCCATCCGCATTTGCGCGGCGCGCCTTATTCGTCGCATTCCGTCTCGCCCGCCTTACTCTACATTTGTCTTGTTTTGCTACCTTGTTTTATTCCGTCCGCCTTGCCTTGCCCTGTCTTATTTTGCTCGCTTGCCCTCTCTGCCTTGCGCCCGCTAAGACGTCCAAATTTTTTCATTCAGCTTTAGAATTTTTACGATTTGCAGCATCGCGTCCAGATCCGCTTTGATATCCTTTGCGATGCGAGCATTGAGTATCGGCTGATCCAAGCTCGGCTCGAAACTATCCGCGCCGCGAGCTATCGCTATGTAAATTTTATTTTGCTTGAAGCTCAGCGAGATATCCGATTTCACGAGCTGTTTAAGAGATAAAATTTTCTCCATCAGCGCGGGCGTCAGGACATACATAACCGCCACCGTATCGCTTGCGTAAACCGAGAAATTTGCGTTGAAATCTGCATTATCTATTATGATTTTACGGTCGCTCCATAGCCCGCGTGGCAGCCCCGAAGGCGGCAAATCTATGCCTGCGGGTGCTGCCGCGTCCGAAAAAACAAAAACGTCGGAGTGGATTTTTTTATTAAAATTTGCCATGAAAAAGGGTCCTTCGAAAAATGTGACGTAATTATTTTTAAAAATAAATGGGATTCCCGTACCGATATCCTTTTCCAGCCTTATGTCGCAAAACATAAAATCCACGCCGTCCACGTTCGCGCAAACCAGATCATCCGCGCGAAATCTATCAAATCCGTCAAATATCTCGCTTTGCCTTACCTCTTTTTCCTGAAAAAGCGCGCCCATTTTATACGAAAAGCCCAGACTCTCGATATAAGGCTTGAGATAAAGCTCTTTGTAGCGCATCAAAAATCGCTTGGTTTTGCGCTCAAAAATCCACTCGTAAAATTCGTCCCGCATGGCGATTATTGCTAAAATAGACATGATTAAAAAGAATAAACTTTCTATGCCGAGATCGAGTTTGGGAAAATCGAGAAAGATGATTATCAATGCGAGCGCAAGCATCGGACCGAAAACCGCAAACGCTACTAGATAACTTAAAATTTTCCAAAGCTTGCGACTTTTCTTAAGCCGTTTGCGCTGCTTTTCTAAATCTATGACGGTTTTAATATCCACGCCCAACCTCTATTTATTAAATTTAATGGCGCAACCTTGCGGCACAGCGTAAATCTGCGCCCGATACGGCATATGCCGCTTGGATGTCGCCACATTTTATAGCTGCTTGCGCGAGCTGTGCGTTCTATTTGTTCGCCCCGCCCTGCCTCGTTTTGCTCGCTTGCCTCGCTCCGCCTTGCGCCCGTTAAGATGTCCAAATTTTTTCATTCAGCTTTAGAATCTTTACGATTTGCAGCATCGCGTCCAAATCGATTTGTATCTTACTCGCGAGCCTATCACCGCGTATCGGTCTATTTAGATCGGGCTCAAAGCTATCGTATAGACGAGGGATTTTTATATAAATTTTGCTTTTTCTGAAGCTAAGCGCGATCTCTGATTTCGCAAGCCTTTTCAAAAATAAAATTTTCTCCATCAGCACGGGCGTGAGTACATACGCTGCGGCGACCGCGTCTTTTGTATATACCGCAAAAGATCTGTTAAATTTCGCGTTATCCATATTGCAAGATTTTGCACCGTTTTCCAAGACGCCGTGCAGTAGCTTTATTTTTCTTGGAAGAATAAAAATGTCGGATCTAATCTTTTTATGAAAATCGGCTGCGAAAAAAAGACCTTGAAATATCTCCATTTCCTTCTTTTCATAAGTCAAAGTGAAAAAACTATCATCTATAGTCTCTTTAGACATCCAGATATCGCAAAAGCTGAAGTCCACACCGTCTATGTTTCCGTATATCAAATCATCTCCGCCAGAATTTGCATATTGATTAAAAAGCCCGCTTTGCAGGATATCTTGCTCTTGGGTTACGGCGCCGAATCTGTTGTATTTGTATCCTAGACTTTCGATGTACGGCATTATATAGAGGGCTTTGTATTGCAGCGCGAATTCTCGCGTTTTGACTTTGTAGGTTTTCTCGTAAAATAGCTTATAAGTAAAATATAGCGCTATGCTTAGACCAAATAAAAGATACGGCATTCCCAAAGGTGTACCCTCTTGGCTAGCCATATATCTCATTAAGAAAACCGCAGGGATAAATATCGCACAGGCTTTAAACAGGCTTATTATTTTCCATTTTATACGGCTTTGCAGCAGCTTGCGGCGCTCTTTTTCCAAATTTACGATAGTTTGTACATCTAACAATTTTTGATCCTAAATTTCACCGCTTGCGGCAAGATAGCTTAAATTTAACCTCTAAATTTAAGCAGGTAAAGCTAGGCTTAAAGCTTGCCGTCAAATTTCAGCAGTTCGTTTGCATACGCTCGCACGCTCGCATCCACAGCCGCAAGCGCTTCTGCGTCCGTCACGCTAGGCGAGTTAAATTTCTCCACGCACTTTAGCACCACGCGCGCAATGTCGGTGAAGCAGCACCGCTGCTGCAAAAACGCATTTACGCCCGCTTCGTTCGCGGCGTTGATGACGACGCCGAGATCAGGGTTTGCTAACAGCGCGTCTTTGAGGGTAAAAATTTGAAATTTCATCTCGTCGATCGGTTTAAATTCTATCGGTCGTAGCGCGTACAGATCCACGGGCGCGGTGATCTGCTCCCGTACGTCGCCACTAAACATCGCGTGCGCGATGGCTAGGCGCATGTCAGCCCTGCTAATATGCGCCGTCGTGGAGCCGTCTGCGAATTCGACCAGCGCGTGGATCTGCGAGGTGCGCTCGATAAGCGCATCGATCTCGCGCGTGCCGTAGAGCCAAAACGCCTCGATCACCTCAAAGAGCTTATTTGCCATCGTGGCGCTGTCGATCGTGATCTTCGCGCCCATCTTCCAGTTGGGGTGTTTGAGGGCGTTTTGCGGCGTGAGCGAGCCTAGCTGCGTTAGCGGCACGTCGTAAAACGCGCCGCCGCTAGCCGTGATGATTAGGCGCGAAACGGGGATTTTGGCGTTGCTAAGTAAAAATTTCAGTCCGAAATGTTCGCTGTCGATCGGGTAAATTTTATCCGTTTGCAGAAATTTCCCGCCGACGACCAGGCTTTCTTTGTTGGCGAGACACAGTCTCTTTCCGAGCTCTTGGGTCTTTAAGCTCGGCATCATGCCCGCAAAGCCTACGAGAGCGTTTACCACAGTCGTGCTTTTGCACTCCGCAAGCATCTGCAAAATTCCATCCGCACCGCAAAATACGCGCTCGTGATCTACTGCGCTTTTCTGCTGCGCATCCGCGATACAGACGAGCTTTGGATGAAATTTTGCGATCTGTTCGTTTAAAAGCTTGATATTACGCCCGCAGCTGAGCGCTTCGATCATACTGCCGCTGCGCGCAGCTACGTCTAGGGTGTTTGTGCCGATAGAGCCCGTGGAGCCTAAAACTACCATGAATAGACTATCGCCATCGCGATTGCGCCGAACATATAGCCGTCGATGCGGTCTAAGATCCCGCCGTGTCCCGGAAAGAGCGCGCCGCTGTCTTTAAGACCCGCCGCGCGTTTTAGGTAGCTCTCAAACAGATCGCCGAATACGCCAAAAATTGCTATGATGATGGTCTTTCCTAAAATTTCAAGCGGCGGCATATTGGTAAAGATGCGCGCATAAATGAGGCTAACGATAAGCGCGAGCGCAAGACCGCCTAGCACGCCTTCTACGGTTTTATTCGGCGAGCTAGCGCTTAGCGGAGTTTTGCCAAAGGCTCTTCCGATAAAATATGCGCCGCTATCGCTAGCTACGATAATGAAGATCAGCCAAACGAAGTGAAAAACTTCCCCGAAATCATCGTAAGCCGCCCACATAAAAAATATCGGCGCAACGGGATAGATGAAAGGAAGCGTGATCTTTAGGCTAGGGCCCTTGGTAAAGGCTACGACAGAGGCGACGCATAGGATCATTAGGATGCTAACTTTTAGCGCTGAGACGAAGGGCTCATCGGTCTGCGTAAATGGTAGCAGCGCAAAAAACGCGATCGCCAGCGCGAGCCACTTTTTGCTTGTTTCCTCCAGACCCCATAATTTGAGGCTTTCAAAAAACGCAAGCACGAGTATCAGCGCAAATACGGCGAAATTTAGCCATCTAGCGTTTATGAGAATTAGAGCCAAAAATACGGCGAGTAAAATGCTTGCCGTGATTATTCTTTGCTTCATAGAATTTCCTTGGAATTTATTTTGAGCAATTATACTGCAAGCTCGCTTATTACGGCTTTAAAACGCTGATTGTTTTAAAATTTACGTAGTTTACGAAAGCACCTTCGTTGATTTTGACATTTTGACGTTTAGTGTAATCAACGAGATATTTTCCGCTGCCGCTTGCACTGAAGCTCACGCAAATTTTAGCGGCGAATTCGATCACCTCTTCGCTTAGACTTTGTTTATTTGTCTTTACGATGACGTGCGCGCTTGGAATGTCCTTAAGATGAAACCAATAGTCGGACTTGGAGCTATTTTTTAGTAAGAGCTCATTGCCTTTTTCGTTTTTACCGACGCTGATTTTAAAATCTCCTAGATAAAAGTTCGCCACGTATTCGCCATTTTTTTCCTTGCTTTTTTGCCTAATTTGCGTGCGCTTAGGCATTAGAATTTCGATCTCGTGCGCGTCCTGTGCGGCAAGGACGAGCGATTTTAAATTCTCATAAAACGCGAGTTTCTCCTTTAAATTTTGCTCTTCGATATGTATATTTGCAGCTTTTTGGCGCAGACGCTTTGCCTCGGAGTAAAGCTCGCCCAAAGCGGCGCTTGCAGGCTTTTGCAGTTTAAATTCTACCGCTTCGGCGTCTTCTTTTTGCAGCGTAAATTCTCGCGCGCTGGTTGGAATTTTATAGATATTTTCTTTTAGCAAGGCAGCTTTTTCGCTTAAAAGCTCGGCGCTTCGCAGAAGTTCGGCGCTACTTTGCAAAGAGCCTAAAGCCTCGCGCACCGAGTCTAGCTTTTTATTTAGCGCCGTGATTTTTGCTGATTTGAGCGAGTTTAAGCGATCCGCATTTAGCGCGTTAAATTCCGCGCGAAAAAATGCTCTAAAGTCCGAAATTTTTGGCACGGGGGCTTCTTTAATATTTGCAGGCGGCAGATGACGGAGTTTTCTTCCTACCTTGATCTGTCTAAATTCCGTCTCGAAGTGCCGCAGCGCCTCTAAAATCACATCGTTTTCATCGGTGATTATTACGTTGGTAAATCGCCCGGTAAATTCGAAGTAGATATTTGAGCTTTGGGTTTTATAGCTTGCGTTTTGGCTTACGCTAAGGCATAGAATTCTATTATTTTCCGGCACGCTAACGGAGGTGATGCGCGATTTTACGAAGCGCTTAGCAAGTAGCACGTCAAAGGGCGCCGCGTAAACCCTACCTTCGGTAAAAGCGTCATTTTCGTGGATATTGCAGCCTGATTTATTCATATCGAAAAACAGCGTCTCGTTGCCGTCAAAGCAGACTTTAAAAAGGTTATCTCCTACGCGCTTAATGTGCGAAAGGAAGCGTTTGGCGCGTAGATACTCGCAAATTTGAATTAAATTTTGATACTTCATACGCGTTAAAATTTCTCTTTATGGATTTTGCTTAAATTTAACTTCTGCAGATCGTGAGGGCTCGGGCTGCGCTGCGGCACGCCGAGGGCTAGTATCGCTTCTGCTTTGAAATTTGTCGGAAAGCCCAGCACCTCGCGCAAAAACTCCTCGCAGCTGCGTCCGTCCGCGGCGGCGCGCAGCCTTACCTGCACCCAGCAGCTGCCAAGATTTAGCGCGCTTGCGGCAAGGTGCATGTAGCCTAGCGCTACCGAGCAGTCCTCGATCCAGACGTCCTGCTTCTGCTCATCTGCGATCACGACGATCGCGGCCGCGGCCTGTTTTAGCATATTTGCACCGCTGCTGCGACATCCGCTTAGCTGCTCAAGCATCTGTTTGTCGCGCACGAGGATGAACTCCCACGGGCGGCGTGCATGCCCCGATGGCGCAAGCAGGCCCGCTTTTAAAATTTTATCCAGCGCCTCGTCCTCAAGCGGCCCCTGCGCGTATTTTCTTACGCTTCTGCGGTTTGCAAAAATATCTAAAATTTCCATCGTCTCGCTCCTTGCGGCTCAATTATACATAAAATTGCAAAAATTTATGATTTTTTAGCTAAAATCGCGCAAATTTAACCGGCACCAAGGAGATTTTATGAAGCAGACGATTACGGAGAAAATTTTTAGTGAACACGTGGGCGAGGCGGTTTTTGCGGGGCAGATCATCGAAAGCACCATTGATATGGTCATCGGCAACGACATTACGACGCCGATTTCGATCAAGCAGTTCGAGCTTAGCGGCGCAAAAAAGCTCGCCAACCCGGACGGCTTTGCGATCGTGATGGATCACTACATCCCTACGAAGGATATTTTGAGCGCAAACCAAGCTAAAATTTCACGCGAGTTTGCTTACAAACACGATTTGAAAAACTATTTCGACGAAAAGGATATGGGTATCGAGCACGCGCTGATGCCTGAAAAGGGGCTAGTAGTGCCCGGCGACGTCATCATCGGCGCGGACAGCCACACCTGTACCCACGGCGCGCTTGGGGCATTTGCGACCGGTATGGGCAGCACCGATCTAGCTTTTGCGATGATAACGGGCAGGAATTGGTTTAAAGTACCTCCTACGATCAAAGTGATCTTTCGCGGCAAACCCGCGCCGCACATCTACGGCAAGGATCTGATCCTGGAAGTAATCCGCCTCATCGGCGTGGACGGCGCGCGCTATAAGGCTTTGGAGTTCTGCGGCGACGCGCTGGAGCACCTGGATATGGATAGCAGATTTTCGCTTTGCAATATGGCGATCGAAGCGGGCGGCAAGAGCGGTATCGTCGCGGTCGATGAGATCACGAAGGAATTTTTGGCGGATAAAAATTTGCGCGCCGAGCCGAAATTTCACTACTCCGACGAGGGCGCGAACTACGAGCGCGTAATAGAGATAGACGTCGATAAGCTCGATCCCGTGATTGCGTATCCCTTCTTGCCTAGCAACGGCAAGAGTGTGCGCGATGCGGTGCGCGATGACATCGCCGTCGATCAGGTCTTTATCGGCAGCTGTACCAACGGCAGGCTCTCCGATCTGCGGATCGCTGCGCAAATTTTAAAAGGTCGCAAGGTCGCGCGCAAAACCCGCCTCATCATCACGCCTGCGACGCAAAAGATCGCTTTGGCCGCGCAAAAAGAGGGGCTGTGGGATATTTTCGTCGAAGCGGGCGCAGTCGTGAGCAATCCAACCTGCGGCGCGTGCCTGGGCGGATATATGGGGATTTTAGGCGTGGGCGAGCGCTGCGTAAGCACAACAAATCGAAATTTCGTCGGCCGCATGGGCGATAGAACGAGCGAAGTGTATCTGGCAAACTCCGCCGTCGCCGCAGCTAGCGCCGTCGCAGGCAAGATCGCCGATCCGCGGGATTTGTAAAGGTAACTATGGAAATATATGATTTTCTAAAAGTCATACTTGGTGCAGCATTAACAATCTGCGGACAATGGATATATGTCAATTTAAATACAAAAAAAGATAAAAATAAACTAAGGCGGCAAAAACTAGAGGAGACCTTTATTATAATTGAAGATATTTTAGAAGGAATGAATAAAGATAGACTTTTATTGATAAAGCCAGACTTAAATATAGAAAATCCAAAAATTGAAGCCGGAAAATTACATCTGCTAATTAGCTTTTATGCGCCGGAATTACAAGAGGATTATGAAGATTTTATGGCTACGTACCAAGATTTTCTTTCGCTATACGTAAGAACATCTAACATTAATAATAACATTAATAGTAATGATATGAAAAACATGAAAGAGAAGTTAGTTAAAATTCATTTATTGTTAGTTTCTAAAGGCAATATAATCGAAGAAAAATTGATTATAATGGCAAAAAAATTATAGATTTTAATGCTATGATTTAGATTTGTAAAATATCTTTATTTTAGTTAGTACTAAAAAGATTACATATGACACGACAACATATTCTTACTTTTTAACAAATTAAAACGCTGGTATACTTTTTTTTGAGTACGCGTTTATTCGCTTAAATTTAATAATTTAAGCCACTACTGCTCATTAAGGATACCGGGCACGAGGAATTTTGTGGTTAAATTTAGTTAATGAATATGAAAAATCGTGAAGTTACGGCGTTTTAACATGAATATTTTTTTCTGAAAAAGTCAAATTTATCCGTTGCAAAAGCAGCAAAAATAATCTTAAAAATAGCAATATAGCGCTAAATTTTTTATTTTATGTGGCAATGCGGCGTAAACAATTTACCGACTTCTTTATAAAATTTACGCCTTACAAGCCCTACGCTTCCAAAATTGCTCCGTTGCTAGCATTCGTTACCAGCTTGCGATACATTCGTAGCCAGCGATACGGCAGCGGTTTTTCGATCGGCTTAAATTTAGCTCTGCGTTCAGCGATTTCGGCTTCGCTTAGGCGCACGTTGATCGCGTACGTATCCACGTCGATGTCGATGATGTCGCCGTCTTGTAGCAGCCCGATCATGCCGCCCTCGGCAGCTTCGGGGCTCACGTGCCCGACGCTTAGCCCCCTCGTCGCGCCGCTAAACCTGCCGTCCGTGATGAGAGCCACGTCCGCTCCCAGCCCTCGCCCCATGATTAGGCTCGTAGGGCTTAGCATCTCCTGCATGCCGGGGCCCCCGCGCGGCCCTTCGTAGCGGATGACGACCACGTCGCCTTTGTTTACCTTGCCGCTTGAGATCCCCTCTATCGCCTCGTCTTGGCTGTTAAAGCACACGGCCTTGCCGCTAAATTTGCGCTCGCCGATGATGCCCGCGGTCTTGATGACGCAGCCCTGCTCGGCTAAATTTCCAAACAAAACCGCCAGCCCGCCGACCTGCGAGTAGGCGTTTTCGACCTTGCGGATGACCGATTCGTCTTTTATGACGCTAGCTCCGACGCGCTCGCCTAGGCTCTCGCCCGTGACCGTTAGTGCGTCTAAGCCCAGTAGCCCGTTATCGCGGCGCGAAATTTCATTTATTACGGCGCTTAGGCCGCCCGCGCGGTCGATGTCCTCCATGTGAATATTTGGCAAGCTCGGGCTGATTTTGGCGATGTGGGCGATCTTGCGGCTGATCTCGTTGAGCCCCGCGATCTGTAAATTTACCCCCGCTTCACGCGCGATAGCCAGGATGTGCAGCACAGTGTTGCTGCTGCCGCCCATCGCCATATCGACGACTAGGGCGTTTTGGATTGATTTTTCGTTCACGATGTTGCGGATTTTGTATTTTTCATCCAGCGCGATTTGGCAAATTCGGCGTCCCGCCTTGCGGATGAGCTCCTCGCGCTCTGGCGTAAGCGCAGGCACGGTGCCGTTGCCTTTTAGCGCGATACCCATCGCTTCGCACAGCGTATTCATCGAGTTTGCCGTAAACATCCCCGAGCAGCTGCCTCCGCTCGGACAGGCGGCGCACTCGATCTCTTTTAGCTCCTCGGCGCTGATCTCTTTGGTTTCAAATTTACCCACCGCCTCAAACGCCGTGGATAGGTCGATCGGCTCGCCTTTTTTAGTGTAGCCCTTTTTCATCGGACCGCCGCTGACGAAAACCGTCGGCACGTTCACGCGAAGCGCGCCCATAACCATGCCGGGTACGATTTTATCGCAGTTTGGCATACAGACGAGCGCGTCCAGGGCGTGCGCGTTCATCACCGTTTCGATCGAGTTTGCTATGAGCTCGCGGCTAGGCAGGCTGTAAAGCATCCCGCTATGCCCCATCGCGATGCCATCGTCCACGCCGATGCAGTTAAACTCAAACGGCACGCAGCCGTTTTTGCGGATCT
>CAUQZM010000031.1:0-16218 GCA_963522765.1 uncultured Campylobacter sp. | reverse complement strand
CAGCGCTGCGCAGGCGAATAAAAGAGCATTTTTCATTTTAAATCCTTTTAAAAAAATTTTGTAATTTTATCTTTGTAAAACTGAAATTTTACGGAATTTAAAGCGTTTTGGCTAAATTTAATGTATCTGCATCTGCAAATATAAATTTTCTAAATTTTGCGTTAGATACGAAGGGGCGGCGTGCGAGGCGAGATAAATTTAATATTTGCGGGCGAGCTTTAAGACGCAGCCCAAATCGTTTTACGGAAAGACATAAGATTAAAGGCGCACTTAATCTTATCTATCGTTTTAAAATTTTTTACCGAAAGCCGCTAGAATTGCGCCCTTTAAACCAAAATAAGGAGAAAATATGGCAATGACGAATTACATGGAACTTTTGATGGCAAATCAGCCGTGGAATTTGATTTTATTTATGGCGGTGCCGATGGGCTTAGCAGAAGCGATAGTAGCGAGCGAATTTTTTAGCTTATACCGCGCGAAGGAGGGCTCTTTGGCGCTAAAAATCAATAAATGCCTTAGCATCATTCTCGGCGCTTATTTTACGATATTAATTATTTACGTAGCGGTTAAAATTTTGCCCGTCATTCATTTACGTGGCGCTGCGGACACTTTAGCTTTGGCTGCATACGCAGCAGCGGCGCTGCCTGCGCTGGTGCTGCTACTTTTGGAGCTCGGAGTTATCGCAAAAGGAGCGGAATTTAGAGCTAGGCTTAAATTTCATTTCTTGGCGCTGATTGTATTTTTGGTGTTAGGGCACGTCGCGATGATTTTTGGAATGACCGATCCAGGTATGAGTGGCATGGATCATTCTATGATGGATCATGGCTCGATGAGCGGGATGAGCCACGATATGGGCTCAATGGAGGGGATGGATCATTCGCATATGAATCATGGCTCGATGGAGAACATGGATCACGGCGGCATGGATCACTCAAAGATGGAGCATTCGCATTAACTTTAGCATGCCCGGCTTGGGCTAAATTTTAAATTCTATTCCGCCGAGCTATGGAGCTGATAGATCTTTATGATTTGATTGCCTTTGTCTGCGAAATGCATATGCAAGCACCTCTCAAATAAAATTTTACCGCCTTTCATCTGCTGCCTGCGAGGCGGTAAAATTTAATATCAAGCTTATCGCCCCACCTTTTTACGTTCTTGTGATATTTTTATTCGACTTATACAGACGTAAAGCTCACGTATAGGTAGTTTTCAGTTTAAATTTGCGCGCAAACCGCTTTGGTATATTTTTTTAACGTTAGTTTAATGCTAAATTTATATAATTTAAGCGAGTTATATTTTAAGAGACGATTAAGAATGAAATGCGCTAAGCTTGGAGGCGGATAGAGTATGCAAGATTACGAATTATTGGACGTTTTATCCAATAAAAGGGTTCTTTGCCTAGAGGACGAGCCCGGGATTTTAAAAAATATAATCGAATCGCTACAGCTGTTTTTCGGCGAAGTAGTGGGGGTTAAGGACGGGCTGGAGGCGCTTGATGAGGCGATGAGCGGTTCGTACGATGCGCTGGTTTTTGATATCGGCGTGCCGCATATGGACGGGCTAGAGGTCGTTAAAAAGATCCGAGCTGCCGGCATCTCAGTGCCGATCGTGATACTTTCGAGCCACACCGAGCAGGAGTATCTATGGCGGGCGGTGGAGCTTAAGATCACTAGGTATCTGCCTAAGCCCTACGACAAAAATGCCTTTATAAAGGCGCTGCAAGACGTCGCTGCGGAGCTGATAAATCATGCGCCGATATTTAGCATAAGCGGCGAGTTGAAGTATGATTTTGCCAAAAAGATCATCTACGTCAAAGACAGCGCCTGTCATCTTTCCAAAAGCGAGAGCAAGCTTTTGGAGTACTTCTTAGCGCGCAAAAATCAAACCGTAACCTACGAGCAGCTATTCGACTACATGTGGGAGTTCGAGCAGCCCAGCAAGGAGGCGATCAAGGCGATCGTCAAAGAGCTACGCCGCAAGATCGGCAAGGACGTGATCAAAAATTTATATGCGGTGGGGTATCTCTTTGAAGTATAAATTTAAATTTATCGTAGCGCTTTTCGTGCTGCTATATATCGTAATTACGGCTTTGGTTTTTAACTTCTACCGCGAGCTTGCGCTAAAGGACACGAGGCGCGAGGCGTTTTATATCCTAGATACGATGAATGCGGTGCGCGATTACGTCTCGACCGTGCAGCGCCCGCTAATAAACGAGCTTAAAGAAAAAAAGCTTCTAAGCGAGGACTTTTTCGATCCGAGGCTGATGTCCTCGACCTACATAACGCGCGAAATTTATAAAATTCAGCTCGCCAAAAATCACATTAACTACGACTACAAGCTCGTTGCCACCGATCCGCTCAATCCCGAACACGAGGGAAGTGAGTTTGAGAATGAAATTTTAAAGGGCTTTAAAGAAAACAAATATAAAGAATACTCCAGAATCGTCTACGATAAAGGTGGCGCCTCGTATCTTTTGAGTCTGCCGATAACAAACTCTCAGCCTTCGTGCACCGAGTGCCACAGCATCAACGCAGCGCCTAAAAAGATGCAAGAGCTCTACGGCGATGTAGGGAATTTCAAAGGCGGCCTAGGCGATACGATCGCGATGATAAGCTTTAAAATTCCGATAAAAAGCATTCTGCTCTATCACACCAAAGAGTTTGTCGTTAGCGGACTAAGCTTGCTTGTGGTATTTTTGATCTGTATATTTTGTATCTATAAAATTCACAAAAAAAACGCGACTTTAAAGATGCAAACGCAGCTTTTACTGATAAATCAAAGCCGCCTCGCGCTCATGGGCGAAATGATCGGCAATATCTCGCATCAGTGGCGTCAGCCGCTATCGCAGATCAGCTCTACGCTTATAAATTTAGAGCTTTATAGCGAGCGGGGCAAGCTCTCAAAAGAGAGACTCGAAGGCGGCATAAAAGACGCGGGCGAGCAGGTGAAATTTATGAGCGATACGATCGAAGATTTTAAAAATTTCTTCAATCCGAATATGCCGAAGAGGGAATTTAGCGTCAGCGAGGCGATCGAGCAGGCGCGTAAAATTTTAAACGCCTCGCTTAAAAAGCACGTCATCGACATAAGCGTGCGGGTAGAGGAGAATTTTACGCTTTATGGCAACGTAAACGAGCTCATCCAGGTGCTCATAAACATCATAAACAACGCAAAAGAGGCATTTTCGGACGTGCCGCTTAAACGGCGCGAGATTAAAATTTGCTCGTTTTTAAAACAGGGCGAGCGAGTAATCACGATCGAAAATAACGCAAGCCGCATCGATGAAGCGCATCTAGATAAAATTTTTGAGCCGCACTTTACGACAAAACAGCATGGCAGCGGGCTAGGGCTATATATGAGCAAGATGATAATCGAAAAAAACGGAGGAAGCATAAGCGCTGCGAATTCCGACGACGGCGCGATATTTACGATATCTTTTCGTTAAATTTAGACTTCATTAAATTTCTCCCTTTTTCACCCTTTTTTGTTGATATTATTTCGAGCGTAGAACTTTGCTAATTTAAAATTTCGATTTTCAAAGGAGGAGCCATGAAAAAATGGAATAAGATGCTACTAGGCGCGTTAGCCTGTATTAGCATTTTTGCCGCAGGAGCCTGTGCTGATGAAGGCATGGGACATGAGATGGAAATGTCACAAAAATCGCGCGACGTCATCGCAAATCCTAAGGGCACGTTGCAAAGCAGAGGCGTCATATCCTTGCAGGACTACGTCGTAGAAGAGCGAGAGATGTATGACTGGCTATTTAAAAATCACCCGATTTTTACCAAATACGGCGGTAAAACGGTCGGTAAGATGGATGTACACGACCGAGGTTTGGAGTGGCTTGCGGAAGGTCATGGATTTGACTTTTCAAAGGCGAGTAAAAGAGACGACGGCAAGGGCTATAGCTCTATGATGTATAGAATCCCTGCGGGCTCTTCTTTGCAATTCCCAAATAAATTCATAGGCCCTGAAAAATGCGGCGAGTGCCACCCCGCGCAGTATGAGACATGGAGCAGATCGCGCCACGCCACTACTATCCGCTTCCCGGGCGAGCACCCGGAGGTTAATAACAACCTAACCGATCCTGTATTTAGTCCGGATACGGCGTCGATCCTTCCAAAAGGTATCACCCCTGACGTAATTTATGCGACCGTGGGGCATCTAAGGACAAAATTCGGCTACGTAGATGCATGGCTTCTACGCGGAACCTATCACGTAGAGGGCGGTTTGCTACGAGACGGCACCGGTCAGATCGTAGCGGGCGGTAACCAATTCCAAAGGACTTGGGCGTTAAATTTAGACGATGAGACGGTCAAAAAGATCAAAAAGATCGTTCCGGAATTCCCGGAAACTTTAGCTGATTATGGCGATAACGGCGGTTACGTAAGAGGTCTTGCGTCGTATGCTGCGAAATACAAAAAATCGATGTTTTTCCAAGCAAACAGCTCGTATTGCGAGGTCTGCCACCCATTCAAATTCGATTTTAAAACTAAGAAAGAATTCTATGCTGCTTTGGGTAACGCAAAAGAGCTTCAAAAGCACACTATCTCCAAGGGTATCACCTGTGAAGAGTGCCATGGAGCGGGCGGTCACCTTGACGGCGCTACAAATTTTAGAACCTCAAACTGCGAACGCTGCCACCAAAGATTTAACTATAGCCCTGATTTAGCTCGTGCTAATCCACTAAACAACGGAAATCCCGATCTATCTCTTAGCTCTAAATTTAAATCTATGGGTCCCGGATGCGGCTCCGAGGGTTCACAATCCTACTTTACCGCTCACTACGAGAAGGGTATGCGCTGTGTAACCTGCCACGATCCGCACGATAACACCGGACCGGTAGTTGGTGATAAAACTGTCAAGGGCGTAAATTATAACTCAGAGCAGGGCTATTTGAGCGCGTTTTATACAAAGCCTAAGATCACAAAAGAGTGCAAGGATTGCCACCAAGAGCAAGCCTATATCGCTGCAAGAGCCGATACGCATAAAGAAAACACCTGCGCATCTTGCCACATGCCGTTTATGATGAGCTGCGAGAACTTCTACGCTATTCAGTTCCAAGACAACGCGGGATTTGATACTCAAAGAAGATCTCACATCTGGAAGATCGACATCGATCCTGCTAGAAAATCTCTAGTCGCAGGCGATGCCGCTAAAGGTCCAAGAGATGCGAAAGATTGGCACTTCCAAAGAAATAAAGATGGACGAAATTTCGTCGATCTTATGTGGTCGTGCGCACGAACATCTTGGGCGGATAAAGATATGCAAGATACCAAAGGCTGCCACAGCCCTGTCGTTTCCGAGCTAAAAGAGACGCTTCACTTCAAGAACCAAAAGCAGGTTTACGATGAGGTTATGGGCTGGCAAACTCCGATTAAGAGCGACTTCTCGCAAGTTAAGATCGGTATTCAAGGAATTTACTCTATCCTTGAGACTAAAAAGCTTAACTCCAGCGACAAAACTCGCGTCTATGAGCTAATCGAAAAAGCTCAAGACACCGTCGATCTTATCGAAAAAGACGGCTCATGGGGTATGCATGGCTTTAAATATACTAAGCAAAGGCTAGAGGCTGCTAAAGAGTATATCAAAGAGGCACAAAGAATTCTAAATAATAATTTATAATTCTTTCGGGGTCGCGTAAGTTCGCGGCCCCAAAATTTAAAAGGCAGATGTATGCAAAAAAGACTAAAAATTTTCTTGCCTATCGTTTTGGCAAGCTGCGCGTTGGGCGCGAATTTAACTACGCAAGAACAAAAAGAATCTTATAGCATCGGAGCTTCTACCGGAAGCTATGTTTCAAACCAGCTGCATTCACAAGCCGCATTAGGTGTCAAATACGACTTAGATGCGGTAATAGAGGGGTTTTTGGACGCTCTTAAAAAGCAGCAGAAGCTAAAAGATGGGGAAATTATTGCGCTTTTGAATCAAAGAGCCGATAAGCTAAATAAGATCGTAGAAACAAATTCCAAAGCGGAGCTTGATAAAAATTTAAAAGCGGGCAAGGAATTTATGGCGAAAAATGCCAAAAATCCGGACGTTAAAACCACAAAATCCGGTCTTCAATATGAAATTCTAAAGCTAGGCATGGGCGAAAAGCCAAAGCCTGAGAGCGTAGTAGTGATGAACTACAAGGCGTATTTGACGAACGGTAGCGTATTTGACGATACTTTCGCATCTAAAATTCCGGCACATCTTTCTATGATAGGCTTAATCGACGGATTACGCGAGGGGCTGCTTTTGATGAATACAGGCTCGAAATATAAATTTACAATCCCTAGTAATTTAGCCTATGGCAACGTGGATGTAGATAGAATTCCTGCGGGTTCTGTGGTGATTTTTGAAGCCGAACTACTAAAGGTTTTAAAGCCCGGCGAGCTTGCCGATGCGGCCAAAAAGCTTAGCGAGAGCGAGGCTAAAAGCTTTCACGACGCGAATAAAACAAAGTAGTTTTGCTTAAATTTAGTCGGAGGAGAATATGCAAAAGCAAAGAAGAAATTTTATAAAATCCGCCGCACTCGGCTCTTTGGGGCTTGGCGCAATCGCCTCAAGCTTACTCGCACAAAATAGCGCAGATAAAAGCGCGCAGGACGCAAATGCGAGCGCCAAAAAGCAAGAGCCTAAAAAGCCACACTACGGCATGATCTTCGATCAGAATAAATGCGTCGGCTGTACCTACTGCGAGATCGCCTGTAAAAAGGTAAATTCGGTTCCGAAAGGTCAAATGAGGCTTTTTATCCAGGATAAAACCGATCCGCTAAATTTGAAAGAAAAGCGCTACGTTAGGGTTTCTTGCCAGCAGTGCGAGGACGCGCCGTGCGTAAAAGTTTGCCCGACGAAAGCCTGCCACAAGGACGAAAAAACCGGCATCACGACGATGAACACCGATGATTGCATCGCCTGTAAATACTGCATCGTCGCCTGTCCTTACGACGTGCGCTTTATAAATCACGAAACAAGAGCCGCAGAGAGCTGCAACTTCTGCTTGGATACGAATTTAAAGGACGGTCACGAGCCGGCCTGCATCGAGGCGTGCAGATACGAGGCGATCGTGTTTGGCGATCTAAACGACGAGGGCTCGCACATCAGCAAGCTACTTCGCGTAAAAGACAGCCTGCGAATGCATCCTGAGTGCGGTACGAAGCCAAGCCTGCGTTATATTCCTGCGGTAAAACTAGGGGTGTGATATGAACGGAGCTATAAATTTCACTGCGACCTTCTCGCACGGCGTTGAGTGGGGCTGGCCGATCGCGGTCTATCTTTTGCTAGCGGGTATGAGCGGCGGCGCTTTGGTAGTCGCGATCCTCGTCAAATTTTATAAAAAGCAGACCGAAAGCACGCTGCTGTTTAAGGCTGCGTCGTTGCTTTCTTTTATCACGATCTTACTCGGTATGGTCTGCCTGGTAGCCGATTTAGAGCGACCGCTCCTTTTTTGGAAAATTTTGATTAATTATAACTTTACCTCGGTTATGTCCGTGGGCGTGGCGGCGCTTTGCGTCTATATCCCGCTTAGCTTCGTAGCTTGTCTTTATGCGTTTGAAGCTGATCTTAGCGGATTTTTATCGCGCAGACTTACTTTTTTAAAAGGGCTTTTCACGCTCGTAATGAAAATTTTAAACGCGCTTCGCCCGCTGCTTCTTGCGCTTACGCTTGTTTTTGCGGTCGCGATCTGCGCCTACACGGGCTTTTTGATCTCGGTTTTGGTTAGATTTCCTATCCTTAATACAGCCGTTTTACCTGCGCTTTTCGTGGCGTCTGGCCTATCTGCGGGCATCGCGGGCTCAAGCCTAATCGCCGCGCTTTTCTTTAAAGCAGACCCGCACGGCGGCGATCTAAAAATTCTACACGCGGTCGAGTGGCCGGTTTTGGCGATAGAAATTTTACTAATCGGCATGATTTTTGTCTCGCTAGTAACGGGCAGCGACGTGCAAAAAGCCGCCAGCGTCGCATTTAGCGAAGGCGTTTATGCTCAGCTATTTTGGCTAGGCATCGTGGGCGTGGGCTTTTGCGTACCGCTAGTTTTAAATTTCGCACTGGGCAAAAAGATCGCTCACACCGCATTTGCGTTCTACGTTAGCGCGCTTGCCAGCGTGGTCGGAGTATTACTTCTTAGAATGTTTATACTATACGCGGGACAAACTTACGATATAATAATGTAAAACTGCGGAGGGTTAATGAGCGCGCTAAAAATATTAAAATTTTTCATCTCTTACAAGTTCGCGCTCTGCCTCCTTTTTATTCTAGCCGCAGGTGCCGGCGTCGCAACCTTTTTAGAGAGCATTTACGATACGCAAACTGCTAAAATTTTAGTCTATGAGGCGCGCTGGTACGAGTGCGTCATGGGCGCTGCGACGCTGAGCCTGCTCGGTATTATAATTAAAACCAAAATGTGGCGCCGCTTCGGCTCCTTCGTGCTTCACGCGGCATTTGTCGTTATCTTTATCGGCGCGGCGCTGACGCGCTATTTCGGCACCGAGGGCGTGCTGCACGTAAGAGCGGGCGAGAGCGAAAGCGAGATGGTGAGCGTCAAACCATACTTGCAAATCCGCACGCAAGACGCGCTGTTTGAGCATCCGCTAAATCTATCTCAGATCGGCGATAACGATTTTAGCTTCACGCAAAGTATAAATTCCAAAAATTTCACAGTAAAATTTGGCTCCTACAAACCCGCGCCCAAAGGCGAGCAGGGCACGCTTGCGGTAAAGGCGGGCTTTGAGGGCGGAAGCGAGCAAGAGGCACAGCTACGCGGCGGCGCTGGCTGGCTGGGTGAACCCAAAATTTTAAACTTTGACGGCGAGGAGATAATGCTAAGCTGGGGCTCGAAACTCATAGAGCTTCCGTTTGCGGTAAAGCTTTTGAAATTTAAGCTCGAGCGCTATCCCGGCTCGCAAAGCCCATCATCCTACGCCAGCGACGTTGAAATTTTAAAAGAGGGCAAGAGTGCGGGGGAGCATGAAATTTATATGAACCACCCGCTAAGCTTTGACGGCTTTAAGCTCTTTCAATCTTCTTACGACACCGACGAGCGAGGCACGGTGCTAGAGCTTAATCGCGATCCTGGTAAAATCCCCACTTATTTCGGCTATTTCTTGCTTTGCGTCGGATTTATCGGCAATCTTTTTACCGCGGGCAGCAGGTTTAAAAAGCTAGCTAAATTTATCAAAAATAACGCGCCCGCCGCACTTCTTTTGATTGCGCCGCTTTTTTTCAGCGTTGAGCTTCGCGCCGCGGATGAAAACTATCTGGCAAACCTTAAAGCAAACTCGCGCGTTCACGCAAACGGCGCGTTTGCGGAGCTTTTGGTGCAAGATTACATGGGCAGGATCAAGCCGCTTAGCACCGAAGCAAGCGAGATCGTAAATAAAATTTCGGGCACGGAGGGGCTTTACGGCCTAAGCGCCGAGCAGATGATCCTAGGAATGAGCCTAAATCCCGCTTTCTGGCGCGATCAAAAGATCATCAAGATCAAAAACGACGAGATCAAAAAGATGCTAGGCTTGGCGCCACAGGAGCGATATGCGAGCTTTAATTCGGTCTTTGATGAAAACGGCAACTACAAGCTCGCCCACGCCCTGGACGAGGCGAATGAAAAAAGCGCCTCGCGCCGCGGCGTGCTCGATAACGAGCTGATTAAATTTGACGAGCGGCTAAACATCGCGTATCTGACCTTTAGAGGGGTGTTTTTTAAATTTATCCCCGTGCCGAACGACCCGCAAAACGCGTGGCTCTCGCCGAACGACGCCTTTGCGGATTATAGTATCGCTCCGCAGATCAAAGGCGTGCTAAATGACTATCTAAACGGCTTGCAAGACGGAATTTCGGATAATGATTGGGCTAAAGCAGACGCCGCGCTTGTAGAGCTGAAAAACTACCAAAGAGCCACCTCGGCGGCTATTCTTCCTAGCGTTAGCCGCATCAAAGCTGAGGTGTTTTACAACAAAGCTTCGGTTTTCAAAAAGCTAGTTTATTGCTATATGATCCTAGGCGGCGTAGCTTTAATATTGGCGCTTTTGGGCGCACTTTGCGGTAAGAGCTTCGCGCTCGCGCAAAAAATTTTATTCGCTGCCTTTACCGCAAGCTTTGCGGCACATACTCTCGCGCTCGCGCTGCGCTGGTACGTCTCGGGCCACGCGCCGTGGAGCGATAGCTATGAGTCGATGATCTACATCGGCTGGTCGGCGGCGCTTGCAGGGATCATATTTTTTAGAAAGTCCCTGCTTACGCTAAGCGCGAGCTGCTTGCTAGCCAGCATCGTGATGCTAGTAGCGCATATGAGCTTCGTAAATCCGCAGATCACTAACCTTGTGCCGGTGCTAAAATCGTATTGGCTTAGCATCCACGTATCTGTTATCACGGCTAGCTACGGATTTTTGGGGCTTAGCTGTCTGCTTGGGCTTTTGGCTCTTGTTTTGATGGCACTTAAAAACGGCACCAATCGCGAGCGGCTTAACGCTCAGATCAGATATATAACGGCTATCAACGAGATCAGCCTCATCGTGGGGCTTTCGATGCTGACGCTCGGAAATTTCTTCGGCGGCGTGTGGGCGAATGAGAGCTGGGGGCGATACTGGGGCTGGGATAGCAAAGAGACTTGGTCGTATGTCTCGATCATCGTCTATGCGATCGTACTACATCTAAAGCTTATCCCGAAGCTCGGCTCGATCTACGTTTATTGCGTAAGCTCGACGCTCGCGTATAGCTCGATCATAATGACCTATTTCGGCGTAAATTTCTACCTCACCGGCATGCACTCTTATGCCGCGGGAGATGCGCCGCAGATACCCGTGCCGTTTTATTGTATAATAGCGGCGGTATTTTTAATAATCGCTCTTGCTTTTAGGGGCAGAGACGTAAAAACGATATGAAGGAGTAAATTTGAAAAAATTTCTAATAGCGCTGGTTTTGGCCGCCGCGGCAAATGCGGGCTTTATCAGCGAGGGCATTCAGGCACAGCAAAGCGGCGATCATAAAAAACTCGCAGAAATTTACGAGCGAGCGTGCGGTTTGGAAAATAAAGCTTCGGGATGCTATAATCTAGCCGTTTTGTATTTTGAGGGCACCGGCAACGTAGAGAAAAATTTCGAAAAAGCGATCAGCCTCTACGAGAAGGCGTGCAGCGCTAAATTTGCGCTTGCGTGCAACAATCTAGGCTATATCTACGAAAGCGGCAACGGCGCGGATCAAAATTTCACCAAAGCCGCGGCTTATTACGAAAAAGCCTGCAAAGATAACGAAGGCTGCACCTCGCTCGGGCTTTTATACGCAAACGGCGCGGGGTTTGCAAAGGATGTCGCCAAGGCGGCGAGCCTTTATGAAAAAGCCTGCACCTACGGCGATATGATGGGCTGCAACAACCTGGGCTATCTGTATCTAAAGGGCGAGGGCGTGCAGCAAAGCTTCGCAAAGGCTAAAATTTTTTACGAAAAAGCTTGCGGTGGCGACATCGGCATCGGCTGCAATAATCTAGGCTATCTATACGCCTTCGGGCAGGGGGTGGACCAGGATTATAAGCAAGCAAAGCAGCAGTATGAAAAGGCGTGCAACCTCGGTCACTTCGACGGCTGCAATAACTTAGCCATAATGTATGCCGAGGGCAAAGGAGTGAAGTCTGATAACGCCAAAGCAAAAGAGTTTTTCAAAAAAAGCTGCGACGGCGGCATCAAGATGGGATGCGAGAATTTGGAATTTTTAAACTCGATTAGTAAGTAGATTTAAAACATCAAATTTTTAAGGAGACGGTATGATTTTACGTTCGTTTTTAGTTTCGGCAGCGCTTGTTGCGCTCGTTTGCGGCGCCTCCATGGATGGGGCTAATAAGTCGGCAAAGCCTATGTTTCAAAGCGTGGATCCAAGCAAAGCTACGCTTGTAGGAAGCGGAGAGGGCAAAGAATACTGCGCCGTTTGCGGAATGAGCCTGGTAAAATTTTATAAAACCAACCACGTTTGGAACGGCAAGCAAGTAGCTTCTCTGCACTGCTTGTACGAGATTACGGGCGGCAAAATTCCAAGCGATGCGCAGGTCGTTGATACGAAAAATCTAAATTTAATCGACGTAAATAAAGCCTTTTACGTCGTGGGCAGCAAGATCAAAGGCACGATGAGCCGCAATAGCAAATACGCCTTCTCAACCGAAGCCGACGCTAAGGAATTTCAAGCTGAAAACGGCGGCGAGATAGTGAACTTTGCCAAAGCCTACGAGATTGCGGGACAGGACTTCGCGGGCGATAATAAGATGATCAAAGCCAAGCGCGAGGGCGGCGTTTACGCGCACGGTAAAGAATTTTACGAAACAAACTGCGCTAAAACTGAAGCGAAAAGTTTCAAAGCCATCTCCGAGCTTAAAGCTCATCTTAAAAAAACTTGCGACGCAAAGGGCGCAGACAAGGCACCTGACTACGACAAGCACCTACAAGCCGCAGCGCTATATTTGTGGGATGCGCCGGCAAATTTAGGCAGCAGCGGTAAAGATGCAAAAGCGAAAAAGCCTGAAAAGATCGTCGTGCCGGAAGGCGCTAAATGCCCGGTCTGCGGCATGCTAGTAGGCAAAAACCCTAACTGGGCGGCGATGATAGAGGTTCAGGGCGGCGAGAACCTGTATTTTGACGGCGTGAAAGATCTGATGAAGTACTACTTCGAAAAGGGCAAGAGCTTTGATAAAATTTATGTAACCGACTACTACAAGCTACACAAGATCGATGCTAAAAGCGCCTTTTACGTGCTCGGCTCCAACGTCTTAGGGCCGATGGGCGACGAGCTTATTCCTTTTGATAGCGAGAGCGCGGCTAAGACCTTCGCTAAAGATCACGGAGGCAAGAGTGTGCTTAAATTTGACGAAATTCAAGAGAGCGTACTAGAAGGGCTATGAGGCTCATTTGCGCTTTAATTATCTTTTTTGCCGCCCTTTACGCGCTCATTGCGGTACATTATGTAAGCTTTGATCGCGCAAAGAGCGAGCAGTGTCTACAAAAGCTCGCGCGCGAGATAAAGGACGTGCGGCTCTCAAGCAGCTTTAAGAGCAAGGCCTACGCGGAGTTCGTCTATGATAAGTAAAAATTTTATCGACTACTCCGTAACTCTGCTGCGAAAAGACAGAGCCGACCACTCCTTTAGCTTTGCGATATTCGCCTTTATCGTTTTTATTTTAAGCTCGGTGCTTTTCATCTCGGGCTCCATTCAAAACGATCTCGAAAAGGTCATCAAGCTCAGACCCAACATCGTAGTAGAGGCTCTGCGCGCGGGCAAACGCGACCTGATGCACGACGGCTATATCTACGACGTCTCTAAGATCGCGGGTGTCAGCGAAGTGCAGGGCGCCGTGGACGGGATGTATTACTTCGCTCAAAAGCGCGTTTGGTTTCATATCGTAGGTGACGAAAGCCTGAGCGAAAACGAAATGATCGTAGGCGAGGGGGTAAAGGCGGCGATGGGCGAGTGGTACTACGAGGACGAGTTTCACTTCTTAACCGAACAGCGCCTAATCGCGATTAAGATTAATAAAATTTCGCCGCATGAAAGCAGTATCGTCTCAAACGACGTGATCTATCTAAACCCCGTTACCGCGCGCGAGGTGCTAAGCCTCAAAGAGGGCGAATACACCAAGCTCTACGTAAGCGTGCCCAACCCCAACGAAGTAAGCGAAGTAGCGCTTAAGATCGTAAATTTATACCCCAACACGCAAGCTCTCAGCGCCGAGGATGCGGTAGCCGAAGTGAGGCATCTGTATTATTACAAAGGGGGGATCTTTATGGTGCTTTACGCCGTGGCGATGATCTCGTTTTTCATCTTGCTGAAAAATCAAATTTCGCTCGCATACGGCGAGAAGAAAAAAGAGATCGCGATCTTGCGCAGCATCGGCTTTTGTATAAAGGATATCATCGCGATGAAATTTATTCAAAATTTCATAGTCTCGCTAAGCGCTTATCTGCTCGGCGTCGCGGGCGCTTATGCTTATATTTTTGTTCTAGACGCACCGCTTTTGCGCGATATATTCTTAGGCGGCGAGCTGCGAAATTTCATCACCTTTACGCCCGCGATAAATTTCAATATGCTCTTTTTGATCTTCGTCTTTAGCGTGATCCCGTTTTTGGCGTTCGTCATCATCCCATCCTGGCGCATCGCTATCGGCGATATGAGCGAGGCGGTCAAATGAGCAAGATAGAGATCAAGCAGCTTTGTAAAATTTACAACGAGGGCAGGGCGAATGAATTTCGCGCTTTGAAAAATATAAGCTTAAGCGTCGAGGAAGGGCAGATCGTAATCTTAAAAGGAGTCAGCGGCAGCGGCAAAAGCACGCTTCTATCCATCATAGGCGCACTTTCTAAGCCGAGCAGCGGCGAGGTTTTAGTAGACGGCGCAAACGTCTCTAAGCTCGCCGATATCGAAAGCTCCGCGTATCGCCATAAAAAAATCGGCTTTATCTTTCAGTCTTTCAACCTGCTTGAGGCGCTTAGCGTCTATAAAAACGTCCTTGCGCCGCTTAGTCTTGAGCGGCTGAGCAGAGATGAGCTTAGCGCGCGCATAGACGAAGCGATGCAGATCGCTAATATCGCGCATAAAAAAGATCAGATCGTCTCCAGCCTTAGCGGCGGCGAGAAACAGCGCTGCGCTATCGCAAGGGCGCTCGTGATGAATCCGCAGATCATCTTGGCCGACGAGCCGACGGCAAATTTGGACAAACAAAACTCGCTCGGCTTTATCGAGATGCTCTCAAAGCTCAAAGAGCTTAAAAAAACCGTTTTAATCGCGACGCACGACATACTCTTCGACGAGCTGGATTTCGTAGATCGATATATGTTTTTAAAAGACGGAGAAATTTCTGCATGAGCGTATTTTTATCGAGTAGCGTGATCGCGTTTTTGGCCGTGGAGCTGATCGTAATAGCGCTGATGACGATCTCGCAGTTTCACATCGTGCGGATCATGCGCTACTGGGACTTTAACGCCACCTCAAATTTACAATACGCCCTGGAGAAAAGAAACTATCTCATCAACACCATTTTGTTCTTCACGATAGCGTGCAAGATCATTTTGTTTATATTTTTCGCGCTCTGCTTAAACGAGCTCTCTTCGGTCGTGCCGGGCGCGATGTGTTCCGCAGGCGTCGTGGGCTCGAACCGCTACGGCAACATCCTGCTGCTTTTAAAAATTTTACTGATCTTCGGCTTTGGGCTCTGGCTCATTTTAAACAGCCTCGATCTTAAAGCGGGCAAATTTCCATATCTTAAGCGCAAATATCTGATCTTTAGCATCCTTTTTGCGGGCGTTTTAGCGGAGTTTATTTTAGAAATTCTATTTTTTACCAATATCCCGCTGCGCGTGCCGGTGTTTTGCTGCTCGGTCGTATTTCGCGCGCCGAAGCTGCCGTTCGGCTACACGCAGGCGCTTTTGGCGACCTTTTTTTACGCGATATTGGGCGCCATTTTGATCTTAAATTTCTTAAAGCAGTCGATGGCGAGCTTTGCTTTAAATTTGCTCTTTTTGTTCGTCGCATACTACGCGATCACCTATTTTTTCGGGCTTTACGTTTACGAGCAGCCCAATCACAAATGCCCGTATTGCATGCTTTTGAAAGATTATTACTTCGTCGGCTATGCGATTTGGGGCTCGCTGTTTTTGGGTATATTTTTCGGCATCGTGCCGTTTTTAACGGAGCTTATCACCAAGCGCGCCTACACCCACCTGCTTAAATACTCCTCGTTCTGGCTCATTCTAAACGCGCTCATCTGCAGCGCCTACGTCGTCAAATACTACTTCGTGCGGGGCGCTCTGCTATGATTAAGAAAATTTTTGCCGCAGTTTTGCTCGCCTGCGTGATGGGGCTGCTCATATCGTCCATGGATATAGCCGAATCCAAAATTTCCGTGCGCCATGGCAACACCGATAAGCAGCCGCTGCAGATCGAATTCGGCAAATATCTATGCCACGAGAGCGGCACGGTGATAAACGATCTGTACAACACCGCTCAGGCCGTTATGCCAAACGGCGATACATATTTTTTCAACGACATCGCAAATGTCTTCATGTGGCTGATGCGGCAAAAAAACAAAGATGAGATCGTGGTGTGGGTTTATTCGCAAGACACCGAAAGATACATCATCGCCAAGGACGCCTGGTACTCGCGTGTCGAGATCACGCCGATGGGCTACGGCTTTGGGGCGTATGAGTTTCACAACTACGGCAGGAGCGACTACTACTACGACGAGATCGTGCTGTGCGCCGC
>CAUQZM010000030.1:0-17713 GCA_963522765.1 uncultured Campylobacter sp. | reverse complement strand
TAAATTTAAAGGGGCGGAATTTTTATCCATCGAGCCTTTTTGCGGCTCGGAAAGGTCTGCGCAAATGATGATTTTAACGCCCTCGCCGTCGTTATAAACCTCGCCTTTCAGCCCCAAATCCACGGCGAGCTTGTAGACGAACGGGCGAAACCCGACCCCCTGCACTGCTCCGAAAACCTCAAATTTAGCCGCTTTCATGCACGTGCTTTCATAAATTGCGCGCCGCAGGAGCTGTTTTGCAAGCAAGTTGCGCTCGCTGCAAGCGGACAAAACGTACCGAGCGCCTCAAAATATGCTCTAAATTTAATAAAATTTGTTCCTTCACGCTCGCGCCCTTTGCCGCTTTTTTGAAATTTCGCGAGGTCTCATTTGCGCTAAGCTTAGTCCATATGGCGCAGCTATCGGCACTGCAATGCCAGCTCAACTCGCTGTTTTGCGGATAAGACTTAGGAGTTTTGCCGAAAATTCGCATATACACCCGATCTAGTGAGCTTCAAGCGCGAAGCTGTCGCTAAAGCTCACGTCAAAATTTTTGCAAAGCTTAAGCATCAAATCCGCAAATTTGCGTCCGCTAAACATCGCTCCGCCGAAGATCAAAACGTCAAAATCCTCTTTGCGCTCATCCGCCAGATCGCTTAAAAAATAGCCCAAACTATCGAAAAATCCGAACGCAAACAGCTTTTCATTGGCGCCTGCGAGCGCATAGCTCATCGCCGAGCGCAAAATTTTATCCGCTTGCACACAGCCGCTCTCATCGGTGCAAAAATCGAGTCGCACCCCTTTGCCGCCCGCAAAATCCTCCGCAGCCGCCATCAAAAATGCCGCATCGCGCCCCCAGATAAGCTGTGCGGCGACGCTAAAGATGGTGTGAAATCCTACGTTTGCGCTTTTTAAAATTTCATCGATTTTTGCGGCGTTTATGTTAAATTTGGCGCTGAAATTTTCAAGCAGCTTCGCGCCCGTCTCATCTGCGCAAATTTGAACTTTGAGTTCGTCAAAACTGCGCGGCAGATTAAATTTAAGCAGAATTTTTTTAGAGCTTTCGCCATAAATTGCGATCTCGTCGTCCGCGCCCACTCCCAAAAAGCAGCGTAAAACGCGTTTTTTGGAGTCGTTCAAAACTCCCTTCTCGCGGCACGTAAGCGCAAAAAGAGCGGAGTTTTTGTCGTTTGAGTTTTTCAGATAAGAGCTTGCGCTGTCGCTTAAAAAATCCTCGTTTTGCACGATCAAAAAGCCGTTTTGCAGCGGCGCGACTTTAAAAATTTTATCTTTTTGCGCTGCGCTTTCGTATTTTGCGCTTAAAAAATAGATCCCGTCGCTTGCCAAAGCGCGCACCAGCGCAAACACGAATATGTCGCCCGCAAGCTTTACGTCAAAAAATTTAGGCGTGTCCTCGTGATTTTTTCTAAAGATTGCATTGGTTTTTAGGCTTATGAGCGGCTTTTCGAAGGCTGCGAGCGCGATTTTGCTCTTTTCATCGCTCACAAAAATCCCATCCAGCGCGCCCACTCCCGCGGCTATCAAAAAATCGGCGCTAAAATCCACGTCCGCCTTGAGCGTGAAAGTTGCGCCGCCGCGCTCGATCTGAACCTGCTGAGCATGAAATAAGTTTATACGGCAAAACTCCAACAAGCGGGCGAAATTCTCCCTGCTTACCGCTTCAAATTTTCCCTCATGAAGCACGTCGGTGCCGCTTATTACTCCGAATTCGTTTTGAGACGGCTCGGCGTGAGCGAGGTATTCCTTCATCACTCGCGGAGTGAAATTATTAAATTTAGCCGCGCTATGGGCGTTTGAAATTTCATCCTCTAAAAATTTGCTTAAATCGCCCGAGAAAGCATCTTCAAACATGCCGTTAAATTTCAGCGCTTTCGCTTCGGCGCCGCCCTCGTCCACCACGCGCACGGAGGATTTTGCCAAAAATATAGAGTTTGGGATCAGCGGCATCGCCTCGTCACTAAATTTTAAAATTTCATCCTCGCTGCCGCGCACGAAAAGGCTTATTAAGCTCGCCTCTTTTTTTAGGCAAAAATCAAGTGCGCTTTTGCGAGCATAAAACAGCAAGAAATGCGCTATCAGCGCGTTTTCATTAAGGTAGTTAAACTCATATGCTACTATCATCTCGCCCCCTTTTTGCAAATCGATCCGCGATGTCTTGGGCGCTAAGATCGGCGATTTTTTCATGCGCGAAGCCAAGATCCGATAGGTGCTTAAGCGCCGTTTTTTCCATGGTTTTTGAGGACTCTAATATCACGGAGCTTAGTTTAAAGCTCGCCTCTTCGATGCGCCTCGGCACGACTGCTAGAATTTTAACGTGAGGCAGATCGCCGCAAAGATCCATCATCTGCAAGGTTTGAAGCATTTCGACCTCGTGCGCCGAACCGCTCCAACTGATCTGCTTAGGCATCGCGTCGTAGTCGAAAAAATACACCTCGCCGCCTTTTGCGCCGTCCGCGTCTATGCAATCTACGAGCAAAATTTCATCAAATTCTGCCATCGTAGGCATCAAAAAGCTAGCCAAAGTCCCGCCGTCGATAAAGCGGATCTGATCCGCGCTGCTGCTCGGCGCGGCTGACTTTACGGCGATGAAGTCCGAACCGATAGAGCTTTGCGCTGCGGATTTTATGACGGAATTTTGCAAAGTAAAATTTGAAGCGGAATTCTGCTTTGCGGAATGTTCTGAAGTAGAATTTCGGTCTAAATTTACTGTCGCGAAATTTTGCTTAAAGATAGAATTCTCATCCGCAAAATTTTGCAAGGAGTCGCGCTCTATGGAATTTTGCGAGGTAGAATTTTGTATCGCAGAGGCTTGGGCGGAATTTTGCATAAAATTCTGCGCCGCGAAATACTCGCCCGCCATAGAATTTCGTGCGGCGGCTTTGGGATAAAATTTATAGTTCTGCGCGAGCGCGCGGACGAAGTGCACGCCTATGCCCTCGTCCGCGTAGATGACGTTGCCGATACCCAGTACCAGCACCCTCAAGCGTGCTCTTCCTTTTTAAATTTATAGCCGCTTACGATCGCATCCATCGCGCCGTCCTTGCCCTTGACGGCATTAAAGACCGCCATATAGACGTGGATCGGCACGAAGATTATGATGATATTCATGCAAAGATGATGTATCATTCGCACTTCGCTTAGGCCGCCCATCGCAGCTTCCAGCGGGCGTAAGAGCCCGTATAGCGCGCCGCCGAGCCCTTCGTGATAGACGTGCACATATAATATCATACCCGTTAGGCAGATTACGAACAATACTAGATAAAAGCCCAGATAGGAGATGAACTGCAAAGGGTTGTAAACGCCGCGAAGATGCGGGTGCTCGCCCAAAAAGATATAGTATTTGATCTGAGCGATCCAGACGCGCGGGCTAAAAAAATCCTTGATGCTTAAAAGCTCTTTTCTGCTCTTTTTATCGAAGAAGAAAAGATAAGTTTTAAAGATCGCCGCGCCGATCATCGCAAAGCCGAAGATCAGATGCACAAATCTAAATTTAGCCTGCATGAAAAGCACCGGCTCGGGACTCACCTCGGGCGCGGTGAAAACAAAGGCGATGTAATATCCGGTGATCACCAAAATCGTAATGCAAAGCGCACGCAGCCAGTGCGTAAGCCTAAGACCGATTGAGAACTCGTATTCCGCAAATCTTTTTTTCATCGTTTATCCTTTGCTGGGATCTACCCTATAGCAGCCAAGCTCCACCCCTTTAGCGTCCATTACGTGCACGGCGCAGGCGATACAAGGATCGAATGAATGGATACGGCGGATGATCTCTAGCGGCTTGGAAAGATCGGCGAGCTTAAGTCCGATCAAGCAGGATTCGTAAGCGCCCATAGCGCCGTCCTTATCTTTCGGAGTGGCGTTCCAGGTAGACGGCACGACCGCCTGCCAGTTTTTGATGACGCCCTTTTCGATCCTGCACCAGTGGCTAAGTGCGCCGCGCGGTACATGACCGATATAGCGACCTTTGTACTCTTTGGAGTTATCGATTACATATTTTGCGCAGGTCTGCGTATCGCCGCTTTTGATGTTTGCGATCAAATTTTCTAGCGCAATCAGTCCGTTGTCGGCTACAACTTTAGCCTCGATCATACGACACGCCGTTCGTCCAAGCGTCGAAAATACCGCCTCAAGCGGCAAACCGGCGTCTTTTAGGAATTGATCCACGACTTTTACTACGCGCTCGTTTTTCTTGGCGTAATTTACTACGATATTTGCAAGCGGTCCCACCTGAAGCGGCTTGCCGTCGTAGCGCGGAGCCTTGATCCAGGTGTATTTGCCCTGGGTATCGAGCACCTTCGTATGCGCTTCTTTGCCGTGTGCGTCGATGCTCTGTCCGTCCTGAAGGCCCGTATAATTCGGCTCCTGTTCGCCGTCGTAAGGATGAAGCGGCGCATCATTTTTATACCACGCATGCGTTGCCTCCTCGGTAATCTTGTTCTCATCGAGCTCCAAAACCTTGCTAATATCGCCGTCAAGGATCATCCCGCTTTGAAATAGCCATTCGTTCTTTGAAAGCTGAAATTCTTGATGAGTCCATAAATTTGCCACGCCGATATCGTTTAGCACGCTAGGTTCGTTACCGTAAGCTTTGGCGGCCATTACGAGATCAGGATAGTAGGCGCGATTTACGAAGTCCGCGACCTCTTTAAATTTAGACATATATTCGCCAAGTCTGGCAGGACTTAGGATATCCATCACGCAGGTGACGCCGCCTACGGTAAGGCTTTGCGGATGAGGCTGCTTCGCACCGAATATCGCCATCATCTGAGCCGCCGTGCGCTGAATGCGCAAACACTCAAGATAGTGCGAAAGAGCGATTAAATTTTGCTCCGGGCTAAGCTTATATGTAGGATGACCAAAGTAGGCATTGGCAAAAGGCCCCAAGGCGCCCTTTTTAACGAAAGCGCCCACGCGATCTTGCACCTCTTTTAGTTTATCCGCACCACACGCATAAGGGGTGTCGCAGTATTTAAACGCCTCTTCGCTTGCTTTTTTAGGATCAGCGCTAAGTGCGCTTACTACATCTACGAAATCAAGCCCGTGGAGTTGATAAAAATGTACCGGATGATCGTGCAAAAACAGCGCGTTAGCCATCAGCGTGCGCGTTAGCAAGGCATTTAGCGGCGGAGTTATGCCGAGGGCGTTTTCTACCGCGACGATGCCCGCTTTATAGTGCGAGAAGGTGCAGACGCCGCAAATTCTTTGCATAAAAAATCCCGCGTCGCGCGGATCTCTATTTTTTACTATGGTCTCAAGCCCGCGCCATAAAGTGGAGCTGCTATAGGCTTCGCGGACGACGTTTTCATCATCCACTACGACCTCTATTCTTAAATGTCCCTCTATTCTGGTTATCGGATCTATTACGATTCTTTGCGACATGATTATTCCCCTTTATCTTTCTTAAATGACGCAATCGCTGCGTGTGCCGCTACCGCAACACCCGTGATCGCTAAAATTCCGACACCTATCTTATCTGCGGTAGCATCAGCGCCGAGCCCGCCAAAAACGCTTTCGTAAAGGCGATCCGCCAAAGGCTCTTCAAAAGGTCCCATATGATCCCAAAAATCAGGCTCCGAGCAGCCTATACAGCCGTGACCAGCCTGTACCGGCCAGCTAGTGTGAGAGTTAAAGCGCTCGCGCGAGCAGTTGTTAAACGTATAAGGACCCTTGCAGCCTACTTTATAAAGGCAGTATCCGTCCTTCGCGCCCGCATCGCCGAAGCTTTCTACAAACTCGCCCGCATCAAAATGTCCGCGGCGCTCGCACAGATCATGTATTCGCAGCCCGTAAGCCCATTTCGGTCGGTTATAAACATCCAAGCTCGGAAGCGTGCCGAAAAGGATAAAATTTAGCACGTTGCCGACGATATTTTTTTCGCTAGGCGGACAGCCCGGGACGTTGATGACGGGTTTATTTATGATTTTATCCAAACCTACGGAGCCGGTCGGATTTGGAGCTGCGGCTTGGATACCACCGAAGCTCGAACAGGTGCCGATCGCAAATATCGCCGCAGCGCCTTCGGCTGCGTGTTTGCAGTGCTGAGCTCCGCTTTTGCCCTCGGGACCCACGGTTAGGAAAAATTCATTCTCGCCGCTTGGAATTCCGCCCTCGACCATTAAGATATATCGCCCCTTGTATTTTTCGATCGCGCCCTCTAAATTTTCCTCGGCTTGCCAGCCTGCGGCAGCCATTATCGTCTCGTGGTATTCGAGGCTGATGTAATCGAATATGAGGCTGTCGATGCTAGGCGTCTCGGTGCGCAACAAGCTCTCGCTACAGCCCGTACACTCCGCCATATGGAGCCAGATCACCGGCAGGCGATCCGCAAGCTCCGCAGCTCGCGCCACGCTCGGTGCAAATGCGGCCGGAAGCCCAAGCATCGCTGTCATCGCTCCGCTCCATTTCATAAAATCGCGACGCGAAAAACCTTTGCTCTTAAGCCTTTCTTGTATGCTTTCATCCGCTTTTATTCGCGGCAAACGCTCAACGGCATCAAGTCTAGCCGAAATTTGAGCCAAATCAGCCATAATGTCCTCCTGAAATTTAGGATATTTTTAAATGGCATTCTATCGAAATTTAGAATTCATGCACCTTAAATTTCGTTAGATTTAATTAAAATTTTATATTTATTCATCGTCTAGCAGGTTTTAAATTTGAAAATAAAAGGCGGATTGAAATTTAGCGCGGCGGGCTAAACGTTAAATTACGACAGAGAAAGCATTAAATTTTATGAAACATTAAAATATTTACGAAGCAGTGAAATTTTATCAAGAATTTTATAGCGGCGAAAAGTATTTTAGGATAAAGCAGGCGTAGGTCGGATGATTTTGTGCGATACTAGCAGGCACACTATTTATGCGCCGCGGCGAAGTATTTTTGCAAAATCATCCGTTAAATCTTTAGAAAATTTCCCAAAGATCAGCTTACCAATCTCGTTGCATCTTGGATATTGATGTTTAGCCCGAGCTGCTCATTGCTTAGCCCAAGTGCAAGGCCTACCAGCTGAGATAGGTGGATGATCGGCTTTCTTGCCTTTGAGTTCATCGCTTCTTGGTATCGCTCCTGATAGATATCAAGCTGCATTTGACATAGCGGACAAGGAGTAACTACGACGTCCGCTCCATGCTCGGCAGCGTCATTTACGATCTCGCTTGACATTTTAGATACCGATTTTACCGCAGGATAGCTAGCGTGAAAACCGCAGCAATTAAGGCGCTTTTCAAAAGGCACTATCTGAGCACCAAGTGCGCTAACTACCGCTTCAAAGCTTTTCGGATTGGTCGAGCTTTCTTTCTTAAGCTCGCGCTCCGGTCTTAATGAGTGGCAGCCGTAAAATAGCGCTACTTTTAAATTTGTTAGCGGTCTTACGACTTTAGCTTTTAATGTATCTAAGCTTTGATATAGCACCCAAAGCAGACTCGTTATCTCGGTGCTTCCCTGATACTGCATACCGCCCTCTTTTAAAAAGGTATTGATATAGCTTTTAGCACCCTTATCTAAAGTTAGCTTTGCTTTAGTTAGAGTTAGCATACAGGTGGAGCAGGTAGTTAGCAGAGGCATATTCATACCCTCGGCTAGCGCGATGTTTCTGGCATTGGCTACTAGGCTCGCCATAGGATCGACGCATTGAGCTTGACTAGCCCCGCAGCAGCTCCAGCCTTTTATCTCATGAAGTTTAATACCCAGCACCGGAGCGATCGCTTCAAGTGAAATTTTAGATTCCTTTGCGGCTTGACTTAAAACGCAACCCGGGAAAAATGCAAATTCGTTATTCATCCTCTCCTCCTTATTCTATCTCGCCGCTAGCCTGAGCCTTGCGAGCGGCCTCTATCATCTTAACGAGCTGAGCATGACCCTCGATCTCCTCTTCGCCGAAAGCATGAAGCGGATTCATCTTGCCCGCAGCCATTAAATTTGCCGCTACGTCCATCTTGCCCATATTTGCAAATACGCCTTCGCTTCTTAAAGCAAGTTTAATCTCGTTTAACCTTCCGCTTCCCTCTACGATATCTAGCAGGAACGCCTCGGCATGACCAGGACCGCTTCCTGCGGTTAAGCCTTTTTTCATCGCTAGAGCGCGAAGTGCGGTGATATCACTTTGAGCGCTTATGCCTTTAGGACAGCGATCGGCGCACTCTTGGCAGTGCACGCATAGCCATAATCCGTTTAGTACCGCAGGCTTTAGATGAGGCATAGCGTCCTTGCTTCTTGAATCAAACGCAGCGCGGTTAGCGTGCGTGAAAACAAAGGGTTGCATATAATCGCTCGCATCGGCTCCAAGCTTATTGCATTCGCTAGCGCAGCAGCCGCAAAGTATGCAATCCCACTGCTTTTTGACGCGCTCCATCTGCTCCGGGCTTTGCTTACAGCCCTTATCGGCACTAAATTCCTTCTTAGGCGTAATGGTCGGTTTGATCTTTCTTAAATTCTCGATACTAGGCTCCCAGTCCACCACCAGATCCGAAATCACTCGGAAATTATTTAGCGGAGAGATCGTAAAGCTATCCGGGTTCTCATACTCCGCAAGCAAAGCCTCCATCTTGGTATCGCAGGCGAGATATGAGTGCCCGTTTACCCTCACGGCACAGGCTCCGCATATCGCCATACGGCACGCTGCGGTAAAATTTAAAGTGATGTCTAAATTTTGTTTAATAAATTGCAAAACTCCAAGCAGGGTCTTTGCTTTGATCTGCTCCAAACTTAATTCGTAGACTTGCTTATAATTTTTGCTTCCGTCGAAGCGGTCTATGATAAATTTCATTGAGGTTTCCTTCCGTCAAGAGAGAATTCCGTAACGACGACCTCTTTGTAGCCCAAGCTTAGCTCGCCTGCGTCGTTCATCGTCACGATACTGTGCTTTAAGAAATTTTTATCGTCGCGCTTCGGATAGTCCTCTCTGGTATGCGCGCCGCGGCTTTCCAGCCTCTTTTGCGCAGCCAAACACGCACAGCGCGCAAGCAGGATCAAATTTCCAAGCTCGACGTAGTCGGTAAATGCGGTATTCATAACCGGATTTGCATCCGCGACGTGTAGCTCGTCGTAGCGCGCTTTGATACCCTCTAAATTTTGCGAAAGCAGATCGAGCTTCTCGCCGGTTCTAAAGATACCCATATTGTCCCAAAGCTGCGCGCCTAACTCTTCGCGCAACTCATACATCTCGCCTACCTTGCCCGAGCCGTTTGCGATCTGCTTAAATTTAGCCTGCCATTTTTGCGCGAGCTCGCTCGCTCTTTTACCCGAGCCGAATCCCTCCTGCTTCGCGGCATAATCCGCTGCGCCTAGTCCTGCGAGTTTGCCCGTTACGACTGCGTCGGTCAAAGAATTCCCGCCCAAGCGATTTGCGCCATGAATCGAGATACAAGACGCTTCGCCCGCGGTGTAAAGCCCCGAAATTTTAGTGCTCATATCGTCAAATTTAGACACTTCGATGCCGCCCATCGAGTAGTGTGCGGTCGGACGAATCGGAATCGGCTCCTCGATTAGATCGATACCCTCAAACAAAATGGCGGTGTGTCTGATCTTAGGAAGGGCTTTTAAAATTTTATCTTTTCCGAGATGTCTTACGTCAAGCAGCACGTATGCGCCGAGCCCCTCGCCGTAACCCCTGCCCTCGCGAATCTCGGTTTCGATCGCGCGAGCTACGACGTCGCGCGGCGCAAGCTCCATCTTTTCGTGGTAGTTTTTCATAAAGCGCTCGCCTTTGTTGTTGAGCAGATATCCGCCCTCGCCGCGCGCAGCTTCGGTAATGAGCGCGCCGCCGCTTTTGATGCCTGTAGGGTGGAACTGCACCATCTCGGGATCGCTAAATCCAAGCCCCGCGCGCAGTGCCGCCGCGATACCGTCGCCGGTGGCAATATAAGGCACTGAGGTGCGGTTGTAAAACATCCTCGTATATCCGCCTGTAGCGATTACCAAGGCTTTGCAAAGCACGGGATAAAAATCGCCGGTTTGGATATTTCGAAGCACGACGCCCTCGCATTTGCCCTCAGGCGCGCTGATCTCAAGCAGCTCGTGATCGATTAAAAATTTCACGCCGTTGCTGACCGCATCGTCAAAACAGGCGTGCATCAAGATATGACCCGTCTTATCGGCGGAGTAGTTGCATCGCTTTTTAGACGCGCCGCCCATAAAGCGCTGTGCTACGCCGCCCGGGACGCCGCTTTCTTTGCCGTCCACGCCGCCGCTAGCATTTCTGGAAAACAGCGTACCGATGTAATCCATCTCGGCAATCGTAGGACCCGCAAGCTCGCAAAATTTAATCGCGGCGTCCTGATCTACGAGATATGCGCCGCCCTTTACGGTGTCGTAGGCGTGAAGCTTATATGAATCGCCGCCACTGAAGCTCGTAACGCCGTTGATACCGCCTTCCGCCATACAGGTGGCGTTGCGCGAAGGCATCATCTTCGTAGCTACGACGACGCTAAGATTTGGATTGCTCTTTCTTACCGCTACGGCTGCACGCAAACCCGCGCCTCCCGAGCCGATAACGAGTACATCCACACTAGGAAGGCCGCCTTCGTTGCCGCCGTCTGCGCTTTTGCTCTTGTCGGTATTCACGCAGCCGCTAAGGCTAAGCGCGCCGACGCTGATACAGGCGGATTTTAAGAAATCGCGTCTGTTGAAATTTGATTCACTCATTTTCCTCTCCATTTGAGAAATTCTTAGCTTAAGTTTAAAGTTCTAAACTAAAAACGTAATTTTAGTTTCATTTTTAACATAAGTCAAATATTATTTAGTGTATCATTTCATAAGAATTAAGTTATCAATTGGAGAGGCTAAATGAATTTGCATCGCATGGAGCTAGTATTAAAAGTAGCAGAATTCCGCAGCTTTACTAAGGCTGCCGAAGCACTTAAAATCCCGCAGCCGTCGCTATCACAGAGCATTTTATCACTGGAACGTGAGCTTGGAACGCAGCTTTTTAACCGCACGAGTAATCCCATTTCGCTTACGCACGCGGGAAAAATTTATGCTAGTAAAGCCAAAGTCATTTTTGACGCCATAAACGACCTAAAAAACGATATCTCTGAAATAAGCGGCGTAAAAAATGATAAAATTCGCATCGGTTTTTCGCAAAACGGCTATAATCTACTGCCGTCGCTACTGCCGATGTTTTGCAAGAAATTTAAGGATTCGGATCTGCAAATCACGCAGTTTTCTTCTGCGCTTAGCATTCGTGAAATACTACTTCAGGGCGATCTTGATGTCGGTATGCTGATACTGCCCATTGATATGAGCGGACTTGACGGGGTTAAAATTCTAACGCAAAAAACCTATGTCGCTCTAAGCTCCACCCATCCGCTCTCGCTTGAGTTTAAAAACGAATCTGTTCCTAAAATTGACATTTCGCGCTTAAAAGAGGAAAGATTCATCCTGCCTAATCAAAGCCTAAGAAGCGCCGAGCAGATAGATGCATTTTTTGCTGCTGCGGGATTTGCGCCGAAAGTGTTGTGTCGCACGGAGACCTTTGATATCGCCAATGCTATCGTCGCAAGCGGCGCAGGAGCGTGCTTTAGCATACCGCAGATGATAAAAGAGGATAAAGCAGACAGGATTAAGCTCTTTGACGTAGGCGCGCGCGAGCTCGATAATACGCTAATAATCGCTTACAAAAAAGGCAAACGTCTAAACCATCTAGCGCAGGCATTTATCAAAACTGCACGTAAAATTTCTAATGAAATTTAAAATTCATAGCTCGCAACGATAAATGAGAGATTGAGTTTTTGCAGCACTTTGCCTCTGCATTAGCTTTTGCATAAAAATTTTTAGAGCAGATTTTGCTCAAAATTGGGATAAAATTTCAAACTAAGCTTAAATTAGAATTTTGCCAATAGAATTTTTTATTGCTAAAATTTCACTCACAATTTACGACGAAATTTAGCGCAAAATTCTAATTTTTCACTCCGCTTAAAATATCCAAATCCTTGTTATACACCTTGGTATCTACTTCAAAAATTCCAAGCAGCGTGTGAAAAAGATTATCGTGCGAAAAAGCGTCATCCTTGCGCGATTTAAGCGCGCTCAGATCATATCTTTCGCGCATTTTTCCCTCACCTAGCCAAACGATCGCGCCGATATGCTTTTGCGCCTCGGGAGCGAAAAGATAGGGCATGCCATGCAGATAAACGCCGCCCTCGCCGAGGCTCTCGCCGTGATCGCTCATATAGATCATCGCCGTTTCGTGCGTCTTAGAATACGGCTTTAAAAAATCTATAACCTTGCTTAAAAAATAATCCGTGTATAAAATCGCGTTGTCGTAGGCATTTGAAATTTCTTGCTGCGAGCAGTTTTCAAGCTCGTTATCGCGGCAAACGGGGCTAAATTTTTCAAATTCTTTCTTATAGCGCTTGAAATACGCAGGCCCGTGATTGCCCATCTGATGCAGCACGATTAATACGTCTTTGCTCGCGTTTTCGGCGAGAAATTTATCAAGCCCAACAAGCATCCCCTCGTCCCTGCACTCTACATCGCAGATCGGATTATTTTGCGGAATTTTAAAATCCTGATATTTTACGCGCAGCGCCACACCTTTGGAATCGGAATTGTTATCGCGCCACAAAATCGCCATGTCATCAGCGCGGCTTAGTATGTCCAATACGTTTTGCTCCTCTGCGGCCTTTTCGACGCTAAATTCATCGCGATTTAGCAGCGAAAACATGCACGGCACGCTTTGCGCCGTCGAAGTGCCGCAAGAATGGGTATTGCTTAGGCTTACGACACCCTGCTCTTTAGCTAGCAGCGGATTAGTATCTCGCTCGTAGCCGTTTAGCGAAAATCTATCCGCTCTCGCCGCTTCGCCTACGACTACGACGACGAGCTTTTTTGGGTTTGTGGAATTTTTATCGATATGCGCGTCCGTAGCGATTTGCATCAGAGGCTGCGAGCCCTGCTTTTTAGATTTTGCGGCAAATTTAACGCCGCTGTAGATCCAATATCCGGGATTTGCGTAGCTGCGTAAAATTTTATGCTCTCTAAAAAATGACGCGTAGTATTTGCTAAATCCAAAAAGTAGCGCTGCGATGATCGCTATGCAAATGCCCGCTGTTTTGAGTTTGGCTAAAATTTCAAATTTAAGCGGACGGTAGCTAACGCGCGCGCGAGCAATCAGCACGCAGGGCAAAACTCCAAGCACAAGCACGTAAATCACCAGTCGCAGACTGAATAGATCCGCGGACTCGGCAAAATTCGTCTGGGCTGCGTTACGTATCATCTCAGAATCGATTACGACGTTATAGCTATCCATAAAATACGCTGTAAACGACGAAATAAAAAAGCAGATCATCAAAATCGGCTTGGTTGTATAGCGCGAGCTAAAAATCGTAAAAAATAGCGTCAAAAAAGCTATCAAAGCCGCCATGTCGCAGACAAGATAGATAAAATTTAGCCCCGAGATTCCGTAGGCATTTATGATATTTTTAAAAAACGAGAAGTTAAAAAACATCACAAAAGCAAGCGAGCTTAGAAAAATAAGCTTCTGCTGCGACGGATTTTTAAAAATGCTAGGCACAAAGCGTTCCTTGAGATAAAATTTCAAGTTGAAATTTTACGGCGTTTTGGTAAATGCTCGGAAATTCCGCGCTTCGTATCTCACAAATCGCAGCAAAATTTTTGTGAAATTTTAAAATTCCGCGCACATTCATCTTAGCTTCATCTTGAAGTTTTAAAATTGCGCCATCCAAAATAAAATTTGGAAATAAAATCAAAAGGATTAAAGATGAAAAATCTTAAAGTTTTAGGCGCGCTCGCCGCTACATTCGCCCTTGCGGGCGCATTAAACGCAGGAAGTTTTAGCGAAAAAGACGCTAAAGTTTCATTTGATCAAGCAATAGGGATCGCGCAGCAAAACTTCAAGGGCGCGACTATAAAAAGCGTAGAAATCGACGATGAGCACGGAAGGCTCGTCTATGAGATCGAGTCGTATAAAGAAGGTAGCGAAAACGAGATCAAAATCGACGCTCAAAGCGGCGAAATTTTAAAGACTCAAACGCAAAAGAAGCTAAAGCCTAGTAAAATTGATTATTCGCAGGTCAAAATCAGTGCCGCAGATGCCCGCGCCAAAGCACTTAGCACAAACGCCGGCTGGGATTTTCACGAGGTTGATTTAGAAAGTAACGGCGGTAAGCCTGTATACGAAGTGAAACTGCGCCAAGGCATGAGCAAAAAAGAGGTGCTAATCGACGCCGCTACGGGTGAGCAGATCTCGCAGCGTCAAAAATAAGCAAAGGCGTGATATGAAAAATCAAAGCTTAAAGGGCGGAGCGGACAACTCCGCCCAAACTAGCGAGGCTTTGGATGCTAGGGATTTTAGCTTAAACAAAAACGCTGACTATGGCGTCCAAAATGCAGGCGCGGCTAAAAATTTAGATGAAAATGCGCAAGATTTTTCGGCAAATTTTGCTAGCGAAACAAGCGAGCGGAATCTCGCGTCCTGCGAGCAAAATTCTAAAGATTTTTCTAGCGTGGAATGTTGCGAAAATCGAAAGAATTCTTCGGAAGCGAAAGATTATAAGGACGAGCGGAATTCTTCGCAGACGCAAGACTTATCAAGTGCGCAAAATTTCGCTAGCGAGCAAAATTTCGCCGATACGCAAAATTTTTCAGATACAAGCAATTTCGCAAGCGCGCGAGATTCTGCCAGCGCAGCAAGCTGCGCGGAGGTTTGTAATTCTTGCAAGCCAGTGCTTTGCAGCCGCTGCAAACGCGAAATCGCTAAGCAAAATTTCAAGCGTGGCTGCGTAGGATTTGGGCTTTTTGCGCTAAATATCGCAGCAGGCGCACTAAATTTTTTAGGGCGGTTAGGAAGCGTAGCGGATAAAAAGGCAAGCGAGATTAGAGCTAGGCAAAAGGCATCTGCGAATTAGCGCAGCCCCAATGCTACTGAAATTTAGCGGTGCATAAAGCGAGCTGGTTTACACATCCAAAGCACCGCAAAATTTATGCGTTTTTGGCTAAAATGGCGGATTAGAATTAGCAAAAATTTTAAAGGAACGCTTTGAAAATTTTATTTGTCGAGGATGAAAAAGATCTAAATCAAATCATCGCAAAATGTCTGAAAAAGGACGGCTACAGCGTAGATTGCGCCTTTTGCGGCAAGGAAGCGCTAGAGTTTTTGGATGTCGCAAAATATGACGCTATCGTGCTTGATGCGATGATGCCCGTGATGGACGGCTTTGAGTTTTTGAAGACGGCGCGGGCGCGCGGACTGGCAACGCCGGTTTTATTTTTAACTGCGCGGGACGCCAAAGAAGATATCGTCGCAGGACTTGATCTGGGCGCAGACGATTATATGGTTAAGCCCTTTGATTTTCGTGAGCTTTTGGCGCGACTTCGCGCAATTATCAGGCGTAAAAACGCTACTGCGGATAACGAAATTGTCATAAGGCAAGTGCGCCTAAATCTAAGCAAAAAATTGGTCGTCTGCGCGGGCGAGGTAGTGGAGCTAACGGGTAAGGAATATAGAATTTTAGAGCTTTTGATGCTAAATCGCGGTGCGATTTTAAGCCGAGAACAAATCGGCGAGAGCATTTGGGATTTTAGCGACGAAGCAAGTTCAAATGTTATCGATGTTTTAATCAAAAATATCCGCAAAAAGCTAGGCGAGCACGGCGATATAATAGAAACGAAGCGAGGGCTTGGCTATGTCGTGGCGAAGTAGCGAGATTTGGATTAAAATTTCGGCGATTGCGAAACAGATTTTTGTCACTACGGCGCTTTTCATATTAAAATTCGTGCGAAATTTTAAACAGAATTTTACGCATAATTTTGCGTGTTTAAAGAAAAGCTGCAAGAAAAATCCCACGCGAAATATTAAGTTAAACCGGGCTCTAAATTCTACTCAAAGCCAGGCGTCAAATTTTAAACGGAATTCCACGCAAAATCTTGCATCAAATTCCGCGCCGAATTTTTCTGCTACAAGCGCAACGCCTGATCTAGCGCAAAATTCTAATAGCGTCCTCGCGCAAAGTCAAGGACAAAATTTCGCGTCTAAAATCACAATACAAAATTTTGCTCAAGCCTTATCTAGAATATTTGCAACCGCTAAGGAGAATTTTAGCTCACGCGCGCTACCTATCAGCCTACGCGTGACGCTTTATTACAGCGTATTTATTTTGGCGCTTGCAGGCGCTATTATCGGCATTTGCGGCTATATTTTAGACGAAGTATCAGGAAGCTCCGTCAGCCAAAAAAAGCTTGCCCATCTAGTGCAAAAAGCCGCGCGCGAGGGAAAATTTAAAAGCTTTGATGACGGTGTATTTTTCTACGAACATGACGGACAAAGCGGCGTGATCGCGGGGTTTGTGCCTAAAGGCTTCGATCCTGCGTTGCCGCTCTCGCCTCAAGGCGCGCGCGAGGTGGAGCTTGATGACGACGAGTTTTTCTATTACGACGCGCAGATCAAAGGGCGCAGCGCATGGATACGCGGCGTCATCGCAGTTAGCGAGTTTGAGCTTGCGATGAAGCGCGTGATGTTGATCGCTCTTATTCTCTCGCCGCTATTTGTGGCGCTCATCATCTACGGCGGCTACGCGATCATAAAAAGAGCGTTTAAGCCCGTGCGCACTATGTCGCGTACAGCTAGCGAGATCGGAGCTAGCGGCGATTTTACGCGACGAATAGAACTACCGCGAGGCAAGGATGAGCTAAGCGCGCTCGCAGCTACGTTTAATGAAATGCTAGCATCGCTGCAAAGCGCGTTTGAGCGCGAGCGGCAGCTAAGCGCCGACCTTTCGCATGAGCTGCGTACGCCCGCTGCCGTCATACTGGCTCAAAGCGACTACGCCCTAGCCTACGAGCAAGACGCGAGCGAGGTGAGGGAGAGTTTCGCGGTCATCAACAATCAAGCGCGTAAAATTTCGGCGCTAATAGAGCAAATTTTAGAGCTTGCCCGCTTGCAGCGTGGCGTGCGTTTGGCACCCGTAAGCTTAAGTAGAATCGCAAACGAGTGTGCGCAAGACTTTCAACTTTTGTGCGCACAAAAAGGGCTAAGCTTTAGCTCGCAGATAGCCGATGGCGTGCGCGTAAACGGCGATGAGCTGCTTTTGATCAGGCTGATTAACAATCTTTTAAGCAATGCTTTAAAATTTACGCGCAGCAGCGTCGTTTTAGAGCTTTGTGTGAGCGCAGATGCGTGCGGACTTAGCATAAGCGACGACGGAGAGGGCATCGAGCCTGCTTTGCAAACTAAAATTTGGGACAAGCTCTATCAAATCGAGCGCTCCAGAAATCGCGAGCAAAATAGTGGCGCGGGGCTCGGACTAGCCATCGCCTCACAAATCGCAAAGATCCATAATGCGCAGATTTCACTACGTAGCGAAGTAGGACGCGGAAGCAAATTTAGCGTAAAGCTTAAGAAGGTTTAGGCGGTTTTGTGGGCTTGGCGGCGTAAAGAAATGCTGGGCGGCGAAATTCTTAAAATTTTATCGCCTATCGTTGCTTAAAATTTAACGGCTATAGCCGTATATAGGGGCGATGGTGTAATTTTAAAATTAGGCCGGCGTCGCCAATAATATTCGGATGATTTTTGTGATAGTCGTGCGCTTTTAAATTTAAATGGGCCAAATTTTAAAATTTAGTTTTACCGCGAAATTCCGTGGCGAATTAATAAGGCAAGGCGCAGCATTTTACCCTTGGGCGAAGTGATAAGGCAAGCGCTTTAGAGCTTAAGTGGGCCGGCGCGGGTAATTTAAAAATTTTAAGGTATGCGGCAAAATAA
>CAUQZM010000029.1:0-18343 GCA_963522765.1 uncultured Campylobacter sp. | reverse complement strand
GTGGTGTCCTGCGTTGGATTCGAACCAACGACCCCCTCATTAAAAGTGAGATGCTCTACCGACTGAGCTAGCAAGACATCGCAAGAAGTGGCGCGACGAATGGGGCTCGAACCCACGACCTCCGCCGTGACAGGGCGGCATTCTAACCAGCTGAACTACCGTCGCACCAAAAATCACACTCGCAGCGCAAGTGCTAAAGAAGTATGAAATCCAAGGATTTCAAAATGGTGGTCGCTGTAGGGATCGAACCTGCGACATCCACCTTGTAAGGGTGGCGCTCTACCAGCTGAGCTAAGCGACCGTTTGGGTTTAAAAAAGAAATGTGATTATATATCCAATACGATTAATTTTCACTTAAACAATGATGAAAAGACTGAAATTGTGCTATACTTGCGACATAAAATTTTATCAAAGGCTCGGTAAATTTAGATGAAAAAGTTGGTTTTCGCCCTATTTTTGGCGCTTCAAGCCCCCGCTTACTCGCCTAACGAGATCGTAAACGCCATCGCCGCAGTAGCGCAAAACGAAGGCGTAAAGCCCGAGATCCTCTACACCATCGTCAAAATTGAAAGCGACTTCGAGCCCTACACGATCTCCTTTTTGACAAACAAAGCAAACGCCGATTATTTCGCAGGCCTACGCAATCAAAATATCCGCATCAAAACGAGCAACTACAGCCTAAATTCCAGCAAATGGGTCGTTACTATCATACCGGCAAACGAAATTTACGCCGTGCAGATCGCCAAGTACCTCTACGAGGATGGCTTTAGCATCGACGTGGGGCTCGGGCAGCTAAACGCCGTAAATTTCAGCCAAAATGAGATAGATTATATATTTAACCCAATGTACAACCTCACCAAATGCGCCAAAATTCTACGCAAATGCTGGAACGCCAAAGATAAAAATATCAAAGATACGATCGAGTGCTACAACTACGGCATGCGCAAACGCTACTCAAACCCATACTACAAGCGCTTTTACGAGCATTACGAAAAATTTTTCGGCAAGCCCTATTAAGAATTAGTAAAATTTCGCTAAAATCGCGCAAATTTTAAAAAAGGATATTTCATGATACTGATCGCAGGACCCTGCGTGATCGAAAGCCGCGAGCTGATAATGCAAGTCGCGGAAAGTTTGCGCAAATTTAACGAAATGAGCGGGGTGGAATTTTACTTTAAAAGCAGCTTCGATAAAGCCAACCGCACCAGCATCTCAAGCTTCCGCGGTCCGGGATTGCAGCGCGGCTGCGAAATTTTAGCCGAAGTAAAGGAAAAATTCGGCTATAAAATTTTAACCGACATCCACGAAAGCTACCAGGCAGAGCCCGTCGCACGCGTCGCCGACGTGCTGCAGATACCGGCGTTTTTGTGCCGCCAAACCGACCTGCTCGTCGCCGCAGCCAGCACGCAAGCGGTAGTAAACATCAAAAAAGGCCAGTTTTTATCGCCGCAGGCGATGAAACACAGCGTCGAAAAGGTGCTGCAAACTCGCAGCGCACGGGCTTATACCCCGCAAAGCGGCGCGGCATCTAGCGGTACGAACGCCGCTCAAAACAGCGCCTGCTCCGACGATGCCGAAATTCGCGGCGCGCAAAGCGGCGCCCGAGGCGGTGCGGATAGCGCTTCTTCGGCGCTAGGCGCTCAAAATTCTTGCAGTACCGGTCAGGATTCACAAAATTTTATTCATACTTGTGGCGCTAAAAGCGGTGCCGAAAATGCCGCTAAAGGTACGGCGACGCCTTGTACCGCACAAAGCGATAACAAAAGCGAAGCGCAAAGCGCCTTTCAGCCAAACCTCTCTCATGCTTTCAACGCGCAAGACGGCTCGATAAGTGCCTCGCAGCCGAGCGGCGAAGCGATGCACGATCTGGCGTGCCGCCACGGCGTTTGGCTCACCGAGCGCGGCAGTACCTTCGGCTACGGAAATTTGATCGTCGATATGCGCTCACTGCCGATTATGCGCGAGTTTGCGCCGGTCATTTTCGACGCGACGCACAGCGTGCAGATGCCTAGTATCGGCGCTACGAGCGGCGGCGACTCGCGCTTCGTGCCGTATCTCGCGCGAGCGGCGGCGGCCGTGGGCGTGGACGGCTTTTTTTACGAAACGCACCCTGATCCAGCCCACGCACTTTCGGATGGACCGAATATGCTAAATTTGCAGCAGCTAGAGCGCGTCGTAGCGCAGACGCTCGCGATTCAAAAAGCGCTCGGATTTTAGAGCGGGCGGCTATAAAAATTTCAAATTTAGGCTAGCAAGCTTAAATTTTAATTTCGCACCGTTGCGCACGCTAGCCGATTTTCGCACTTTGCGCTAACAAATTTTATATTCACAAGGAAGAGCTTCAACCGTAGCGAGTTTGCATATCGCGCGCTAAAAATTTCAAATGTATTGCAATAAAATTTAGCGCATTTATAAATTTACCCCGCGAGCTTCACTAAGCCTTAGTGTTTTGATAAAATTTACGCAGTATAGGGCGATAGCCAGGCCGCGAGCAGGGCAGTTTCGCGCCGCTAAATTTACAATTTTAAAAGCCTAGTGCGCAGAATTTAACCATAAATTTTGCGCTGAATTTCGCAACCGCCCGCGTAAAATTTAATCTAAATTTACGCGCAAATCTCGATCGTCCAATCTGTCATTACACGAGCTGCCGCCGCATAAAATTTAAGTCAAGATTAATGAGGCGGGGATATAATTTAAGCCTAAAATTCTTTTAAAGGATATTTATGGGTTACGTAGAGTCTAACCTTCTAAATAGCGAAAATGTGATTGCTAAAGCCAAAATTCACTGGGCGGTTTTTATCTCCGCTATCGTCATATTAATTCCCGCGATAGTTGGAATCATAAATAAAGACGATAGACTTTCATTCATATGCTTTGGCGGTTTTATAGCGGCGCTAATTCATGGGTTTATTGTTTTAAAAACAAACGAGCTCGCTATCACAAATCAGCGTATAATCGGCAAAAAGGGTCTTATTAGCCGTGAAACGGTGGAGCTAAAATATGAAAAAATCGAAAGCATATCCGTAATGCAGAGTATCTTGGGACGAATTTTAAAATTCGGCACCATAGTGGTGCGAGGCACCGGCGGCACGGCGGTTAGCTTTCAATTTATCGCTAATCCAGTAGTGTTTAAAAATAAGGCTATGGAAAAGATCGGTTAGGCTCCGTCTTGCATATAAAATTTCAGCCAAATCATTACATTGCAAATTTTACTCTATGCCGCGCCGGATTTTAAATTCATAAACGATTTGCGCTTGCACCGCCGCCGGCATTTTATCTAAAATTTTGTTTTTGTCGCTATAATGCAGCTTCTTGACCTTTTCGTCTAGTGGCTCAGGACGTTGCATTCTCAGTGCGAAAACGCGTGGTTCAAATCCCGCAAGGGTCGCCATTATGGACTTATACAAGCCTCTTGATTTTAAACGATAAATTTATCTATGATTTTATCATGGATTTTCATACAGCCCATCTGATTTCAAATAATAGATTTTATCCGCGATTTTATCGATGAAACTTTTATCATGCGAAACGATGATCTCGCTTACGTCAAGCTCCGCCAAAATCCCCGCCACACGCTCCTGCATCGCCTCATCAAGCGCCGTCGTAGGCTCGTCCAGTAGCAGTATCCTAGGCTCGCATACCAGCGCGCCCGCAAGCGCCACCAGCTTTTTCTCGCCGCCGCTTAGATGAAAGGGCACCCGCTCGCGTAGATGCTCGATTCCCAAGCGCCGCAGCGTCTCCAGCGCCTTGCGCTCGATCTGCTCTTCGCTTAAAATTTCAAGCTTTTTTAGATGGTCGTTTTCGCTGCCCTGCCTTAAAATTTGCGCCTTACGACCAAAAAATTTAGAAAAAATTCCACGCCTTTTCTCCGCATTTCGTGCTTGTTTTAGCCGCTCGTTTTGCGCACGCAGGCTAAATGCGACATCCTCAAACACGCTCGCGCACAAAAATTGATCGTCGCTGTTTTGAAACAAAAACCCGATCTCGTGGCGAAATTTTACAAAATCCTCCGCACACTCAAGCTTCTCTCCGAAAAGCTCGATCTCGCCCTCGCCCCATTGCCTTAGGCCGCCTAAAATTTGAAGCAAGCTCGTCTTGCCCTGCCCATTCGCGCCCAAGATCGCCACTTTTTCCTTATGCCCTACGCTCAAATTTACGCCGCGAAAAATTTCTCGCTCGCCGTTTTTAGCGCTTATTCCATACGCCTTAAGCGAGCAACTCATAAGATAGCTCCGATTTTAATAGATACGCACGCCAGCACGAACGCCAAAAACGAGGCCTCCGAGATGCTCAAGCCCTCGCGACGCTCGTAAAATAGCCTACCGCAAAACCCTCGCGCGCTCATCACCAAGCTTAAATTTCTTGCCTGCTCAAGTGCCGAAATCGCTAAAATTCCAACTAAATTCGCATAAATTTTATAGGTGAAAATTCCGCTCGTCCCCACAAATCCGCGCATGCGTAAAAGAGCTTGCAGCCTCGCTAAATCCGAGCGTAAAAAATTTACGAATCGCCCGCAGCAATACACCAAAGAGCTTAGCTTTTCGCCGAGCCCGAGCCCGTAAAATCCGCGCGCGAAAAAATATTCATCCTTGCCGTAAAATAGCAAAATCGCAAACGCCATTATCAAATTCGCGCGCAAAAATATCACGCCAGCAAGCTCGTAGTTGCCGACTATGGCGGGGCTTAACGCGCTTAAAATCGCAAAGATATTTAATACCGCAAGCCTTGTGCAGACCGCACGCGCAATCGAAATTTTAAGCGCAAAAAGAAGCATCGGCGGGGCAAAAAATGCCGCATAAAGTTGCCCGCTAAATCCGACGCCGAAGCTGAAGATGAAAAACGCGAGCAGCGATACGGCGGGGCTCATCTGTGCGCTCTTTTCGCTAGCCACATTAAGCCAAAAAAGCCGAAAATCAAGGCCAAACAAAGCGCGATTTTAGGCGCCTTGGCGGACTGGCTTTGAAACGCCATGCTCCTAATATCGCTCTTAGGGCTTTCTTTCGGCAAGATGCTTTGCGAGGCGGAATTTTGCAAAGGCTTGGAAGCATTTGAAATTTTATCTTTAGACACACTGCCTTTCGGCGCAATATTTTCGGGCGCGCTGCCTTCGGACGCGGAATTTTTAGCGGCGTTCAAATTTTGCGGCACAGGATTTTCAGAAACGTCAGAATTTTGCGGCGTGGAATTTTCAGGATCACCGGAATTCTGCAGCGCAAAGTCCTCGGCGCTAAATTCCATCTGCGCGCCGTGTCCTGCACCCCCGTAAATTTGAATAGTAAAATTTTTAGCCGGGATCTTTATGCTCGCAAGCCCCTCTTTATCGGTCCTAGTGCGCAAAATTTCACGCCCATCCGCACTGATTAAAACTTCGCACTCCATGCAGGGAGAATTTTTATAAAAATAGCTATAAATCGCCACTCTATCGCCCTCTTGCGTCGCGAAAAGATGAAGCGCATGCGAAAATGCAAAAGAGCTCAAAACCGCTAAGAAAAATAGCGCTCTCATCGCCTCTGTCCGCCGTAAAATTTCGCAATAAAGCTAAGCGCAAAAAGAGTGATGATCCCTTCCAAAACAGCCAGGATCGCACCTTCGAGCGAGATGAGCGTCGCGATAGCAAAAAACTCCCGTCCGCTTATGAAAAGCACGAGATCAAGAAGCAGCATCGAGCAGACGATCGGCACTAAGCCCGCCAAAAATAGATAAATTTTTTGCGTGCGCACTTTTCGCTCTTGCGCTTTTGCGGCGGCGGCAAAAAGCCCGCCCAAAACCGCCGGAAAGCCGATGACTGCGGTATTTACGCCGAGCACGCTAAGCCCTCCGAAGCCGAAAAATACCCCTTGCAAAAACAGCGCAACGAAAATCGCCAAGATCGCGCGCGAGCCCAAAAACGCGCCCACGAGCCCGCTTAACATCAAATGCATGGAGCTGATGCCCACTGGCAGATGCACGAAAGATGCGACGAAAAATAGCGCGCTAAAACATGCGATCCTCGGGATTTCAGACTGCCTTACGCGCCATAAAATCGCCGCTACCGCAGGCGCCGTAACTGCCCAGCCGGCAAGCAGCACGGGCGCACTCAAAACTCCTTCGCTAATGTGCACGGCTCGCCTCCTTTAAATCGCTCCCGTTTTTTAGACGCGCAAAAACGCGCGAAGTATCTAAATTTAATAGCTTTTCGACCTTTGCGATAATCGCTTTGATTGCTACAGATCTTGCTTTTACGGCTTTAATCGCGGCAAAATTTGCGGCTGCAAAACTCGCGGCTTGCGTCCTATCTGCGGCGGCTGTTAACGCAAGACTCGGAGCGGTCTCAAAACCGTTTGCGGAACCGGCAAATTTGATAAATTTTAAGGCTCGCACGGCGCAAGAATTTTCGCTTGCTACATTTGCAGGAGCGGCGAGCGGATTTTGCAACGCAAAATTTAAATCCCTGATCGATCTCGGCGCGGTGCTCGCGCGGCAAAACAGAGCTTGCGAACTTTTAAAAGTCGAGGTTTGTAAAATTTCAAAAAACAAAATTTTGCGCGCCGATATTTTATGCTCATAGATCCACGGATGTGAAATTTTACGGCTCGAAGCTCCTAAGAGCAGAATTCTACCGAGCAAAATTCCACGCAGCAGAGCTACGTTACTTAAAATTTTACTCGGCGAAATTTTGCTCCGTAAAGTTTTAACCAAACCCCGAGACACAGACTGCGCACGGGTGCGAAACGACAAAATTCTGCCTCGTAAAATTTCAGCCGCAGAATTCGCTGGAAATTTTACATCGCCAGGCAAAACGCGCAAAAATAAAATTTTAAAGCCCTGCCAAAGCGTAAATTTAAATTTATTTGCAGCCGCGCAAATTTCGCCCAAAAAAAGAGATCTCACCGAGCCGCTCCCCTATTTTTTCAGCTCGTCTGCCTTGATCCAAAGCACGGCTCCCAGCTCATTTACGGGCTGCTCGCTTCCTTTGGCGGCTTTCTCCTCGCTAAGAGCCGCAAAGCCCCACCAGCCGGCAACCGGCATCACGAAGCTAAACTCGCCCGCGCCGTTAGTTTTAACGACCTGCGTGACATGCGCCTCGCTAGGGGCCTTGTAGCCCTTATCATTATATAGCTCGATCTCTACGTCCGCGCCCGAGACGGGCTTTCCGTGTAGCAGAAACACTCCGCTAAATATCTCGCCCGCATACAGCGCATAAGGCTGCACTAGCGGCACGATCTCCGCCTCTAGCCCAAGCGGCTTATCCCAGCCTTCGCCCGCGTCGTAAGCATCGACGTAGGTTTTGGTGATATGGCGGATCATCTTGCGCTCAGCCGGCTCGGCATAGGGTTTGGGGTCGAAATAAAACGCCAAAAGCGATGGCTTGTCAGCTTTAAATTCCACCGCGAAATAGGAATTTTCACCCTTTTTCTGCTCTTTTAGACTGCCTAGGAGCGATTTTTTCTCTCCGTCAATAAAAACGCCGAATTCTGCGGGCTTTTGTAGATTCATAGACTCCTGTAAAAACGGATGGGAGAATTCCAAATTTAACTTTAAAGTAGCATTTTTTTGATCCTCTACGACATTTTTATCCGTCGTAAGAACGCCAAAATGCGCGAACGCAAGGCTCGCCGCGAAAATTCCTAAAAAAGCAAATTTTGCCTTCATGTAATACCTTTCATAATAAAATATTACGGAATTGTATCACTTTTTTTCATCCGTATTGCTTAAATGTGGGTTTATTTTGAGTATTTAAAGCAAACTTTAGTTAAAATGTCGCAATTTAAATTACCAAAAAGAGGCAGAAAATGATAAATTTAAAACTTATCGAGACGAATTTCGACGAATTTAATAAAAAACTCATCGCCAAAAAAGTCCCGCCGCAAACCCTGCAATCGCTACTGGATGCCTACAACGAGCTAAAATCCAAAAAGACGGAGCTAGAGAACCTTCAAGCCGTGCAAAATGCAAAGAGCAAGGAGTTGGGTCTCGCTGCGCGCGAGGGCAAGGACGTAGGCGCGCTAAAATCGCAGCTTGAGAAAAACAAGCAAAAGATCCAAAGCCTAAGCGAGCTCGTAAATGAGCGCGAGCAGAGCCTAGAAGCGATCGCCGCGTGCGTGCCGAATATCATCGACGACGACGTGCCGATCGGCGCGGACGAGGGCGAAAACGTCTGTATCAAAAAAGTGCTTGATCCGCGCACATTCGACTTCGCGCCCAAGCAGCACTTCGAGCTCGGCGAGGCGCTGGGATGGCTTGATTTCGAGCGCGGCGTTAAACTCAGCGGCAGCCGCTTCACCGCGATCCGCGGGCTGGGCGCAAAACTGAATATGGCTCTCATCAATTATATGATAGAATTTAACAACTCGCGCGGCTTCGAGCTTGTAAATATGCCGTTTTTGGTGCGCGATCAGATCCTTTACGGCACGGGTCAGCTGCCTAAATTTAAAGACGACCTCTACCGCGTTGACGACGAGGAGCAAAACCTCTACCTCATCCCTACGAGCGAGGTTACGGCGACAAATCTCTTTAACGATGAAATTTTACGCAGCGAGGAGCTGCCGATCAAGCTCACCAGCTACAGCCACTGCTTTCGCAAGGAAGCGGGCTCGGCGGGGCGCGATACGCGCGGCATGATCCGCCAGCATCAGTTCGAAAAGGTCGAGCTCGTCGCCATCACGCGCCCAGAGGATAGCGCAAAGATGCTTGAGGAGATGATTTCGTGCGCGAGCGATCTGCTAGCTAGCCTAGGCCTTCCGCACAGACACATGCTGCTTTGCAGCGGCGATCTTGGCTTTAGCGCCGCAAAAACCGTGGATTTGGAGGTTTGGCTGCCGGGGCAGAACCAATACAGAGAGATCAGCTCGATCAGCAACTGTCGCGATTTTCAGGCGCGCAGAGCCAAGATCCGTTTCAAAGACGGCAAGAAAAACAGCCTCGTTCACACGCTAAACGGCTCCTCGCTCGCGGTCGGCCGCGCGCTGATCGCGGTGATGGAAAATTACCAGCGCAAGGACGGCAGCATCGAAATCCCGCGCGTTTTAGAAAAATATATGTAGGCGGCCCGTGCGAAAGCCCTACAAAAACCCAAATTCTAACGCCTGCTTCGCAGCCGCTGGATTTTGCGCGGAAAAATTTAGAAAGCGTAGCATTAAATTTTATCCTTACGGCGAAGAGCCTGGAGCACACGATACCGCGGAATTTGCGGCGAAGGGCGAGAAATTTTGCGGCGCGAAACGGCGCGGAGCGAGCGCGTGAAGATCGCACTTTTCGGCGGCAGTTTCGATCCGCCTCACGCAGGACACGATGCCGCGGTAAAAGCGATCTTATCCGCCCTAAAGCCCGACTTGCTGGTCATAATGCCGTCGTTTCTAAACCCGTTTAAAAAGAGCTTTTCGGCGCCGCCGCAGCTGCGGCTTAGATGGTGCCGCGCGCTGTGGAGCGACGCCCCGCACGTGGAGGTGAGCGATTATGAAATTTCGCAAAACCGCTCGGTACCCACGATACAAAGCGTGAAATTCTTGCTCGAAAAATACGGCGGAAACGACAAAATCACGTCCGAGACGGCAGGCGGAATGGGTAAAACCCCGACAGCCGTAACGGATAGGGTTTTACCTAACGGCGCAAATATTGGGAATAAAATTTCTGCCGGTGCTTATACCCCTGGCAGTGCAGACGAAATTTTACCCGAGAAGACGGACGGGGCTTTGTCGTGCGATATAGGTAAAATTCTAAGCGACGATGCCTGCACCGCCGATATTACGGGCAGGACGAGCATTTCCGCTAACGCAAAAAACGAAGCTCTTCAAGGCGGAATGGCGGATCAAATTTCGGTTGGTAGCAAAAGCGAAATGGACGGAATTTCGCAAAGCAAGGCGGGTGAGATTTCGGCCGACGGTAGAAATAAGGCGGGTAATGCAAACGATGCGAGCAAAATTTTAAACGCGGACAAAATTTCAAGCGTCGTCGCAAGCAAAGTGTCCGACATCGTCATGAGAGAAATTTCAGACTCCGTCGGAGGCGAAATTTCGAGTACTAGCAAAATTCCGAGCACTGTCCGGAACGAAATTTTAAGCGCAGACGCGAGCGAAATCACAAATGCAAGCATAATTTCAAGCGCCGTTGCAAGCGAAATTCCAAGCGACAATGCGAATTGTATGGCCGACATAGGCGACGCAAATTGCGTGGGTAGCGCAAATAGCGCAGGTGACACAGGCGGCGTAAATTGCATGAATGGCGCAAATGACATGCATGACGCGAGCGATGTGAGCAGTGCAGATGAAGCAAGCAAAGCAAATAGTGCTAGCGGCACGGATACAGTCTCAAAGCTCTACATCGTCGTGGGTGCAGACAACCTAGCAGAGCTTCATAAATGGCGCGATTTTAGCGAGCTACAGAAATTAGCGGAGTTTGCGGTGCTTACGAGGCCCGGCTACGAGATCCCGCGGCAGTGGGCGGCTCTAAGGCGCATCGAGATTGCTGTAGATGCGAGCTCAAGCGATTTTAGGCGAGATTTCAAAGGCGAAATCCCGCCCAAGATCGCAGCAGAGGTCATAAAATTTTATAAAAGGAAAGATATGCAAGATCCAAAGCAAAGGGCGGAGCGGATCGCTCAAATTTTAAACGAAAAGAAAGCTGAAGATGTCCAGATCATCGATATGAGTGAGCGCGAATACATCGCAAAGCTCGTAGTTATCGCCACTACGCTAACCTCCCGCCACGCAGCCTCGCTTATCGAGGAGCTAAAAAGCGTGCTAAAGCCGCTCGGCGAGGAGTTTTTGGCTATCGAAAGCGGCGATGAATGGAGCGTCGTCGATCTCGGCGACATCATAGTCCATCTCATCAGCGAGAGCTACCGTGCCAAATACAATATCGAGGACTTCCTCGACAAACTCAAAAAAGAGCAATTTTAAGGAGGGAGCGTGCCGAGACAGACCTGGAGCAGCAAGCTCACATATATTTTAACCGTCGCGGGCGCCACGATCGGCTTTGGTTGCACGTGGAGGTTTCCGTATTTAGTCGGCGAAAATGGTGGTGGCGCCTATGTGCTCATATTTTGCATCGCGATGATCGTGCTTGGAATCCCGATGATCTTGGTAGAAAACGTCATCGGACGTCGCGCGCTAAGAAACTGCGTCGATGCCTTCGCAGCGCCTAAAAAGGACGGCTCGCGCATAAAGCCGGCATGGAAGATCGTAGGCATCATGGGCGTAATCGGCGCGTTTGGAATTTTGGCCTACTATATGGTCCTTGGCGGCTGGGTGCTAACCTACATCGTAAACATCGTAAGCGGCAACTTCGACCTCTCCGCGCGGATCACAGACCCCGCATTCACGCAGAAATTCTACGCAGATCATATCGAAAATAGCCCGCTTGGCGTCGGAGCTTACACGATCGTTTTCATAGCGATCAACTGGTATATTTTGAAAAACGGCATCATCGAGGGGATCGAAAAATTCGTAAAATTTCTAATGCCCGCGCTATTTTTGTGCTTCATCGCGGTGATCCTTACAAATTTAACGCTTGAGGGGGCAAAGGAAGGCGTGAAATTTTACCTCAGCGTCGATTTTGCAAAGATCACGCCCAAGCTTTTGATCGACGTTTTGGGACAGGTCTTTTTCGCGCTCTCGCTCGGATTCGGCGTGATGATCACGCTATCAAGCTTCCTTAATAAAGACGAGAAGCTGATGCAAACGGCCACCATCACCGCGGTCGTAAACACGCTCATCGCCGTGCTTGCGGGCTTTATGATCTTCCCATCGCTCTTTAGCGCGGGGCTTGAGCCGAGCAGCGGCTCGTCATTAGTTTTTAAAAGCCTTCCGATCGCGTTTTCGCACATGCCGTTCGGCAACGCCGTCGCGGTGGTCTTTCTCTCGATTTTGCTTATCGCCGCGCTTACGACGTCGATCACGATCTATCAGGTCATCATAAATTTCGTCGAGGAGCGCTTCGGCTTTTCGACGCTAAAGGCGGTAAATTTAACGCTCGGCGGCGTCTTCGTGCTCGGCAACCTGCCCTGCATACTCTCAAGCAGCGTGCTTGCGGACGTTAAAATTCTGGGGCGCTCGGTTTTCGACGCCTTCGACTTCGTAAGCGCGAACGTATTTTTCGTGCTAACGGCGCTTCTGTGCTGCATCTACGTGGGCTGGGTGCTGAAAAAGGACGCGATCTACGAACTCACCAACGAAGGCGATTTGAGCGCGAGGCTCGCGGGAGTTTGGTTTTTGTACGTCAAATTTATCCTGCCGCTCATCATCGCGGTGATCTTCGGATACGGGATTTTCGGCTAAATTTAAAGCCGCGAGAGTTTTAAATTTTAAATTTGCCTGCGGCGGTGCAGCTCACTTCGCCGCAATATATTTTATGCCAAGGCGCGATAGAATTTTAAAATTTCATTCGCTCTGTTACATACGCTGCGGCGTGGGTTTTTACGCGGTGCGACACATTGTATTGAAACTTGCGGCACGGCGGTCTTGCGAATAGGTGCGAGACACTGCACCGCAGTTATAATATAAATTCAACGCAGGCGTAGCCTGCCCCTTGTAAAGCGTCGTCGGGGGTTGGGCGGAATTTGAGGCGAGCGGCGGCGTCTCCGCGAGAAGTGCGACCTCGCAACCGGGGCCCCATTCTCGCCCCATAGAGAACTTTGACGCGTCTAGCGAAGCGGGTGTCAGAATTTTAAAATTTTATCTGCACGCGCCGTGCAAGCGTGATAACAAACGCAAAAAGGCGCGGCGGAATTTTAAAATTTCCGCGATGGGCGCGCGATAAATTTAAAATTTAGCCGCAATTTAGGGGTTTGCAATGCTTCTGTTTTTCTTTACGATCTTTCCGATATCGCTGATGCCGGGCATCAACATGACCTACGCGCTAAATCTCGGCATCGCGCGCGGCTATCTTAGGGCGCTGCCCGCGTTGCTAGCACAGGTGCTGGGCGTCGCAGCTGTGGCGCTTGCGTGCATATTCGGCGTCGCGGGCATTCTGCTTGCGCACCCTGCAGCGCTTAGCGCGATTAAAATTTTAGGCGGCGCGTATATCTTCTATCTGGGCGTCGCGACCTTTTTAGCGCGCGGAAATTTTAAGCTGCAAAAACAAAAGCGCAGCGAAAATATCTTCCTACAAGGCTTCGTAGTCGCGGTCTCAAACCCCAAGGCGTGGATATTTTTCACCGCGCTCTTTCCGCCGTTTTTGGACGCGGACAACCTTTTCGGCGCGCGCACCTTCGCCCTCGTCGCTACGCTGTGCGTAAGCGAAAGTATCTGCCTTAGCATCTACGCGCTGGGCGGAGCGGTGCTAAAAAATCTTCTGAAAACCCACCTGAAATACCTCGAAATTTTCTGCTCGGTGCTGATGTGCGCAATCGGGCTGTGGATGATTTTGGGCTAAAATTTTGATTAAATTTAGCGCCCAGGTTTTAATGAAATTTTAAATTTAAAAGATAGATTGAAAAGCGGTATTGCTGCAGCTAAATCTCAAGAAAAGCTCTTAAAATTTAGCCGCTAGCTCTAAATTAAAATTTTAAGCGATCGATCGCGTGCAGCAAGCGCCGCGGCGGCTACCTCTGCAGCGGACCTGCGTCTATAGCAAATTCACGGTGCGTCTAAGCGATTTGCGGGCAGCGATTATCATCGGTAGCGAACTCACAGCGAACATACGAGCGCTTAAGAGATTTCAGCTTTGTGTACTGCACGAGCCGTATCCGCTCTACTCGGATTATGCGTTTAAAACGAATTTTGGCTCTGCGGGTAGCACCGCTTCCGTTTGTGCGTGCCCGCGCAATTTAAAATTTACGCAAGAGAAGCGCAATGGACCCAGATTTTTGTATCGCCGCGTCCGCTTAAATTTTAAAATTTAATCTCTGCCGTGAAGCTCATCGATGTAAAATTTCACCGAGCCGAGACCCTCTTTTTTCGCCCATTCGTAGGCGCTTGAGACGAACTCCCAGTTGATGCCTGCATAAAATTTCTCCAAATATTTCGGACGTGCGTTGTGCTCATCGATGTAATACGCGTGCTCCCAAACGTCCACGACTAGAAGCGGCACGAGCCCTTCTGTTACCGGCGTGGCGGCATTTTGGGTCGCTTTGATGCAAAGCTTGCCTGATTTCGGATCGTAAGCGAGCCACACCCAGCCCGAGCCGAAATGAGCCGTAGCAGCAGCCAAAAACTCGCTTTTAAAATCCGCGAAATTTTCCGCCAGCGCCGATTTTAGCTCCGCGGAAGCCTCGCTAGGCTTTGCGATGCAATCCCAATAAAAATCGTGGTTGTAAACCTGCGCTGCGTTGTTAAAAAGCCCGCCGCTAGCAGCCGTTACGATCTCGTAAAGCCCCTTGCCGGCAAACTCGCCCGATTCGGTAAGTTTATTTAAATTTGCCACATAGGTCGCATGGTGCTTGCCGTGGTGATAATCACAGGTTTCTTTGCTTACAACCGCGTTGTGCGCCGCATCAAACGGCAACTCTCTAAGTTTAAACATCTTTCTCTCCTTGAAATGATTTGAAATAATTATATCCTAAAATTTCTAAATGATTAATAAAATTTATTATTTAGGATTAATTTTAAGAAGAATTTCAATCTAAGTTCGCTCCTGCTATAATCGCGCTTTAAATTTAAAATTTAGGCGGTTTTGAATAACCAAAGGCTTTGTTTTTCATCATTATCGGAGCGCTTTTTGAGTGCGACCGGTCGCACGAGTTTAAGCGCGCTTCTAGTGCACACGAACGGCTGCTCACCATCATCTGGGTAACTGCGAGCTTTTTTATATTTATGCTTGCTTTAAAATACGTCGGCGCGGCGCTCGCATACGTCCTATATAAGGGGCTTGGCACGCTTGTATCGCTTTACTCTAAACAATCGTCGCGCTAAAATAGGAATTGGAGATTAACCTGCTTCGCATATTTTTCATATTCACGCTAAGCTTATGCACAAGCATCGGCACAATCGGCGCCGTGATCCTAGGCGTATTCATCCACCGCGAGAAAATTTCTGCGCACAAAGCGCCCCTCTTATTTCTCATAATTTCAAGCGCCGTGATGTTGAAATTAATTTAGAATTTTGGCGAATTTAGCTAAGCTTAGCGCTAAATTTAACGCAAAGGAAAACCATGAAAATCATCGAAGGCTCGCTTGCTCTTAAGGGCAGTGAAAAAATTCTAATCATCAACGCCCGCTTCAACCACATCATCACCGATCGCCTAGTCGAGGGGGCGCACGATGCGTTTTTGCGCCACGGCGGCAAGGAGGAAAATTTAAGCCTGATGCTTGTTCCTGGCGCGTTTGAGATCCCGCTCGCGCTTGAAAAGGCGCTAGCTTCCAAGCTCTACGACGCCGTCGTCTGCCTAGGCGCGGTTATCCGCGGCTCTACACCGCATTTTGACTACGTAAGCGCCGAAGTAAGCAAGGGGATCGCGAACACCATGCTAAAATACGGCGCTCCCGTGACTTTCGGCGTGCTAACTACCGATAATATCGAGCAAGCGATCGAGCGAGCAGGTGCAAAGGCAGGCAACAAGGGCTTTGAAGCGATGAGCGGTGCGATCGAGCTTCTAAGTCTATTTCGCAACATAAAGGCGTAAAATGGCCACCAGACACCAAGCCAGGCTCGCTGCGATCTCGCTGCTTTACTCTAAAGATATGAACGGCGGCAGCGAGGACTTTGCGGACGAATATCTGGAAGAAAAGCGCATTCGCAACGAGCAGCGCAACTGGACGCTGGCGCTTCTGCGCGGCGCTAGCGAAAATCTCGCTGCAGTCGATGCGCTGATAGATGAAAATTTAAAGGAATTTAAGCTCGCCGAAATTTCGGCTCTGGAGCGCGCGATACTGCGGCTTGGGGCGTATGAGCTGCGCTTTACGGACACCGACGCGGGCATCGTCATCAACGAAGCGATCAACTCCGCCAAGGAGCTTGGCATCTCGTCTAAATTTATAAACGGCGTGCTGGATGCGCTAAAAGATAGCCCCGTAAACATCGCGGCGGATAAAATTTCCAAGTCGAATACGGCGGCAGGCGTAAATTCCGAGCTATCCACGGCGACAAGCGAAAATTTCAAGCCCGCTGCGGCGAAAAATTCCGCTATTTCAGACAGCAACGTTGCGGCAAAAAATTTCATCCCCGCAGACACGGACGGCGAGACGAAAAATTTTACTAAGGCAAAGAGGAGCGGCACGCCGAAAAATTCTACGGCAAGCAGAAGCAGACCGTCTAAAAAGCCCGCTAATTTGAAAACTCGCAGTGCGCCCGCCAAAAAATCCGTCGCGAGCAAAAAATTTAAAACGGAGAGAAATTTCAAGGCCGGAGAGAAATTTAAGACGGAGAAGACGGGCAAACGAGGTAAAGACACCGCGCCGAAAAAAGAGAGCGCGGATAGAAATTTCAGAGTCGGCAAAAGCGCAGCGCCGAAAAAGAGCGCTGCGGGTAAAAATACTGCGCCCAAAAGTAGCGCGAGGCGCAAAATCTCTACCGCACCGAAAAAATCTGCTGGCGGCAAAGGCGCCGTCTCAAAAAGACCTGCGAGCGGCAAAGGCGCGATACGCGGCAAGGATAAGCAGTGAAGCTCTGCGTCGCGCTTGATCTGGGCTCGAAACAGCAATGCTTGCAGCTAGCGGAGCGGCTTGCAGACTTTTCGGATAAAATTTGGCTCAAAGTTGGACTGCGAGCATATTTGCGCGACGGTGCGGGATTTATAGAGGAGTTAAAAAAGCTCGGAAATTTTAAAATCTTCCTCGATCTAAAGCTTTATGATATCCCAAACACGATGGCCGACGCCGCCGAGGAGATCGCCAAGCTCGGCGTAGATATGATAAACGTGCACGCAAGCAGTGGCAAGCGCGCGATGGCTACGGTGATGGATCGACTGGATAAGCTTAATTCGCGTCCGCTAGTGCTTGCAGTCTCTGCGCTAACGAGCTTTGACGAGACCGAATTTAGCGCAGTTTACGAGCAAAATTTAAGCGACGCCGTGCGTAAGTTTAGCGTGATGAGCTACGAAGCGGGGCTTGACGGCATGGTTTGCTCGGCATACGAGAGTCGCCTAATCAAGGACGCAACGAGCGCAGATTTTATCACGCTTTGCCCGGGCGTACGGCCTTTTGGCGAGAGCGTAGCAGATCAAAAACGAGTGGCGGATCTGGGTGTCGCGCGCGAAGCGAGGGCTGATTTTATCGTGGTAGGTCGTCCGATCTATCAAAGCGCCGATCCGCACGAAATTTGCGAGCGGATTTTGGGTCAAATTTAGCGCCAAAACTTACGTAAAATTTAGTGAAAAATCATTTTAATCATAGTTTTCGTTAGAGAGAAATTTCAATTAAATCATCGCAAAAGCGCGGCTTGAAGGACGACCGGGTGCGGCAGCGAGATAAAATTTAGCAGGCTTTATAGCGCACGAATAAAATTTAAAATTTCATTCAAAGCGGTGAGCTTGGCGGAATTTAAAAGAAATTTGAGGTAAATTTGAGCGATTTTAAGAAAATCCCATATGTCGGCAAGGCGACCGAATCAGATCTGTTAGCGCTAGGCTACGAGGGCATCGCTTCGCTAAAGGGCGCGGATCCGGACGAGACGAATGAACGCACAAAGGCGCTCGGGCGTGGCAGATGCATCCTCTATGTTTACCGAGGCCAGCTACTACGCCAGCACGCCTCGTCCCGACAAAGCCAAGCTGAAATGGTGGCTTTGGAAGGACTAAATTTTCAAATTTAACCCGCGCGAGCCGTTTGAATTTGGGCGGATTTGCTAACGATCGACGTGCTGTATTTGCGGCACGAAACGGCGCCTCACGGAAGCGCAAGCTAGCAAGCGCAATGAACGGCGCAAATTTTATGCGCGAGCTTTACGAACACAATGCGATGAAGCGACACAAAGAGCGTAAATTTAACGGGCGCGGCATAGCAGCTAGTGCGAAGTACAAACATAGCCGCAATATAAAATTTTGATTTTATTCACAGGCACGCTTTGCGATGAAGCGGCCTGCACGAAATATAAAATCGCTCCGATTTCTGGCAAGCGCGCGCCGAGCCGTATATGCGTCGTAAATATAAAAGCGGCTGCAGTCGGTGTCTTTGGCGGGCAAGGCAGCCTTTCACGACGGCAAGGAGTGGCGGCTGATATTTAATATCACGCTATGGAGAAAATGAAATAGGCGGCGCGAGTTTTGCTCTTTAGGCGTAAATTTTACGAACGCGGCGCAGATTATCGCGCGAGCTTTACGGGCGGCGCAAAGAGCGTAAATTTTACGGGCGCCGTATAATTGGGGCGTCGCAAAGCGGAAGGACGGTAGGGATGAAATTTTTTGCTACTTTGATTTTATGCGCGAGCGCGCTTTTGAGCGAGACGATCAGCGCGAAATATGAGATTTCGTTCGGCGTTTTCGGCGCGGTCGG
>CAUQZM010000028.1:0-20258 GCA_963522765.1 uncultured Campylobacter sp. | reverse complement strand
ATTTAATCATCTGCTACGACGTTTGCAAAACTAAGCGCCGCAACAAACTCGCCGCCTTATTAGAAAGCTACGGGCTACGGGCGAATTATTCGGTATTCGAGCTAGAGGTTTCCGAGCGCGAATACGCCCTCGTAAAAGTGAAATGGAGAATTTAATCGATGCGAAATGTCTAAAGATAGTTTTTACTGACAGTAATTGGTATTTGGCTATCGAGGATGCCGATGGAAATTTTAGGCTTTTAAGAGTGGCTTTTATCGTATCGCTTAGTAAAAGCTCAAAAAAATACGAAGAAAAGATCTTGAAGGAATACGAAACGTATTTTAATAAGATACAAAACGCTATGAGCTTGCCCTCCAAGCCGACGCGAATAGCGCTATTAAAAGCTTCTCCGAAAGTGGCTATATATTTTAAGGAGGGTATGAAGCTGTTTTTCCCAACTCAAAAATTTAAAAAGAAGCTAGATGATGGTAGCATTATTTTTAGCATAGATTTTACTCAGGATATGGAGATATTGCCATTTATAAAAAAGTGGCTTCCAGATATAGAGATACTAGAACCAAAAGATCTGAGAGAAACCTTTAAAGAGCAATTAAAAGCGGCTCTTGATATATTAAGTGAGTAGAAAAGGCACGCGTTGTCGCACTAATAGCGAAACGAAATTTACCCTGAGTTTATTCACGCGCTACGAAGCGGTAAAATTTTAGAGGGTTTGATGAAATTTAGGACGCACAAAGCCTCGCCGCAATCTCATATAAAGATCGTGCATCGCAAGCGGTAGCGATGAGAAGTCAAATATGCTATTCAAAGTAAATTTTATATAGGTATAAATTTCTAGGCTAGAAGTAAAATTTAGCAAAAAATTTCCATGTGGCTAAATTTTTCAAAGCAAGTGCTGCTATTGTTTCATATGATTACACGGAGTTGTTGTATAAATTTTGGGTATTTAAGTAAAATTTTACGCCGTGGATATTATAATTCACAAAAGTACAAAAAAGGAGGCGGTTGTGTCTAGATCAAGCATTCTTAAAAGCAATGTAAGATCTAGAATCTCGTCGGTTTCCTCTCTAGCCTCTCTTGAAAATAGCGCTATTATAGATATCAGGTCGCGAAGTGCTTATCTGGCAGATCATATTGCAAATTCTGTAAACCTAACCACTAAAGATGAAATTTTAGATTTTATAGAGCGAAATCCAAAGGCTCAGTATATTCTTTGTTGCTTTAGTTCGACTCGCGCGCAAAATTTAGCAAAGCAAATAGATAATCCGTTAGTAAAATTTTACGACGGCAATTTAATTGAGGCCAAAGAAAGCGGCGTGCAGTTTACCTCTAGTGATGATAGATTTATTGCGCTTTTAAACGATACAAGAGCACAGATTTTAGCACGTTATAAAAAATATAAACGTGCGTGGATTGTTACTTTTAGCGGCGGTAAGGATTCTACCTGTGTTTTGCAGTTAATGTATGAAATGATAGCCAAGCTGCCTAAAGATGAGTTAAATCCTACTTATGCGATACTTTCAGATACTTTAGTAGAAGCTCCTAATGTAGCCATTTATTTTAAAAATATTGTAAAGGCGATAAATTTAGACGCCAAGACGCGCGGACTTCCTTTTGAAATAATAGTTGCTCATCCATCGCCGCAAAATGAATTCTGGGTAAATCTTATTGGTAAAGGTTATCCAAGTCCTACGCGTATATTTCGATGGTGTACAGAACGTCTAAAAATAAATCCTATGAAATCGATTGTAAAAAGTATCGTAGAAAAGCATGGAAGTGCAATAATGACGCTAGGCGTACGAAAAAGTGAGAGTATGAATCGTCGTCGAAGTATAGAAAAGCGCACTGTTAGCGAGGATGGATTTAGTAAGCATGATGACTACGAGAATGTACTAATTTATTCGCCGATCACTGAGTGGCTTACAGAGGATGTTTGGAACTATCTTACTACACAAAATCCACCACCTTGGGGCATTAGTCACGCTAAGTTATTTTCGCTTTATTCTCAGGCTAGTGGCGATGAATGTCAGTTTATAATCGATAAGTCGCAAAGTAGCTGCGGTGGAAGCCGCTTTGGATGTTGGGTATGTACGCTGGTAAACGAAGATAAATCTATGCAAGGCTTCATAAAAAGTGGTGAGAGCTCTCTGGCGGTACTAAATGAATTTCGGAATTTTATAAAGGAGGCTAGGGAAAATCGTTCAATGAGGTGCGATTTTAAAAAAGATGGTAGTTTTCGTCCAGGGCCTTTTACGTCTTCGGCGCGAAAAGAAATTCTAAGAAGGCTTTTGCGCGCAGAAGCAGAATTTAAGGCGTGCGGCGGCAGTGAGCTAATTAGCGACGAACAACTAGGAATGATCGCTAAGATTTGGGAAAAAGAATTCGATAGCGAAAGCTCGTGTATTACAATATCAAAGGAGTTTGGCAGAATGCAAAATATTGAAATTTCAACGCTCATATTAGAGGATGTTGATTTAATCGATACGACAAGTAAGGGCGGAGAGGTGGCAAAGCGCATTATCTCAGAAATATTGCAAAAAAAAAGGAGGTATCAAGGATAACGAAATTTATGAGATCATTATGAAAAATATTGATGATGAAACGGCGAAGCTAGGAGATAGTGATGATATTTTATAAACGCATTACGATTTGTAATCTTTTCGCTTATTATGGTGAACAGAATGTAGAATTTACCTTGTCACAAGGCAAGCCCATATATTTACTTTTCGGAAGGAATGGATTCGGCAAGACTAGCTTTATAAGAAGCGTAAAATTACTTTTTGCAGGAAGCGGAATGCTAGATGCAGGCGAAAATGTACCGGAGGTCGTATTAAATTTTATTGGCACACGTAGTAGAGGTGTTTTTACACCTAGGGTCCTACTGCTAGGTCAAAATAGCGAAAACGGATGGCGGGGTGCTTTTAACCGTCGTGCCCTTAGCAACGACGAGAATAAATTCTATATTGAGTTAGTGCTTGATGAAGATGAACGCGAGATAATCATTAGGAGAGAGTGGAGTAGATTTCCTGATCTATGCGAAAAGTTAATTTTTATAAAAGACGGCGAGTGGCTGGAAAACAATCAAGCTCGCGAGGAGATCGAGAGAATTCTACCGTTAAATTTTTTACAGTTTTTTGTATTCGACGGCGAAGAGATCGAGGCGATGGCAGACGAGGTCAGCACCGAGCTAAAAGATAAAATTCAAAGCATGTTGAATATTGCCGTATTAGATAGATTATCGGATCAGATCAATAAGGCGGAAAGAGAACTAATCTCACAAAGTAATATGGCAAGTAAAATTAAATCTGATCTAGACTTATGCGAGGGCCGACAAAAAAGCGAGGAAGAGCGCTTGCAAAATGCTAAAATAAATATAAAATTTTACGAAGCTCAAGTGAGCGATAAATCTGCTGCTATAACTGCTAAAAAGAAAGAATTGGAGGGTAAGATAAGGAGCAATTCTAAAGAAAGCGAGGGTCTGCAAAATGCTAAAGATGCTGCTATGGCTAACCTGCAAAGAGCCAAGCAAAGTATTGCAGAATTCGGTGGTGAAATTTTATTCGCAGGATTGGACGAATTCTTCTCGGAACTTTTATCTAGGATAGAAAAGAGTAGTGATACTAGCGGGTTCAATAAAGAAAGCCTTACTAAGTTAGCCAAATTTAGCGCAGATTACTTATTGCGTGAAAAAATAGGGTTTAAATGCGACGCGATAGATTTAAATACATATTTACGTGATGCATTTTTAGAATTTATCAAAAATAATGACGGAGAATTTAAAGGAATTAATAAAAGCACCATTCCTATCGTTTATAGCGCTGCTAAAGAAAATTCCGTTAAACTTTTAGATGCCGTAAGAGACGCTAAAAATGCTAAGTCTGATATCTCTCGTATCTCACGCAATCTAGATGATCTCATTTCAGATTCATCGGTTGATACGGAATTAGCTAAACTAAACGAGGAGATTGAGGCATTAGAGGTAGAAAAGTTAGAAGCGAGCGAGAACTTAAGAAAAAATATCGAACAAAAAACCAACTCTGAAAAGCATATAGGCGAGCTAGAAATAGAAATTGCTGCGTTAAAAGATAAAGCAGCCCGCGACTTGCGTATTAAAAAGAAGTTGAATTTGCTATCGGAGATTAAGACTCAGATTATTACCTATAAATCGGGACGCATAGCAAGAACCGGAGAGAGACTAAAAGATAAAATTTTGTCTAATTATAAGCATCTAATTGCTGAGGACAACGTAGTGGACATTAAGATCGATAACTTCATCGTAAAATTTATCGATGCAAGCGGAGAAGCTATTGCTGTACGAAGCCAGAGCGCAGGTCAGAAACAAATTGCTGCGATTAGCATATTTTGGGCGTTATCTAAGTTAAGCGATAGATGCTTGCCTCTTATTATTGATACTCCGCTAGCCAGACTAGATGCCTCTAACCGTAAGAATGTCATTCAAAACTATTATGCAAATGCGTCCAATCAAGTTATCGTGTTGCCTACAGATACTGAATTCAGCCAAAGAGAGATGGAATTTGCAAGCGGTAAAATCGCAGGGATTTACGACATCACTAATGATAAAGATTCACGAGATAGTGCAAGCATAAAACTAAGGAGAGAATAATGCTAGGGAAAATTTATACCAAAGCCGGCGAAGAGAATTTCATTGCTAATATTATAAAAAATTCTCTCGCCGTAGATGTGCCTAAATATGTAATTTTGAGGATGGCAATCAATAAATCTTTTCGCTTAGAATATAAAAGTTTAGATAATCCATGCTATGCTAATTTCATCCTATACGATGGATTTTCTAGTGGGGGTGGAGAATATAATATGTCCCAAGTAACTGGCAGTGGCAAGGAATCTAAAGACTATACAGATATTTTGCGTGCAGCTTTTATGCTAAGGCATAAGAGTGAGAATTTAGATTTTAGCGACGATGCAATTTTTATTAGTGCTATCGAAAAATATATCCATCGTGGACTTTACGAGTTAAATAATCTCTACAAAAGCAAGGATGACTTTTATCAATTCCTGATTGATGAATTTAGCGTTACAATAGAGCCAAAAATTCTACCTACAGAAGAACCAATTTCTGAAAGGTTAGATGAGGATAAGATACGAGAATATTTTACTTCTGCCGGTATAAAAGCAGAAATTCTATCTAGTGACCATGCATTGCGTCACGACGTATTTAAAATTCGCTTTAAAGATATGAAAGACTATGCTCGGGTTGAAAACGAAGTTGATGACTACAAGGTAAAATTTGGTCTTTACTCCGATGCTTCAACACAATACGCGGGTGAACAGATGAGCTTAAATTTATATTTGCCTAGACCTAAAAGTCAGTGGAAAAAATTTGATGCAGATGATTTTGGTTTCGATATATCTAGCTATACAAAAAGCTACGCTTTGCCCGCTTATTGCGGTCGCAATATCAAAAATGAGGCATTTTTCTTTGATTTATCACAGCACTTGCTTATCGGTGGTACTAGCGGTAGCGGCAAGTCCATGCTTTTACATACGCTCATTACGTCGCTAGCAATGTTAAATCAAAATATACGCTTTGTACTCATAGATCCTAAAAATGGAGCTGAGTTTGGTATTTACGATAAACTAAGAAGTTTAAGCGAGCTTGGCGGAGTAGTCAAGGATATATCTCATACACAAGCCGTGATTGATGCTGTCATTAAGGAAATGGATAGACGTTATAGTGTTCTAGCCAAAGAAGGTGTTAGTAAAAATGCAGAGCTTCCTACTCCGATGCCAAGCATAGTTGTAGTTTTCGATGAAGTTGCTGATGCTTTCGGTCAGATTAAGACGCTTCAAGATAGTATCGTGATCTTGGCGCAAAAGGCTCGTGCTGCGGATATCCATCTAATCATAGCGACCCAAACGCCCAATGCAAATATTTTTAAGCAAGAATTGCGCGCAAATTTTGATTTACGAATCGCATTAAAAGTGCAAAATGCCAAAGCCTCTCAGATTATCTTGGACGAAAGCGGAGCCGAAAAGCTTCTAGGCGCAGGTGATATGCTAGTAAAACTAAGTGGTTCGCAGCCGCAGCATATATTTGCGCCGTATTTAAGCAAAGGCGATATTAAACGGCTAATAGATCGCTGATTTTGTCACAATATGCTAGGATAAAATAGCTAAGAGCCCTATAAATCCTATGTAGCAAAATTTATGTCGCTACAAGAATTCTATAAATTCCATGACTTAAATGCGCCGCGGAATTTCAGGCGGAATTTTGTTGTAGCGGTTGCGGCGTAGTAGCGCATAAATTTAAAGCAAAATTTCAAAATTTTGCGGCGGCGCAAAGCCTCCGTATTTGCGGATTTAAGGTCAAATTTAAAATTTAATCCTGCCAGATATTTTCGTTTAGTTTCAGACTTTTTACAATGGAGAGAAAGAATAGAAGTTCGTGCTTGATATACGCGGCGGGATCAAAACCAAATACACTGCGATCTACGCTAGGCTCGAAGCTATCGTATCCCGTGCGGATGAAAATATAGACGTTTCTACCCAAAAAGCTTAAACTGATCGGTCCGCCGGCACCGCTTCTAAAGCGAAGCAGGCGCCGCATAAAGGCGGGCGTGAGGGCATACATTGCAGACACCGCATCGGCGCTATATACGCTAAATGCGGAGCTAAACTCGCTATCGTCCATCGCGATCTTCTTAAGTCCGCCAAGTGTTGGTCTCACGCTGAGCGAAGGCAGGATCACCGCCACCGAGTTTATGCGCTTCTTAAATTCCGCGTAGAAAAAGATCCCCCTGCTGCTACGTCGTTCGTCAGTATGAGTCACGCAAACATCCGCAAAGCTAAAAAATACTCCGTCATAAACGCCGGAAATTTTATCTTCGCAATCAAAATAGCTTATGCCGTCCACAAATAGACCGCTTGCGCGCAGATACGCCGGTCGAAACGAGCCTGAAATTTCGTAGCGGTAGCCTAGGCTCGTGATATAGGGCGCGATATATTGGTGTTTAAAGGCGCGGACGAATTTTTTGGATCTATTATATTTGATCCGCTCCAGCACGGCGGCCGCGATATTAAATAACGAAAGGCAGATGGTTACGAGTGCGATGACGAAGCGCAAGGTATCATTCTCGCATATTTCTACGCCTTTGGTAAGCATCCACAGCAAGATGCAAAAGATAAATACGCGCACTATATTTGCATCTTTATTTACTACTCTATAAGAGATACTGCCGCAGCTAAATGCCACCATGATCCAGCAGAGGCCCATTGCTGCATTTTGATCTCTAAAATTGAAAAATAGCCACAGCGCCGAGGCCAGCACTGCTAGTACTATTATCGAAAACGCCGCACCTTTGTGCTGCTCCGCCTCATCCAGGATACCGAGCCTTAGTTTTTCCAGTTCGTTTGCGGTCATCTTTCTCTTTCTAAATTTATCGAAGCAAATTTTAAAATTTAGGTTCGAATCCGCTCCTAAATTTAAAAGACTAAGCTTTAAAATTTACAAAATCCGCTCTTTAAATTTAGCGTGAATTTCTGCGCTAAATTTAGCTTTAACACAAAATTTCTACGATCACCTGCGGCAATAGCTCATGTTCGATCTCGTGGATTTTGGCTTCGTAAGCTTCAAGGCTCATGCCCGCACTCTTTTCAAACGCGCGCTGAGCGATGATCGCGCCGCCGTCAAGCTCCTCACTGACCCAGTGCACGCTCACGCCGCCCACCTTCATATCGCTTTCAAAGCTCTGCTTAATCGCGTGCGCGCCCTTAAAAAGGGGCAGCAGCGACGGATGCAAATTTATCGCGCGAACCCTGCTCGTAAAAACTGGTGTGAGGATGCGCATAAAGCCCGCAAGCACCGTAAGCTCCGCGCCGCTTTTTTCGATCTCGCGCACGAGCGCGGCGTCAAATTCCTCGCGGCTAGCGAAGTCTTTGTGATTTAGGATCACGCTTTTTAGACCGAATTTTGCGGCCTTTGCGATACCGCCGGCGTCCGCTTTGTTGCTTAGCGTTAGCACGACTTCGATCTTGGTGCCCCCAAAAGTTTTGCCGTGCAGCTTCTGCAGGATCGCCTCTAAATTCGAACCGCCGCCGCTAAAAAGCACGGCGAGCTTTTTCACAACCATTTTACCTCCTCGATGAGATCGAGCGGATTTAACGCGTAGGAGTTTTTGGCGAAGGCTCGCGCGGCGAGCGCGTGGGCTAGGACGCCGCAGATTGAGGCTTGCAGAGGCGAGTAGCCTTGCGCGAGCAGCCCGCCGATGAACCCTGCGAGCACGTCGCCGCTACCGCCCTTTGCGAGCGCGGCGCTGCCCTTGTCGCAGACGTAGATGATGCCCTCTTGCGCGATGAGCGTATTTGCGCCCTTTAGCACGAGCACACCGCTAAATTTCTCGCTCCACGCTCGCGCAAGCTCGAAGCGCCGCTCTTGTAGCTCGCTCACGCTAATATCTGCGATGCCTGCGATCTTTAAAAGCGAGCAGAATTCCTTTGGATGGGGCGTTATGACTAAATTTGAGTTGGCGTTTAGCAGGCTTAAAATTTCACGCTCGTAGCACAGATCGGCGTCGATGACGCAGCTTTTGCCCCGCAGCGCGGCAAGATCGATCTTGCGCTCCCCCAGCCCGCAGCCGCAGACCACGACCCGCGCGTGCTCAAATGAGCTTTTCTGCATCAAAATCGGGCTCAGATTTAATGGTCCCTCACTAACGACGCTAACGAGCCCGCTGCCGATCGCGTGAGCCGCTAGGGCCGCCATCTGCGCCGCTCCGCTCATCTGCCCGCTTACGACGTAGGTGTGCCCGAAATCGCCCTTGTTGGTGTTTTGCTTCGTGCGTAGCGGTAGTTTCAGATCGCTTTTTTGAAGTAGAAAATATTCGCTACGCTCTTCAAAATTTGAGCGCGAAATTCCAAGATTTGCGACCTTGATCCGCCCTACCTGATCCTTCGCGCCGTCCGAAAACAGCGCGAGCTTCAGTACTCCCATCGCGATCGTCAGATCCGCGCAAAAGGCAGCTCCTAAAATGCGCCCGCTTTTATCGATGCCGCTTGGGATATCGACTGCGATTTTTAGGGATTTTGAGCTGTTTGCGAGAGATAAAATTTCACAAATTTCAGAGCTTAAGGCTTTGTTTAAACCGCTGCCGAAAATTCCGTCGATTATGCAGTCTGCGCTTGTAATCTCATCGCGCAGGACGCTTAGCTCGCCGCACTCGTTGCCTAGATTGCTGCATTCGTCGCTGCGCGCCGCGATCTCAAATTTAGCGCCCGCAAATTTCGTGCTTAATTTATCGTCGCCGCTTGAAATGTCCGTGCCGCTTAGGCTTTCGCGCTCGCCCCGCGGTTCGCTCGCGCCCTTTAAAGAGGAGCCGCCTACGCCTTCATGCGCGCAAGCGTCCTTGCTAGACGCGCCCTCTACGTGCTCACGAGCGTCTTTTGCGCTCGCGATATCGATAAACTTAACGCCCGCAGCCCGCGCTGCATCCGCTTGAAATTTGCCCGCCGCGCCTTTGTTTTGAAACACGCAAAGCGCAGTGCAGCTAAAATCGCCGCTTAGCTTTCGCAGCGCCGCCATCGCATCCGCGCCATTATTTCCGCCGCCGCAAAGCGCCAAAATATGCGAGCCCTTTTTGAGCCGCTTTCTGATCTCGCCCTCGATCCTGCAAGCGGCGTTTTCCATTAAAATTTGCTCGCTTAGTCCAAATTTTGTGCTTGCTCGCGCGTCGAGTTCTGCGGTGCTAAAGAAAATTTTTTTCAAATTTCGCTCCTTATGCGAAAGCTAAGAGCCTCCAAAATATGCGCCTTAGCGATGATTTCGGCGCCTGCTAGATCGGCGATCGTGCGCGCAAGCTTTAGCGTCTTATTCACACCGCGTTGCGAAAGGTCGTAGCGGGTGATCGCCATTTGCAAAACCTCTCGCGCAGCACTTTCACAGATGCAAAATTTTTCAGTTTCCTCGTCGCGCAGCTTTGCATTTAGCTCGCTCTGTCCGCGAGCCTTTTGCGCGCGAAATGCCCGCAGCACGGCATCCGCCATCTCCTCGCTGCAAATGTCGCTTCTGTCGTCCGCGCCGGTCTCGTCCATCGCGACGTATATGTCGATGCGATCGAGCAGCGGCGCGGAGATCGTGTTTTTGTAGCGCCTGATGTCGTTTAACGAGCAGGTGCAGGTGAGGTTTTTGGAGAATAGATTTCCGCACGGGCAGGGATTTTGCGCCGCGACGAAGATAAATTTCGTTTGGTATTCGACCTTGGAATTTACGCGCGAAATTAAAATTCTATTATCCTCTAGCGGCTCGCGCAGGCTTTCTAAAATTTGCTTGCCGAAGTGCGGCAGCTCGTCGAAAAACAGCTCGCCGCCGTTTGCGAGCGCGACCTCGCCGATCTTTGCTCCGCTACTGCCGCCGCCGAAAATGGAGCTGCGCGTGCTGGTGTGGTGCGGCGAGCGGAAGGGGCGCAGCGCGCTAAAATCGACATCTTTGTTATTTAGCGACTCGTAGGCGCACGAGAGCAGCACTTCGCCCAGGCTTTGCGGAGGCAGAATTCTGGCTATCCGCTTTGCGCACATGCTTTTGCCGCAGCCCGGGCTGCCTTCAAAGAGGATGTTGTGCATGCCGCACGCGGCGATCAGGCTCGCGCGCTTGGCACGCTTTTGTCCTTTTACGTCTTTGAAATCAAGCGAAAAATCGCGGTTGGGAACGTAAGCTTGCCCGTCAATCTCCACGACGTTTTTAAAAAGCGGATGGGTTTCTCGCATGAGCCTGCTTGCGGCGAACTCTTCATCTAAAAAAAATCTGACCGCATCGCTTAGGCTACCTACCACATAGACGTCATAGTTTGGGATCGTGCAGGCCTTTAGCGCAATGCTTTGCGGCACTAAAATTTTAGCGCGCTTCACCTTCGTGCTTAAAAAAAGTAGGATCGAAAAGAGGCTCGCCGTGCTCTTTAAGCTGCCGTCTAAACCGAGTTCGCCGAAGACGAAGAAATCGCCGTCGATGCGCTCTTTTTGCAGCGCGATTAGAAGCGCGATCGCAAGATCGAAGTGCGAGCCGTTTTTGGGCATGTCGGAGGGGGAGAGATTTATGATAATTTTGGATGCGGGAAATTTAAAATTTAAGCTCATAAGCGCGGCTTTAACGCGGCTTTCGCTCTCTTTGATCGTAGCGCCCGCAAGGCCTACGATATTAAATCCCGGCAGCCCCCGCACGAATGTCGACTCGACTTCTACGGGGATCAGAGCATCCGTGAAGGCAGCGCATTTTAGGGATTTCATTTCGATTTTTCTTTTAGGCTTTTTTTAAATTCTTTATCAAATTTTTTGCGTTTGTTGTATCCGATGCGCTCGATGAAAAGATGCCCGTCGAGGTGATCCATCTCGTGCTGGATACAGACGGCTAGCAGCTCGCTAGCGTCCATTTCGTGGGTATTGCCGGCGCGGTCTTGAAACTGCACCGTGATAAACTCGGCGCGCGTGACGTCCTCGTAAAAGCCGGGCACCGACAAGCAGCCCTCCTGAAATACGACCTCGCCTTCCTTTTTTAAAATTTGCGGATTGATGATCTCGATGAGGTCTTTTTTGTCTTGGATTTTTTCCTCATTGGCTAAATTTATGATCAAAGCGCGCACAGGCCTGCCTACCTGGATGGCGGCAAGGCCTATGCCGTTTTTTGCGATCATCGTCTCATACATATCGTCCAAAAACTCGCCCAGCGCCGCGTCGAATTTCACGACCTCGGTCGATCTTTGATAAAGCTTTTTATTCGGATAAGTAAGGACGTCCAGGATCATCTATTTAAAGCTCTTTTGAAGTACTTGATCGATCAGTCCGTATTGCACGGCATCCTCGGCGCTCATGAAAAAGTCGCGATCGGTGTCCTTTTCGACCTGCGCGAGATCTTTGCCGGAATTTTGCGAAAGGATGTTATTTAAAATTTCTTTCATTCGTAAAATTTCTTTAGCTTGGATCTCGATGTCGGTAGCTTGGCCTTGCGCGCCGCCGAGGGGCTGGTGGATCATTATGCGAGAGTTTGGAAGTGCGTAGCGTTTGCCTTTGGCGCCGCAGCTTAGCAAAAACGCCCCCATCGACGCCGCTTGACCGATACAGATCGTGCTTATGTCGGGTTTGATGTAATTCATCGTGTCATAAATGCTAAATCCGCTCGTAACCACGCCGCCCGGGGAGTTGATATATAGATAGATATCCTTATCCGGATCCTCCGCCTCCAAAAACAGAAGCTGCGCGACGATCGAGCTTGCTACCGCGTCGTCGATCTCGCCGCTAAGCATTACGATACGGTCTTTTAGCAGCCTCGAGTAGATGTCGTAGCTGCGCTCTCCGCGACTAGTTTGTTCGATAACGTAAGGAATCACCATCTATTCGCCCTTCTCTTCTTTTTTGCCCTGTTTGGAGAAAATATCGTTAAATAGCTTCTCCTCTATAAGTGCCATTTTAACGGCTGGCAGCATGCCGTTGTTGCGGTATCTATTCAGATGCTCCTTCGGATCGGCGCCGTATGTGTAGGCCTCCATATAGACCGCTTGGACGAGCTCCTGATCGCTCACGTCGATATTGCGTTTTTTGGCTAGCTCGTCGATTAGGAATGTCAGTTTTACGCTGTTTTCGGCGGCCTTTCTAAACTCTTCGCGCTTTTTATCCAGGGCGTCTTTGTTGTTTTTAAATTCCTCGATCTGCTCTTTTGAAAAGCCGCTCCAGGCGTTGTTAAATTGCAAATTAATCTCCTGCTCGACGATCGCTTTTGGAAGCGCGAAGTTAAATTTTTCGGCGAGCGCGTCGGCAAATTTAGGCTTTAGATCCTCATTTATAAGCTTTTGAAGCTTATCGTTTTTGATGCGCTCTTTGATGCGTGCTTCAAATTTCTCCTTGCTCGGCTCTTTCTCGCCCGGAAGCGCTTGCTTTAGCTCCTCCTCGCCGAGCTCTTTGGCAGGTTTTTTAGCCTGAATTTCGTGAAGCTTGACTTTAAAGATCGCGTCCTTGCCGGCTAAGCTTTTCGCGCCGTAATCTTGCGGAAATTTAACCGCTACGTCGCGCTCTTCGCCCACTCTAAGTCCGATCATTCCGTCTTCAAAGCCCGGGATAAATTGATTTGAGCCGATCTGAAGGACGTAATCCTGCGCCTTGCCGCCGTCGAATGGCTTGCCGTCCACGAAGCCTTCGAAGTCGAATTTTGCAAAATCGTCTTTGGCTAGAATTTTTTTGTTGGTTTTAGAAAGCGGAGCGATCATCTGCAAAAATTCCGCCACTTTCTCGTCGATCTCTTTTTGAGTAACGCGCGGGCTGCTAAACTTAGGAATCAGCTCCTCGTACCCTTCTACGCTAACTTCTGGTTTGAAAGAAATTTCGATCTCAACGTCGATGTCGCCGTTTTTTTCGTCAAATTTAGAAAAGACCGGCTCGGATAAAATTTCATCTTGTTTTTTCTTTAAAATTTTAAGAGACTCGTCGATCATATCTTTAAGAAGCTCCTGCTTTGCATCGCCCTCAAGCTGCTTGCCGTATCGCTTCAAAACCACCGCGGTAGGCACTTTGCCCTGTCTGAATCCGTCGATTCTTAGCTGCTTGGAGGCCTTTTTGGCTAGCTCTTCTACTTTGGCTGCGATCTGCTTTGCTTCGATCTTGCTCGCAGCTACCGCATTTGCGGCGTCTTTCATTTTTGCTTTTACTTCCATAAAATTCCTTTAGAAAATTTAAAAATAGCAAATAATATATCAAAAAATTTCTTATTTAAAGTATAAATTCCTAAAATTTGCCGAGCCTAAGCGGCTCGCAGCTTTTAAATTTTAAAATTTTTAAGAGCCCGCCTTGAAATTTAAAGCGGGCTTGAGGTTAAAATTTTACCGATACGTTAAACATAAACTGCCGTGCGTAGCCCATTTGAATAGGTATCACACTCGTAGTCGTGCCGGTCGAGGATGAGGTGTAGTATTTTTTGTCGGTCAAATTTTTGACGTTGAACGAAAAATTCGTATCATAGCCCGAAATTTTAGTATCGTAGCTCACGAAGGCGTCATAAACTACGGCGTGAGGCAGCTTAAACGCCGTTCCTGCGGGCACGCTCGGTAGGTTCGTGCGCATATAGTAGGTGTACCACGAGCCGAAATATCGCGCGCCGCCGCCGAGCCTAAGCCCCTTTGCGCCTAGATGTGCGAAATCGTAGTTGGCAAATAGGCTTGCTTGGTGCTTCGGCGTCGCTTCCAGCGGTTTGCCGATTAGCACCGCAAAAGCGCCGTCGTCCTCGCGCACCCTCGTTTTGGTGTATGCGTAGCTCGCCGACATGCTAAGCCTCTGCGTCACGCGCCCGTTTATATCGAGCTCAAATCCTCGCGAGCGAGCCTTGCCGATCGTCTCGCTTATATTATTTACCGTTCGCAGGATGTTTCTTTTATCGATATTAAACACCGCCGCGCCCGCAGTGACGCGATCGTTTTGAAATTTAGTGCCGAACTCCACGGATTTACCTTCCTCTGGCTTTAGATCGCCGCCTATTGCCTCGCCTATGGACATCTGCGGCGTGAAGCTTTGTGCGTAGTTAGTATATATCGACCACTGCGGGCTTAACAGGTACAAAAGCCCGCCCTGATAGGTCGTAGCAGCCTTTTTCTGATCGGTGTTGTTCGGTCCTTGCCAGCTTTGTTTGGCTACTTGATCGTAAAATTCCCTACGCACGCCCAAAGAAAGTATTAACTCGTCGGTTAAATTTATATTATCTTGCGTGTAAAGCCCGATCGTTCTTAGCTTTTGATATTGTATTTTTGGCTCTCTATCGTTCGTTAAGACGGCGCCCGAAGCGGTCTGTCCGGTAAGCATATTGATGCGTCCTGCGGTGCCTTTTAGAGCGCCCGGACGGTATCTGTAGTAGTTTTTGTAATCCGTGCCGAAAAGGACGTCGTGCTTAAGCGGGCCCGTTTCAAATTTGCCATTTAGCGTGACGCTTGCTGCGTGCGTGCGGTGTATGAAATTATCGTAGTAGTTATACGATCGCGTCGTGCCGGTAAGGCCTTGGGGCGTGAATGGATTGTTCGGACGGACGTAGCCGTATTCGTGCTTGCTGCGCGAGAAAGCGTAGGCGCCTTTTAATATCCAATCCTCGTTAAATTCCTTCTCAAAGCCGAAATCAACCGTATCGAGCTTGCTTTGTAGTTTATTTACCGACTCGTCGAAGCGGACTTTGCCGCTGCCGTAAATTTTACCCGTACTCGGCACCAAAAATGCGCCGCGATCCACCGGATCGGTAGAGCGGCTATGGGTGTAGCCTAAGTTTATCGAATAATCGTCTCCTTGATACGCAAACGACGGCGCAAAGAGCATGTTTTTTATACCGCCGAAATTTCTCCAATAATCCTTCGCGTAGTAATCGAATATAAATCTATACGCAAAGCCGCTATCTGCGATCGGTCCCGTAGTATCAAATCCAGCGTCCCAATAGTTGCGATTGCCTAGCCCGCCCCAAAGCTCATTTATAAACTCATACTGCGGCTTTTTGGTTACCATGTTTATGACGCCGCCCGGTTGCTGCGCGCCGTAGAGCATGCTCGCGGGCCCTTTTAGAACCTCGACGCTTTGAATGGTTTTATTGAAATTATGCATCACGGCGCCCGGTACGCCGTTGCGCATAATCGAGCCGTCGCGACCCTCGCCGAAGCCGCGCTTGATGATCGCATCGAAAATATTTCCCGTCATATTTGCGTAGCTTATGCCGCTTACGTTTTGCAACGATTCGGCTAGAGTTTCTGGCTTTTTGTCCTTTAGATGCTGCTGCGTTACGACATTTACGGTTTGCGGAATTTCTAAAATTCTCTTAGTCGTCTTGCCGATCTCGCTGCGTACGGCGCGGTAGCCGTCGTCGTTATTCGCTCATTCTACGACCTCGATATCGCCTAGGTTTTCGCCCGAGGCGGAGTTTGCTGCGGCGTTTTGTTCGGCGCAAGCAAAAGAAAAAAGCGCCAAAGCCGCGCCAAAACTCATCTTAAATTTCATACCGAACTCCTTATAGATAAAGCTTATCGAAACGGTGGATTTTAAACAAAAATTTCTTAAATTTAAATATATTATCATTAACATAATGAGATTGATAAAATTTCGCGCGAAATTTTAAAATTTATCAGCGTTATAAAAGGCGTTTTTGAGTAATATCGCGCATCGATCTTTAAGGAATTGCTAAAAATGGACGAAAAAAGCCGAGTAAAATTTGAAAGCTGCGTGTCGCAGATGCTTGAAATTTTAGGCGAGGATCCGAAGCGCGACGGGCTTGCGAAGACGCCCGAGCGCGTAGCTAAAGCCTATGAGTTTCTAACTAGCGGCTACGAGCTGGACCCAAAAGAAATTTTAAACGACGCGCTGTTTGAGAGCAGCAACAACGAGATGGTTCTGATAAAAGATATAGAATTTTATAGCCTCTGCGAGCACCATCTGCTGCCTATCATCGGGCGCGCGCACGTCGCGTATATCCCGAATAAAAAGGTCGTGGGGCTTAGCAAAATCCCGCGTATGGTAAATATTTTCGCGCGCAGGCTGCAGATCCAAGAGCAGCTTACCGAGCAGATCGCAAGCGCAATCCAAGAGGTGATCCATCCGCTCGGCGTGGGCGTGGTGCTTCAAGCGCGACACATGTGCATGGAGATGCGCGGCGTGCAAAAGATCAACTCGACCACGACTACGTCGGCGCTGCGAGGGCTTTTTATTAGCCGAAACGACACGCGCAAGGAATTTTTCGATCTAATAAATTCTCCGAAAACTTTCGGTTTTTAAAACGGCAAGCGTTAAAGAAAAATTTAGCAATTATGTTATATTATCGTGCGAAATTGATAAAAGAGCGAAATTGTCTGATTAAATTTCAGACAAATTTTAGAAAGGAATTTTATGCAGCGCGTTTATTTGGATAATAACGCTACTACGATGGTTGATCCCGAAGTTTTTGAGGAGATGAAGCCGTTTTTTTGCGAAAAATACGGCAATCCAAACTCCCTCCACAGCTTCGGCAGCGAGACTCACCCCGCACTAAGGGTCGCGATGGATAGGCTCTATGCGGGACTTGGCGCTGCGGATGCCGACGATATCGTCATCACGAGCTGTGCGACCGAGAGCAACAACTGGGTTTTAAAAGGAATTTATTACGATAAAATTCTAACCGGCGAGAAGGATAATATCATCATAAGCTCCGTCGAGCACCCCGCAATTAGCGCGACCTGTGCTTTTTTAGAAAAAATTTGCGGCGTAAAGATCACTCGCCTCGGCGTCGATAAAGACGGACTAATCGATCTTGATGAGCTTAGCGAAAAGATCAACGACAAAACCGCGCTTGTTAGCGTGATGTGGGCAAATAACGAAACCGGCACGATCTTTCCGGTTAAACAGATCGCACAAATCGCACACGAGCATGGTGCGCTATATCATGCCGACGCGGTGCAAGCGATAGGTAAGATAAAGGTGAACGTGCGCGATGCGGACGTGGATTTTTTAAGCCTTTCGGGGCATAAATTTCACGCCCCAAAGGGCGTCGGCGCGCTCTATATCAAAGATAGTAAACCGCTTACGAGTCTGCTTCACGGCGGCGAGCAGATGGGCGGGCGCCGCAGCGGCACGCTAAACGTAGCAGGCATCGTGGGGCTCGGTAAGGCTTTAGAGCTAGCGAATAAATTTATGGATTTTGAGCGCACTCAGGTAAGCAGACTGCGCGATAAGCTGGAGGATGCGCTTTTGCAAATTTCAAACGTAAGCGTCGTGGGCGACCGCAGCATTCGCGTGCCAAACACCATTCTTGCCTCAATCCAAGGCGTCGAGGGAGAGGCGATGCTGTGGGATCTGAATAAAGCGGGCATAGCCGCTTCTACTGGCTCTGCGTGTGCGAGCGAGGCGCTTGAGAATAACCCGATAATGGAAGCGATTGGCGCGGATAAGGAGCTGGCGCATACGGCGCTAAGGCTTTCGCTATCGCGCTTTACGACGGAGGCGGAGATCGATTACGCGATCGAGCATATAGGTAAAGCTATCGCCCGTCTGCGCGGGATTTCAAGCACATTTGCTTACGCGCCGCAAGGTTATGAGAAAAATAAAGGATAAAAAATGGCAAAAAATAGTTTGATAAACGGCTCGATCTGGGAGCAATACTCGCAAAAAGTGCAGGATCGCATGAATAATCCTCGTTATATGGGCGAGATCACCGAGGAGGAAGCGAAGGCTAGAGGCGGCAAGCTAGTGGTCGCGGACTTCGGCGCCGAGAGTTGCGGTGATGCGGTGCGGCTATATTGGTTGATAGATCCTAAAACCGATAGAATTTTAGACGCTAAATTTAAAAGCTTCGGTTGCGGCACGGCGATTGCGAGTTCGGATACGATGGCCGAGCTTTGTATCGGAAAGACCGTCGATCAGGCGGTAAAGATTACAAATTTAGACGTAGAGCACGCGATGCGCGATAATCCCGATGAGCCCGCCGTGCCACCGCAAAAGATGCACTGCTCGGTCATGGCATACGACGTCATCAAGCAGGCCGCTGCGAATTATAAGGGCATCGATCCTGCGCATTTTGAGGATGAGATCATCGTGTGCGACTGCGCGCGCGTAAGCCTCGGCACGATCAAAGAGGTGATCCGCTTAAACGACCTTCACACTGTCGAGGAGATCACGCAATACACCAAAGCGGGCGCGTTTTGCAAATCCTGCGTGCGCCCGGGCGGACACGAGGAGAAGGATTACTATCTGGTCGATATTTTAAAGCAAACCAGAGAGGAGATGGAGCGAGAGAGACTTCAAGCTCAAGCCGACGCGAGTGCCGCTAATAACGTGAAAACGGGAGCGGAGATGAGCTTTGAGCAGCTAAATTTGATCGGTAAATTTAAAGCTGTCGAAGGGGTGCTTGACGAGGATATCCGCCCGATGCTTCAGATGGACGGCGGCAATCTCGACGTCATCGACATTAGGCCTGCAGACGACGGCAAAACGGACATCTATATCCGCTACCTAGGCGCTTGCAGCGGCTGCGCCAGTGGTGCGAGCGGCACATTATACGCGATCGAAAATGTTTTGCAAGAAAACCTTAGCCCAAACATCCGCGTAATGCCGATCTAGGGCTATTACTGCTACGGTTTGCATTTTGACATAGTTTTTAGCGAAATTTTAAGAGCTTGGGCTTCTGCACAACAGCGTAGCTAAATTCCGCTCCTTAGCTAAATCTGCGTAGAATTTCGTAGTTTGCTTTTAAGAATATCGTAAATTTCGCTAAGGTTTTCTAACGTGAAATACATCCGTAAAATTTTGTTTATAAATTTAATTAAAAGCTTCTTTTTTCGCTCGTGCAAGTTTTTTATGAGATTTCGTTTGTAAATTGGACATAGAATTTCTCCGCGAATTTCATCTTTTCATAAATTTAGATGAAAATGCGCCATAAATCGCAGAATTTTAGCTGGCTATAATTTCTTTTTATTATAATTGCGCCTTATTTCAACTAAAAGGGGAGCAAATGAAAGTATTTGTTTTGGCGGCTCTGCTACTTGGTTTTCTATCTGCAAATTCTTTGGATCAGATCAAAAAAGATAGGCTCGTTCGCATCGGTGTATATAACGATCAGCCGCCGTTTAGTGCGCTCGTAGACGGCAAATACAGGGGATTTGAGATTACTCTTGGCGAAAAGCTCGGTAAGGAGATTTTCGGCGATAATCCTGGCAAGGTAAAATTTATCCCGATCACGGCTTCAAGACGCATTAGCGCTTTACAGCGCAATGAAGCGGATATGGTGATTGCGACCTTTACTCCTACGCCCACGCGAGCGAAAAAAGTAGATTTTTCGGAGCCTTATTTTAAGGTGCAGGTAGGTGTGCTAGCCAAAAAAGACGAAAATGTCACGAGCTTCGATCAGCTGCGCAAAAAGAGGATTTTTGTCATCAAACACTCTCCTATTCACAATTTCTTACGCAAAGCGGGCTTTAGAAAGAATTTAAACTTTTGCGCCAGTTCGGCTAAATGTTACCGCGCTTTTAAGAGGGCGAAAAACGCCGTGCATGTCGATGATAACCTAATCCTGCACGCATACGCGATCATCGATAATAAAACGCAGGTTGCTTTGGATGGTCTAGGTAAGCAAACTTACAACGCAATCGCCGTGCAGAAGGGCAATAATGCGCTGCTAGAGCTAATCAATACATCTTTGGCAGGACTAAAAAAAGATGGATTTTTGGATAAGACTTTTGATGATACGCTCGGGATTTTTTATCATGGCACGATCGATAAGAAGGAATTCTTGGTTGAATAAAATTTCGTGCAGAATTTAA
>CAUQZM010000027.1:0-20826 GCA_963522765.1 uncultured Campylobacter sp. | reverse complement strand
TCGGCGTGCAGGGCTGCTCGACCGAGCCGCACTATCCGTTCGGCCTGCCGCTTGAGCGGTGGGCGCCCGATTGGTTCTTGCCTACGGGCGACTGCGGCTACGATAATCCGCTAGTGCCCGAGGGCGTCACGCTAAGCGGCTTTCAAAAGTATCTGGTGGATCTTTATGGAGACGGCTGGTATCTGATCCCATCAAGCAAATTTATGTCGATGGCAGACTGCACGCTCATCGGCTTTGGTGTCTGCTTCGTCGTGCTCGCCGCGATGTTCGTTTGCAAAATTTTAACCCTCAAAAAAGCTTAAATCGGTCTAAATTTAGACCGATTTTGCTATACTCGCCGTATGAAAGCCTTACGCGAGCATAATTTTAAAATCTACTTCATCATCATTTTCGCAAGCCTTTTCGTGGTGCTTTTGGGCGTGAAAAACTACGAGGACGCCAAGGCGCAGATCATCGCTCTCGCGGATAAAAACAAGATCGCCGCTAGCGAAAATATGGTCGGGAGCTTCTCGTTTTGGCTGGATGAGCGGCTGCACTCTCTGGTGCGCGCGGCCAAATTTATGCAAAACGCGGACGCGATACGAGACGACGAAAAGCTCGGCGGCTTCATACGTCTTTTTAAAGAAAACTCCGCGGAATTCGACGCCTTGCAGTTTTTGCGCGAGGACGGGGAGATCTTCGTAGACGGCAAGGAGCTAGCAGACGATGAAGCGATGCCAAAGAGCCTGCGTACGGGGCTTGTGTGGTTTGAAGAGACCAAAAGCACGCTAGCGCCCACGGTAAATTTTATGCAGCGCCATAAAACCTTAGGCGAGCCGACGCTAAATTTATGCGTGCCCGTCATGGACGGCGGCTCTTTTGCGGGGGTGTTTCGCGGCGTGGTAAAACTGCAAAACATACTAAAAAATATGGAAAAATTTAAGCTCGCGCCAGATTCCTACGCCTTTATCGTAACCCACGGCGGCGAAATTTTAACGCCGATGAAGGACGCGGCGCTAAAAAAGCAGATCGAGGATAAATTTAAAGAGCTTTTCTTGCGTGACGAAGATATCACGAGTCTAAATATCGGATCAAATTTCATCTCCGTCGCCGAGATCCCCACGCTAAACTGGTTCATCGGCGCAGGCACCGATAACGAAAAGGAGCTCGCCGCGCTGCTTAACTCCGCGCTAAAAAACGCCCTCATCCTGCTTTTTGCGTTCGCGGCGCTGGCGCTGGTGGCAAATTTCTTGCATAACTTTATGTATTGAAAAATCAAAAACCTGCAAGACGACTACGAGGCCCTGCTCAAGCACAAAGCGCGTATGAGCGAGGCGGGCGAGCTAATCAGCGGCATAAATCATCAGTTTATCCAGCCGGTTAATTCGCTAAATTTGATGATATCAAGCCTGCTCATGCTGCAAAAAGACGGCAAACTAGACGCCGCGACACTAGAGAGTATGCTGCAAAAGGGGCAGGCGGCGACCGTGCTTTTGAGCGATACGATCGAGATTTTTAGAAATTTTTATAAAACGAGCGACAGCCCGCAAAAATTTAGCGTGCAGCGCTGCATAAAAGACCTACTAAAGCTAATGCACACCGAGCTTAGCAAAGCAAACGTCTCAGTAAGCCTGCGCGAGTTTCAAGACGAAGAGGCCACGCAGCGGATGGGCATCGTGCAGCAAATTTTACTCATCCTCATTCACAACGCCAAGGACGCGGTCGTGGAGCGATACAAAGATGAGATCGCCAAGCGGCAAGTTTTTATCGATGTCAAATTTGAAAACGGCATGTGTAAAATAGCCGTCACGGACTACGGCAGCGGCGTGAGCAAGGCGGCTCGGGATAAAATTTTAACCCAGCCAAAAACCACCAAAAAGCAAGGAAGCGGCATCGGGCTGTATTTTGGCAAAAAGCTCGCAAACGAAAAGCTTTCAGGCGACATCAAGCTGCTGAGCGCGGGCGATCCGACGACGTTTGAGCTAAGCTTTGAGATAAATTTAAAGGAGTGAGATGCAAGAGCACTTAAAGCTGCTTAAAGACCTGAGCGTCCTCATCGTCGAAGACGACGAGATCGCAAGGGAGCTGCTAATAGGCGGGCTAAAGCCCTACTGCCTAAGCATCTGGGGCGCAGGCGACGGGCTGGAGGGGCTGGAGCGATTTAAAAAGCTAGCCCCCGCCGTCGTCATCACCGACATCCACATGCCCGCGATGAACGGCTTTGAGATGATGAAGGAGATGATGCGCATAAAGCCCGCGCAAAAATTTATCGTCTTTACCTCCTACGACACCGACGACAACCTCATCAAAAGCATCGAGCACGGCGCGGCGTCGTTTCTAAAAAAGCCTGTCGATATCGCCGCGCTTTGCCGCCTGCTCGTGGCTCTAACCTACGAAAAGGACGAAAAACTCGTGCGCCTGGGCCCGCAAACGAGCATAAATCTCGCAAAAGAAAAGATCTACAAAAACGGCGAGGAGATCTATCTATCATTTTTGCAAAACAAGCTCTTTTGGCTATTTGCGTATAATCTAAACAAACTCGTGAGCTACGAGATGATCGAGGAGTTCGTCTATGAGGGCGAGCAAACGAGTAAGGGCGCGATACAAAACGTCGTGCTAAGGCTGAAGCGGGAGCTGGGGGTTAAATTTAAAAATATCAGCGAAAGTGGATATATCCTACTAAGCGGCGAGTAAATTTTATTTGCGGCTTGGCTTTTTGCCCTATACTTCGTTGGATTTCGCTACGGGCTGCAGTCACGTATTATATTATACGCTCCTTTGCCCTTGCTCATCCGCCTCGTCTATGACAAAAATACTTTGCCTTGCCTTTTTTTGCACTCAAATTTGAAGTCAAATTTGCAAATTTCTGCTTCAAATTTTACCTACCTAGACCTGTATCTTGAAAATGTCAAATCTGTTACGGACGACCAAGTCCCGCTCCCTCGCCTCGTTCGCCGCTGCCTCGTCTGACGTAAAAATACTTCGCCTTAAAATTTTACATTTAAATTTAAAGTCAAATTTTTAAATTTTAGCTCAAATTTTACTCGCCGAGATCCGCGCCTTGAAAACGTAAAATTTAGTCGTTATCGTTCCGCAGGGCTTAGCGATAAAATTTACTGGAAGCCCCGCGGCCAAATTTAACGCGGTGCATAAAACAAAGTTTGCTTTGGCGGCGGCTAAATTTAATGCGACAAGGCCTATTTCGCCAGCAGCTCTTTTACCGCGGCAACTATTTCATCGACGGAGCCGAACGAAGCCGTGTTTAAGAGATACTTGCCGCTGACGACAAATGCCGGCACGCCCGAAATCACCGCGACCTCGTAGCCCGCGTCCCACTGCGCAAGCAGAGCCTGTGCCTTTTTGCTGGCAAGCGCCGCTTCGTATTCGCTCATGCTCACGCCTGCAGCATCCAGCGCGGTTTTGATGAACCTTTGTTTATCACTACCGCCACCAAAATCATCCTTTTTGTCATGGATCGCTTTGTAAATCGCGAATTTCGCTTTTTTAAATTTCGACTCGTCGCTTAGTAGGCTCACATCGTCCTTTTCATCAAGCACGATAAGGGCTGCGAATATACCGCTCGCCGTCTGTCCGAACACGCCCTTGGTCTTTAGGTGCCACGGCAAAAACTCCGCCCCTTCGAGCTTTTTCATCAGCTGCGGCGTGACCGTCCTATCAAACGCATAGCAGTGCGGGCACTCGTAGTTAAAAATTTTGACGACGCTGTTTTTCGGCACGTTTAGCGGCTTTTGCAACACTTGATAATTAACGCCCTCCTCTAGTGCGTTTGTACCTACGCTAATCAAGCAAACGGCGGCTAAAATTCTTAAAAATTTAGCGATTTTCATAAAATTCCTTTGCGGTAAATTTTAAAGATTGTATAAAAGAAAGGGTAAATTTGAGATTAAAGCGGACAAAGGCAAGGCGGCTTCCCACAGAAAAATATATAAAAAAGCAGGCTACGCCATCACGCCGCTTGAGCGAGCAGGCTAATTTATCGCCACAAGCTCTATCTCTGATCTCGCTCAAGCTCAAATTTAATAGCAAGGATTGCACGCTCGCGGCTTAATTTTAAAGCAAACAATCCGCTTTAATTCAATAAATTTTACTTATCAAAAGCATGTATTATCCATTTTACGCGCTCGGCGTCTCTATGATCAAAAAATAGCGTCTTGCCTGTATCCAGCGCAGCGATCGCAGCCATATCATCAGGCGCAAGCGCAAAATCAAAAATATCGAAATTTTGCTTCATTCGCTCTATTTTTACACTCTTTGGAATAACGACGATGCCGCGCTGAATTAACCAGCGCAAAATAACCTGAGCTGAGCTTTTGCCGTATTTTTCACCGATACTGCTTAGCACGGCGTTTTTAAATATATCGTTTTTGCCCTCGGCGAAGCTAGCCCACGACTCAAATGCTATGCCGTAGCCATCAAGCACGCGCTTTAACGCTTCACGCTGATAAAACGGATGGCACTCAAGCTGATTTACCGCAGGGATGATGCCGCTGTTTTCACAAAGATCGACGATCCGATCAGCGTAGAAATTACTAACGCCGATAGAACGAACAAGGCCCTCATCGCGCAAACGTTTCATTGCTCGCCACGAGCCGTAAATATCGCTATATGGCTGATGAATGAGATAAAGGTCGAGGTAGTCAAGCCCTAGCTTTTTCATTGACGCATCAAAGGCTTTCAGCGCGCGTTCTTCGCCTGCGTCGCTGATCCAAAGCTTAGTAGTGATAAACAGCTCCTCGCGCTTTAACCCGCCTGCAAGAGCCGTCTTAATTGCTGCACCCACGCTTTCTTCATTAAAATACGCCTTTGCCGTATCGATGCTGCGGTAGCCCACGCTGATCGCATCCTCAACGCATCTTTGCGTCTCTTTCGGATCTACCTGAAATACGCCAAATCCTAAAATCGGCATCTTATTGCCGTCGTTTAAGCTTACAAATTCCATTTTTGCTCCTTTGCTAAAAAAATTCATCTTATATAAAAATTTAAAATTTCGCGCTTAATTTGCAAAATTCTATCCGCACCAAAGCGACAGGTTGGAATTTAAAAGCCAAATTCCAACCTATCGCGAAATTTTAATAATCAAAGATATTCGGATCGATCACCAGCGCGCGGTAGGCTACGTCGTCTCTAGACGCAGACTCCACGTCCATCTCAAATTTGACGTCATTGCTCTTTGGATCGATCTCCACGAGTACCATTTTGATCGTCTTATCGGGCTTTAGCAGATAGACGTTCGAGCTTGAGATGAAGTAGGTGCTTTTATCCTTTTGCCACTCCACGATACTTGTAACCGCGCTATAGAAGTCAAATCCGCGCTCCTTGCCAAACTCCCACGTCTGCTCGACCGTGCCCTTTTTCTCGTCGATCTTGTACTCGACCGCGCGAGAGTATTTTTGCTCTTTTAGCGCAGGCTGCTCCATGCCGCGGCCGTCGCCGTTGTCAAATACGCTGATGTGCTTTACGCTGCCCTTGTTATCGTAGCGCGGAGTTAGCCACGCGGTGTGCTGCGTCCACGACCAGTCGAAGTCGCCCTCGCATTTTGAGTTTTCGCATTTGATTTTGTTGCCGTTTTTATCCACGGGCACTAGTACTTTTTCTTTAAAGTCCGCGCTCCAGCCCTCAGGAGACGCTAGGATCCATTTTACCTTTTTGTCGCGGCCGATCTTAACGATGCCTTGGTGGCGAAGCGAGAGGATGATGCCGTCGTCGCTAGGATCGTGCGAGATCGAGTTTACGTGCGCCCAGTTGCGTCCCGTGCCGGTCGAGGTCACGTCGCCGAATGGCAGATCGTCGCTGATTTTGATCTCTTTGGCGTCCATGTCGATATTTAGGCACACGGCGCGAGCGTCAAGAGCCTTGATGAGGTTGCTGCGGTAGACGTTTTTGCCGAAAATTTCATTCAGATCCCACTCGTCCACGACCTTGCCGCTGCCGTCCACTTCGATGATATGATCTCTGATCGTGTGCGAGAGCCTGCCGTCTGCGTGGTGGTAGTTGTATTTACCGACGCGAAGCAGCAAGTGATCGCCTTTAAGCGGCATTACTTCGTGGCTAAGGTCGATGTAGCCGCGCGGCAGCTCGCGATTATACACCTCCTTGCCCATCATATCGTAGCGCATATATCGCTGCGCCATGCCCCAGCTAAGATCTCCGTTTGGCAGCTGATGAAAGCCCATCATCATGCCGCCGTCCATCACTCTGCGCTCGCTGCGGTCGTAAAATTTCTGATAGTCCAGATACCATCTGACCTCGCCCTGCGTATCGACGACGAAATTTTCGGTGAAGTCGTTCCAGCTAGCGGCACCGCCGTTTTTCCAATCAAGCGGCTTATAAACGCTCGTGATGGTGTTGTTGATGAGATAGAGCCTGTTTTTAAAGGCAGGATCGACCTTTTTAACCTTCATCTTTTGCATATGGCTAAATCTGTAATCGCGGCTATACGTCACGATCGGCTGGGCGTAAATTTTATACTTTTCGACCTTCTTTTCGCCGTTAAAAACGTAGCTTACCTCAACCTCGTTTAGATAGTCCGGATACAGCCCCCAGATCGGCACGCCGTCGTGCGTCAGTAGCGCATGCTCGGAGACGTTATAGGCGATGTCGATGCCGCCGTTTGGCTTACCCAGAACCCGCACATGGACGTCCTTGATATCCTTGCCGGCGCGATCAATGACGGCGGTCAGAGGCGCCACGTCGTATGGGTTGATAAACACCGAGCCAAGCTCGCCCTGCACCTTCACGTGATGCGCTAGCACCGCAGCGCTTGCCGTCTGCGGCACCGCTATAAACGCGCCGCCCGCTAAGGCCGCAGCCAAAACGATAGAACCGAAAAAATTCTTACGCATATTCGCTCCTTTTGGGTAAATTTATCAAATTTTACTACTACCGAATCACATAATAATCATACTAGCTTTAAATCAAATTTAAAGTTAAATTCTAATATATCTACTTAAATTTTAGAACGCAAACGAGACGGGTAATAGTCTAAAATTTGATATAATTAGCCCTACTTTATCAAATTTAAGGAGAGAAAATGCCATTCGTAAATATAAAAGTAGCCGCTCCAGAGCCTACAAAAGAGCAAAAAAAGCAAATCATCGCCGAGATTACGGACACGTTAGCGCGCGTATTAGGCAAAGACCCAGCCGCAATACTCGTGATGATCGAAACGCTCAGTATGGACAGCATCGGTAAAAGCGGTCTAAGTCTTGAGGAGATCAAACAAAATAAAGAGAAAAAATGAGCGAATTTTTATAGGATTTTGAGCTAAAAATCACGCTCGCAGCGGGCAATATGTGCGCCGCTAAGCGGTCTAAATTTACCGAGCACGCAGGCGGGCAGCAGTTTAAAAACCGCCGCCGCAAGCCGCTCTAGCAGGCGAACATCCGATCTCTCGCCCAAGATTATCGGCGGACGGACAATCTGAAGGCTGTCAAAGCCAAGCTCGCTCACGCGCCGCTCGATACGTCCTTTGGCGCGCAGATAAAAGCTTAGCGAGTCCTCGTTCGCACCCGGAGATGATACGAGCACGAAGCGCCGCACGCCCGCTGCTTTGCCCCACTTCGCCGCTGCATAGACATAGTCCACATCCACGCGCAAAAACGCCTCGCGCGAACCCGCCTGCTTCATCGTCGTGCCCAACGCGCAAAAAATTTCGTCAAATTTATGTGGCGCGATATCCGAAATGCTCTCAAAATCAATGATCCGCGCGCGAAGCTTAGGACGGCAAAAGCCTATCTCGCGGCGCGTCCATGCCCCTACCTCATCGTAACCCAGGCTCTCGCAAAGCTCGCGCACCAGCTCCCTGCCTACAACGCCCGTAGCGCCTAGTACAAGAGCCGATTTTTCCCATTTTCACTCCTTGAATTTCTTTAAATTTTAACGCGCTTTGAGGTTAAATTTAACTCCGGCGCTACGTTATTCTAAATTTTACGCGCATATCGTCTGCACAGCACGGCTCATCGTGCGATCTATAAATGCGTAAAATTCAAAGGCGCCTGCCTGCGCAGCTTGTCGCTACGAAGCTAATCAAGTCCTGCTCGCACGTAAAGAAGCAACTTAACAGCGCAAGCTATAAGTGAGCTTGCGCCTCACCCGATCCGCTATTTGGCGGCTGCTATATAATTAAATTTCGGTTCGCTAAGTTTAAATTCGAAGCTAGCCAAATCTACCTCTCCGATGCATGCATCGCTATCGTAAAGCGTGAGCAAAAATTCTGCCGTTTGTTCGCTGCTGTGGTATTGCGAAAACGCCGCATCGTAATCAAATCCGCGCTTTCCCGAAGCTACGTCGCAAAACTCGCTTTTAGTCGCGGCGGGAGCTAGAACTTTAGCCTGCATTTTGGCCTCTTTATCCTGCGCCAGCTCGTGGCTCAAACCCTCGGTGAAAGCGCTTACGAAAAATTTTGTAGCGCAATACGGCACGACGCCGGGCGCCAGAAAATAGCCGCCCACGGAGGAGATGTTTATAAGCTGAGTTTGTTTGCGTTTGTAATCTCGCGTAAATAAGCTCGAAAGTATCGCGAGCGCGGTTACGTTTAGGTCTATCATTCTTACCGTTTTTTGTAAATCCTGCTCGCCGACCGCGCCGTAATCCCCGAAGCCCGCGTTGTTTATGAGCGCCTTTAGCTCGTAGCTTTTTAGCTCATCCCAAAGCGCTAGGACGTTCTTGCTGCGAGCAAGGTCGCAAATTTTAACGAGGACATCTGATTCAGGCGAAATTTTAGCGATCTCGTCCTTTAAGCTTTGCAGCAGCTCCGCTCTGCGCGCGATTAGGATCAAATTTTCTCCGCGCCTCGCAAACGCCTTTGCCGTAGCCGCTCCGATACCCGAACTTGCGCCGGTGATGACGATATATTTTTTCATTTTCTATCCTTTTTTGGATTTTTCAGTTTGAAATTTTACTAAAACCAGCCACGTATTCACGTGCGCTTTCATCTTAAATTTACAAATTTGCCAGCATTTTGCGGGGCGGTTTATTCGTCGCTTATCGGCGTGCGCTTGGTATCTACCGCTTTGCCATCCAGATAATACCGACCACCGGCGACGTAGTGAAGTGTTTTTAGCTCGTCAGGGATCTTTTCAAACAGCCAGTGCCCGCCGTCAAAGACCCGATCGTCCGCATACGCCGCGACGACCTCGCCGATGAAAAGATCATAACTCTGCTCGTTGTGAGGCTCGGGGATACGCTTGCAAACGAGCCATGCGGCGCAGCCCGCGATCAGCGGTACGTCGAACTCCTCTTTATAAAAAATTTCCACGTTTTTCATCTTATCCGCGTTATCAAAGCGCGAGTTGTTTTCGGCGCCCAGCTCACTAACCAGCTCCGCCTGCGCGGCCGTAGGGATCTGCACGGCGAAATACCCGCTCTTTTCGATGAGCGTCCTCGTGTACGAGCCGTTGTGCGGCACGATGGTAACTTTGTCGTAGTCAAGCGCCTGCGCCCACGTTATCGCCATCGCGTTGACGTCATCGCCGTATTTGGCCGATACGAGCGTGGTCGCGCCCGGGTTTAGGATACGATATGATTTTTGTAGATCGACTTTTATGATCGCCATTTTTGCTCCTTTGATTAAATTTTATCGGCGGCAGATGCCGCAAATAACCGAATGCTTGGTATTAGCTTACCCTAAATTTAAGCCTTAGGCTCTACTAGATCGGCTAAACCTTGGCGCGCTTGGATTAAATTTCTCCGCAGCGAGCGAAATTTGGCTGACTTAAAATTTCACCTGCTATTTTCTGCGGATCTTATAGCTATTGCAGCTTTTTAGCAGCGAAATTTTGCGGTCCTTCGAGACATAACCGCTTCCCTTTGCGCGCAAGATCACGCTCTCAGGAAGGCTCGACCAAAAAATTTCTACCTTGCTTTTATCCGCGGAGAATATCCCGTAGATCGCAAGCGCGGCGTTATCCGGATCGTCCAGCCTCACATCCGCGACGTCAAAGACCTGCACGCAACCATTCTTGATCTTTGAAAAGCTCTGGCCCGCGGCGACCAAGCAGCCGTGCTCATCCGTACCGCCGCCTATCATCGACCCCTGCACTTTGCTTGTAGTCGGCTTATCGTTTGAATTTGTGAGTACCGCCGCCTATCATCGACCCCTGCACCGCAGGCACCTTGCAGACGCCCTCACTAGCGCCGCAGTCCGCAGCCGCGCTTTCGCTCCTCTTATCCATTGCGCTTATTTCCTCGCCTGGCTTTGTATCGTGCGCCGCACAGCCGCACAAAAGCGCTGCCGCAAAGGCCGCGATTAAAATTTTACTTCTCATCTTTACTCCTTTAAATAAATTTTATCTGCACTCAAAGCTACTCGCTCTATTTTCGTCGCCGCCTACGTAGGTAGCCACTTTTGGATACGCGCAAATCGGTATCTGCTTGCCGGCGCGGCTCGTGCTTTTGCCTAGCAGGCTAGATGGAGCCGTTCCCTGCTCGCGCCACGCTTCAAGCGCGCTTAGCGGATCGACGTCATCGATGCCGTTACCGCCGCCACAGTGATTCATCCCAGGCAAGGCAAAAAATCGCGCAAATTCGTCCGCGTCCGCGTTCGTTTCTTGTAGCTTTTTGAACCAATCGCGCTGATCCATCGCCGAAAATACGGGATCGGAGACGCCCGTTACGATGATGAGTTTACCGCCGTTAGCGCGGAAGCTATCTAGCTTGGTCGAAATCGCATCGTTTATCGCCGCGGTCTCGAACGTTCGCTCTACGTCCTTATCGAAATCAAAGCTCATCAGATCAAACTCCGGTTGCGGCGGCGTCAAGAAATAATAATTCATCGAGCCCTTCGAGAGTATGATATTTCTAGCATTTGGCTCTGCCGTTTGCGAGTCGCCAAGCTTCCACATGCGCCAGCCGGGCTGATTTACTCCGGCATCGTAAAACCAGCCGCTGTAAATTTGCTCGCCCTTGCTGTTTTTTGCGCCGTCAAATATCGCCTTTATCGCAGAAATTTTATCTTTGGGCAGATCAGGTCCGCTAGGATCAAACTCGCAATGCTCCCAAGCGCCGATGATTCCGTCTTTTAGGCCGTCTAGCGCATCACATTTATCTAGAACCGCTCTGCTTAGCTTATCCAAATCCTCCTGCGTAAGGGCGTTTGCAAAAATTTTATCCCCCGCGGCGTTTTTAGGCGCGATCTTCATAAGCTGCCGGTTGTCCCACTGCTCCGCGATCGCCGCGCGCGAAAGCCTAAAGCCCGGATTTGCCGCGATTACGCCGTCAAATTCCAGCGGATACCTCTGTGCTGCCATCAGAGCCGAGCGCCCGCCGTTTGAGCAGCCCATAAAATAGCTGTACGCGGGCGCTTTTTTATACGCTGCAAAAACCAGCTGCTTTGAGACACTCGCGACCTTGCCGATAGCCTGATACGCATAATCTAACCGCGCCTGTTGCTCAAGTCCAAACTCGGGCGTAGGCGTAGGATGTCCCGAGTCGGTCGTAACGACCGCATAGCCCCTCATAAGCGCGGGCGTTGCAGTGCTAGTGCGGATAGGCACGGCGCCAAGAGCCGGCGCTACGAAGCCGTCCAGACCGCCTCCGCCCTGAAATAGCAGCTTGCCGTTCCAGTCGCCTGGCAAGCGAAGCTCAAATTTTATGCCGTAATGCTTGCCGTCCGAGCCCGTGCGGGAGGCTATCTCGCCGTGAATTATGCAGTGCGGCGCGGCTTTTAGCGTCTTTTTGGCGCCTCCCGTTAGCGCAGACATCTTATCGGCGCCGATTTCGCCGCTTTGATTCCAAATCGCTTCACTGATCTTTGTATCGTAAATTTTCGTGCCCTTTAGCGCCGCGCAAGCCCGCTCGTCAAAATCGCTCGCAAGCGCTCCTTGTAAACACAAAGCAGCCGTAAAGGTTGCAACTAAAATTCTTTCTTTCATTGCCGCTCCTTTTGAAATTTTATTAATGGTAATTCTAACATAAAAATTTATCGTGATTTTACTGCGTTTATAAGAAATGATGGAATCCCGCACTAAACGGGGCGGAATTCCAAATTTAGCTAGAAGAGCGAAGCACCCGAGCGGTCCGCGGGATCGGGCTCACCCGTTACGCGATTTCGTAGATCGCGACGAAATACTTCGATCGCCCAAAACCAAACCGCGTGCCCGAAAAATTCCGAAACGTGCTCATACCACGGAAGCTGAAAAAGCGGCGGCGTAAGTCCTAAAAGCGGCAGCGTGATGTAATGCACCGCGATATTTACGACGATGCCAATGCGGCGCCCTGAAATAGCGTGATTTTAGGAAATTTCTCGGCAGCGAAGTATGCTTAATTTTAAATTTTGTTATTGTTGCAGAGAATTAAATTTCACGCGTGCCCTTAAAGCTTGCACGGTAAAAAATCAGCAGCGCTGCGGCTAACGCAGCAAAGCCGCAAAATAGCCCTTGGTAGCTTAAATATTCAAGCGCCTTGCCACCTACGGCAGTACCGATACCACCTCCGAAAAATATCGCCGTGCCTATGATCCCAGAGGATAGACCTTTGGCGGAGCCACAACGAAGTGCCGCGCTTGCTAGGACGGACTGCGCGCAAACATAGCCAAATCCAAGCAAAAACGTCCCTACATATGCGGTGGCAGCGAAGCAACTCGCCAAAAGGCACAGCGCCGAAGCGGACGCCAAAAAACCGAGGGATAGAATTTCTTTTGGCGGCAACTTCTCTTTTAAATATTTGGCAGCGTTTCCTGCCAAAAAGCAAGCGACGCCGTAAAGCATAAGGCAGACTCCGGCAAAATTTGAGCTCAAGCCTAGCTTTTTAAGCAGATAAGCGCCTATGAATGAGTACGCCCCGAGCACAATTACGCCATTACATAAAGCCAAAAAATAGCTTCTCAAAAGCGCAGCATCGCCGCGCAAGCTAGCTAGGGATTTTACGAAACTTTCGCCTCCGCTTTTCGGAGCGTCTTTGAAATTTAGCGTAAATAGTGATACGAAAGATACCGCAGACAGCGCAGAAAAGGCTAAAAATATCTCCCTCCAAGAAAATCTGGCCACCGCCCATCCACCTAAAGCCGCACTCAGTCCCTGCCCTAAAAATACCGAGCCTAGAAATATCGCTACGATTTTTTGTCTATCCTTCTCGTCGTAGGCATCGCCTATAACGCCGAGGCATACGGCGATTATACCCGCCGCCGCGCATCCCGTGCAAAAACGAAATAAAACAAGCCACGCTAGGCTTTTTGCAGTGGAGCAAAGAAGCGTAAATATCGCCAAAAAGAGTATTAGCGAGATTAAAATTTTACCTCTGCCGTAGCGATCGCTAAGATGTCCGTAAACCGGCTGAAGTAAGCCATAGGGGATCAGATATGCCGTCAAAACTGCGGAGGCGGCGCTTACCTGCACCCCAAACGTATCTGCGATGCTAGGTAGCAGTAGCGATGCGATCCAGTTATCTGCGGCAGAGATTATCCCTGAGACGATGATTAAGAGTAGTAATCCTTTTTTGCGGCGCATTTTAAATTCCTAAATTTACGTAATTTTAGCCATTATAACTCTTTTGCTAGAAAATTTGGATTTTAGCAAGCTCAGCGAATATGAGACGACAGGCATGGATCGCAAGTTCGCAGCGGGGACACAATGCCGCGGCAAGTACAACGCAATGGTCGGACATACAATGCGATGCATCTACCTTGAGCAACGCGAGCAGTGAATGAATGACTAGTTTATATTTATAATCCACTTTTTTCGCGCATAAAGACCTAATAAGAAATAACGCAAATTTAACAATGCCACGAAGCAGAGCTATAGCATAATGCAAATAATAAAGAAAGCCCTAACTTGCAACGCGAACCCTACAATAAAATTCAAAAATTCTTTAAAATTCTACGCGGATTATGATGCCTAAAAATCAACCAAAATTTTAAGCGCACATACCCCATGCAACACACTTTTTAGCCACGCAATCTCATCGTTTATCACAAGTCGAGACGAGCTATTTGGATGATCTCGTGCCGCTAGATTAAATTTAATAGCAGCGGAGTTTTGAAATTTTACGAATGCGGGGATTTCAACGAGTGCCCGAAATTTTAATCTGAAGAGATGATTTTGATTTCGTTCTTACAAGCGTCAAAGTCCGCACCGAAGGGATCTTGGACCGTGAAATAATGATCTATCGCGCCGCATCCGTGCCCGATCTGTTCACCCCAGCCCAACGCCCTGCACACGAAGCCCTTGGCATGGGCGACGGCTGCGGGCAGGCTAAGTCCCGCCGCCAGCGCACATGCGATCGCGCTTGAGAGCGTGCAGCCCGTACCGTGGGTGTTGCGCGTAGAAATTTTAGGCGCGGAAAATTCGTAAAATTTGCCGTTTTCGTACAAAATATCGACCGCTAAATTTGTCAAATCCCCGTCCTCGCCGCTCGGTTTAAAGCCATCATCTAAAGACGCTGCGGATAAATTTTGTTCAAAAGAGGGCTCCGCGCTCGCCGTTAAAATTTTGCATTCGCTAGTAAAATTTTTACTCGCGAAATTCGCACGCTCCGTCAAACCCGCAGAATTTTTTAGCGCCCCGTTTTCGCCCATCTCGCGCCCAAAAGCTTTAAAATTTCGCGCCGCATCCGCCGCGCCGCAAGCTCTGCTCGCACCCGCAAGATCGCCGCCTTTGATCAAAATCGCGCCGCCGAAAAACTGCGAAATTTTAACCGCCGCGGCACGCATATCGGCTAAACTTGAAATTTTCATCTCCGCCAAGACCTCGGCCTCGCGCACGTTGGGCGTGATGATCTCTGCGGCGGGGGCGAGCTTGTATTTTAGCGCATGCAGCGCGCTTTGTTTCATCAAAACTCCGCCGCTAGTAGCGACCATCACGGGATCTAAGACGACGTTTTTCGCGCCGTGCTTGCTCAGGCTCTTTGCGATGGCCTTGGCAACCCCCTCATTGGAGATCATCCCGATTTTAACGGCGTCCGGAAAGATATCGCTAAAAATCGCATCGAGCTGCGCCTCTACAAAATCTGGCGAAACGTCCAGCACGCCGAATACGCCGCGCGAATTTTGCGCTGTAAGCGCCGTAATAGCGCTCATAGCAAACATCTTGTGCGCGCTGATCGTCTTGATATCGGCTTGGATGCCGGCACCGCCACCGCTATCAGAACCCGCGATAGTAAGAATTCTTTTCATAAAAAGCCTTTAAAATTTTAGCACGATTATATCGAAATTCCGCTATAATTCCTCAGATAGATTATTTTATGGGCTGAATTTAAGCTTTATTTATATAGTTTTTACTATAATTTATAATTTATTCGTAATAACTATTACAAATACAAAAATTTTAACCCAATTAGAGGAAATTACATGAAAAAAGTCGCCAGTTTGATTTTCGCAGCGTTTTTGATTTCGGGCTGCTCCTATTTTGAAAAAAAGGAGGAAGGCGGCGCAAAAAAAAGCGGCGAGGCTCCCGCGCTACCGGTAGGCGTATTTATCGCCAAATCCGCCGACGTGCCGATAATTTTAAAATTTAACGGACAGACCGTGAGCGAGCTTGAGATAATGCTAAAGCCGCAGGTTTCGGGCACTATCGAAAAGCAGCTTTTCGAGCCGGGTCACAGCGTCAAAAAGGGCGACGTGCTCTACGAGATCGACCGTTCGCGCTACCAAGCGGCGTTTGACAGCGCAAACGCTAATCTGCAAAACGCCTCGGCGGACTACAAAAGAGCTAAGGCGCTAAAAGCTAGCAACACGATCTCTCAAAAGGACTTCGACACCGCAAAAGCCGCGTTTATGGTAGCCGAAGCAAATTTTAAAAGCGCCAAGATCGATTTTGACCATTCACTCGTGACCGCGCCTTTTGACGGCATGGCGGGCGATACGCAAAAAGACGTAGGCGCATACGTAAACGTGGGCGAGGATCTGGTGCGCCTTAGCAAATTTGATCCGATCGACGTGGAATTCGGCATCGCGGACGTCGATAGACTGGAACTTGATGCAAATTTAAGAAACGGACAGTGGAAACAGCTAGGGCGTCAGGTAAGCATAAATCTCGGCGGCAAGGACTACAACGGCACGCTAAGCTTCATCGATAGCGTCATCAATACAAATACCGCGTCCGTCAGTGCCAAAGCTCAAATTCCAAATCCAAGCTTAGAAATTCGCCCGGGCGTTTTTACTAAAGTAAGCGTCGAGGGCTTTTATCAGAAAAACGGCTTTAAAATTCCGCAAGTTGCGCTCAAGCAAGATCTTAGCAACACCATAGTCTATGTCGTGCAAGACGGCAAGGTCGCTAAAAAAGTAGTCAAAATCGCGGCTCAAGATACCCGCACGGCGACGATCTCAAGCGGACTGCAAGACGGCGATCAGATTATTTTAGATAATTTTAAAAAAATCAACGTGGGCTCCAAGGTCACTCCCGTACCCGCAAGCACCGATCCTTACGTAGCAGGACAGCCTGAAGCGTCTCAGAGCAATGCGGAAAGCGGGAAATAATGTTTTCTAAATTTTTCATCAACCGCCCCGTTTTTGCCTGCGTCGTTTCGATCATCATCGTAATCGCGGGCGTTTTGGCTCTTAAAAATTCCTCGGTCGAGGAGTATCCGCAACTCACGCCGCCGCAAATCGTCGTTAGCGCTACATATAGCGGCGCGGATGCACAGACGATAGCCGACGTCGTCGCAGCCCCTCTTGAAAACGCAATCAATGGCGTTGAAAATATGATCTATATGGAAAGCTCAGCAAGCTCCTCCGGCGACGTTCGTATCAACGTATATTTTCAAATCGGCACAAATCCAGCAGATGCGAAAGTCAATGTAAACAACCGCGTCACGCCAGCTCTTACGCTACTTCCCGATGAAGTGCGCCGCTATGGCGTAACCGTCACCGAGCGCAGCAGTACGATGCTGGAAGTGCTCGCGTTTTACGATCCTAGCGAGCAGATGGACGTCGTAGAGATGCAAAACTACGTAGCTATCAACGTCGTAGATGAGCTAAAGCGCGTGCCGGGCGTCGGCGAAGCGCAGGCGCTGGGTACGAAAGATTACGCTATGAGGATCTGGGTAAAGCCCGAGCTGCTTAAGAAATTTAACGTTACGACCGCCGAGATAATTGCCGCAATAAGCGAGCAAAACAGCCAATACGCCGCGGGTAAGATGGGCGAGCAGCCAATGAACTTAGGCAATCCGTACGTCTATGCGATCAAGCCCGAGGGTCGTTTAAAAACCGTCGAGGAGTTTGAAAATATAATCATACGCGCGCAAAAAGATGGGAATTTCTTGCGCGTAAAAGATGTCGCCGAGGTCAAACTTGGCGGCGCAAGCTATAATATCTCGGCGAAATTTAACGGTAAAGAGATGGTGCCTGTGCTTATCTTTATGCAAAGCGGTGCCAACGCTCTAGCCGTAGTTGAAGCGGTCAATAAGCGCATAGACGAGCTTAAACCAAATTTCCCAGGTGAGCTGACCTACGACGTCGCCTACGATACGACTAGCTTCGTAAAGGTCTCGATCGAAGAGGTTATTCATACCTTCATTGAAGCGTTAATTCTCGTCATCATCGTTATGTATATGTTCTTAGGCAATCTTAGAGCGACAATCATTCCGACGCTTGCTGCGCCCGTATCGATCTGCGGCGCGTTTATCGGAATTTACGCCTTCGGATTTTCGATAAATTTAATCACCCTTTTTGCGCTTATTTTAGCTATCGGCATCGTCGTGGACGACGCGATCATCGTGATCGAAAACGTGGAGAGAATTTTGCACGAGGAGCCGCAGCTAAGCGTAAAAGAAGCCACCACGAAGGCGATGGGCGAGATCGTAGCGCCCGTCATCTCGATCGTGCTCGTGCTCTCAGCGGTTTTCGTACCGGTTGCGTTTATGGAGGGTTTTACCGGGGTTATGCAGAGACAATTTGCATTAACGCTCGTAGCCTCGGTATGTTTTTCAGGCTTCGTAGCCCTTACGCTAACGCCCGCACTTTGCGCCCTGATCTTGCAAAAAAAGGAATCCGAGCCGTTTTTCTTCGTAAGATGGTTTAATAATATCTTTAACGTCTCAACTAAAATTTACGCCGCAGGCGTCGGCATGGTTTTGCGCCATGTGCTAATCAGTCTCGTTTTTGTGGGCATCATCATCTATGCAATGATAGAGCTTCTTAAGCTTACTCCGAGCGGCCTGGTGCCTAACGAAGACAAAGGCTCGATTATGGCGATGACTACGCTTCCGTCTGCATCTACGCTGCCCAGGACGGAAGCCGATCAGGATTTCATCGCAAGCATCGCTAAAAAGTATCCAAACGTAAAAGATATAACCCAAATCACGGGATACGATATGCTAGCCGGAGCGCTTAGAGAAAATGCGGGAGCTTTTTTTATGAAGCTAAAAGACTGGAAAGATCGCCCGGGTGATGAAAATTCCAACTTCGCCTTAGCTGCCGCGCTAAACGGGCAGCTCTACGGCGCCGATCGCAACTCGATGACCTACGTCGTCACGCCACCGCCTATCATGGGGCTTTCACTTACGGGCGGATTTGAGCTCTACGCGCAAAGCACGACGGGCAAGAGCTACGATGAAATTCGCGCAGATATGGATCGCGTAACTGCCAAAGCTAATCAACACCCCGCTTTAAAGCTCGTTCGAACGACGCTGGATACCGATTTCCCGCAGTATAAGCTCTATATAGATAAAGAGAAGGTAAAAATGCTAGGCATAAGCATAGCAGATATTTTTACCGTGCTAAATTCCACCATCGGGCAGTATTATATCAACGACTTTAACCTTATGGGGCGCACATTTAAGGTCTATATTCGCGCTACGCAAGACTACAGAGACGATCCGGGCGATCTAAAATCCCTCTACGTCCGCAGTTCTAGCGGCGATCTGATCGCGTTAAATTCTTTAGTAAGGCTTGAGCGCTCGCTGGGTCCCGATTCCGTTAATAGATTTAACGCCTTCCCGGCGGCGCAGATTATGGGCGAGCCAAAGACCGGTTATACCTCCGGTCAGGCGATTGCAGCGATCCAAGAGGTCATAAAAGAGGAGCTTCCTAGCGGATATTCGATCGGCTGGGCGGGCTCTGCGTATCAAGAGGTCAGCGAGACGGGCAAGGGCGCGCAGGCATTCGTATTCGGAATGATCTTCGTGTTTTTGATCCTAGCGGCTCAATACGAAAGGTGGCTCATGCCGCTTGCCGTGCTTACCGCCGTGCCGTTTTCGGTATTCGGCGCGCTCGTGTTTACGTATTTCCGCGGGCTGAATAATGACATATATTTTCAGATCGGACTTTTACTTCTAATCGGTCTGGCGGCGAAAAATGCGATTTTGATCGTGGAATTTGCGATGAACGAGCATCTAAATAATCATCGCTCTATCGCTGATGCCGCCATAGAAGCCGCCAGGATGAGGTTCCGCCCTATCGTTATGACGAGCCTTGCGTTCGGCCTCGGCGTGCTTCCGATGGTTATCGCCACCGGCGCTGGCGCTGCTAGCCGCCACGCGCTAGGAACCGGCGTCGTAGGCGGAATGCTCGCGGCATCTACGATCGCGATCTTTTTCGTGCCACTATTTTTCTACCTGCTTGAAAGCTTCAACGCCTGGCTTGATAGACGCGGTAAAAAAGTCCAAACTAACGAGGTGAACGATGAAAATAAATAATGCTCTTTTAAGCGCCTTGACGCTTGGAATTTTACTCTGCGGTTGCAACTTCAAGCCCGTTACGCCGCAAAAACAGATCAGCTTCAAGGCGGATTACGCAAACTCGAGCGTTAGCACGCAGTGGTGGAAAAGCTTTAACGATCCGCAGCTAAACGCCCTTATCCAAAGCGCGCTGGAGCAAAATTCCGACCTGCAAACCGCATTGAATAACGTCGAGTATGCGCGGGTAAATTTAGGGCTGAACAAGCTCGAATATCTGCCGAACGTAAATTTAAGCGGCAGCGCGGTGCGTCAAAATAATTTCGGCAACCAGCCTGATCGCAACTCTCACGGCTCGTATCAGATCGGCGCCGTGCTAAGCTACGAGGTCGATTTTTGGGGACGCGTGCGCAACAGCGTAGATTCGGCGCGATCGCGATTTAATGCGACGAAATACGACTACGAAACCGCTAAAAATACGATTACTAGTACGGTTGCGACGACCTATTTTACGCTACTAGCACTAAAGCAGCAGGAGAAAATTTTAAAAGACAGCCTAAAAAGCTATCAAGATACGCAAAACTACCGCAAAAAGCAGCTCGATGCGGGCGCGGTTAGCGAGATTGTATTTTATCAGGCCAAAGCTGCGGTCCAAAGCGCCGAAGCAAGCCTCATAAGCGTGCAAAATCAGCTCTCCGCGGCGCAGACCTCGCTAAATATCCTAACGGGCAAGAGCTACGATGAAATTTTACGCGGCGCGGCGCAGACCACTGCGAAAATGCCTAGCGCGCCGCAGATCCCAAGCGGAATCCCAAGCGACGTGATCCTGCACCGCCCTGACGTCGCAAGCTCGCTCGAAAATCTGCGCTCGAGCAACTTCTTAGTGGGCGTCGCCAAGGCGGGCTACTTTCCTACCTTTTCGCTTACGGGCTCGGCGGGATATGCAAGCGGCGAGTTTGACAGGCTGTTTACCACAAGCGCGAGCACGTGGAATATCGGCGGCTCGCTTGTAGGACCGCTACTTGACTTCGGCCGCCAAAAAAGGCGCGTAGAGCTTGCAAATTTAGAGCAAAACGCGAGCTTCATCGCATACGACAAGGCACTTAAAACCGCTTTCGGCGACGTTCGTGACGCGCTTGTCGGCGTGCAAAACGCCAAACTAAGGCAGGCAAGCCTTGCCGATCTCGTCGCTTCGCAGAGCAAAATTTATTCAAACGCCTCAAGCAGGTATCAGGCGGGCTACAGCGATCATCTGGAGTTTTTGGATTCGCAGCGAAACCT
>CAUQZM010000026.1:0-22921 GCA_963522765.1 uncultured Campylobacter sp. | reverse complement strand
GCCCCGGGATGATCTCGATGAAGCTATTTGCCACGCCGATGAAGGGCTTTTCAAAATCCTCGTCCTTTAGTCCCGTAGCTCTTAGCAAGCTTCTGTGCGGCGCGCGCGTATAGCCTTTTTTGATGATGTCACTTCTCATTTTGTGTCCTTGAATTGAAATTTTCTCCATTTTAGCATAAAATTTTACCGCTGCGGGCGTTTTAAATTTTAGCGCATTAAAATTTAAAGCCGGACTATTGAGCTTAATCAAACCGAATCACTCCTATTTTTGATATAATTGCACATCGATTATCAAAATCTTGCCCTTTGGCAGGAATGAAAAGAGGAGAAGATGCAAAGAAGAAATTTCTTAAAACTAACGTCTGCGTTGGCGGCTAGCGGGCTTGCTAGCCCTCTTTTTGCAAAGGAAGCTTTTACTATCTACGGCGCGCCCGCGATGCCTAGCCTCATCATCGGCGTTGCGTGCATGCAGGGGCAGATCGGCAAAAAATACGACGCGAAGCTTGAGCTTTGGCGCGATCCCGATCAGCTGCGCGCGGGCGTGGCAAACGGCGAGTACAAGGTTATGATGAGCCCGAGCAACGTGGGGGTGAACCTCGCAAATCAAGGGCGTAAGATCGGTATGGTAAATATCCTCACTGAAGGGCTAAATTTCGCAATGAGTAAGGGCGAGAAGATAACGGAATTTGCGCAGCTCAAGGGCAAAAAGATCGTAATGCCTTTTAAAAACGATATGCTAGACATCATCGTGCGAGCTATAGCGAAAAAGCAGGGTATTAGCGGGCTAAATATCGACTACACCGCCAGTCCCGCAGAGAGCGCGCAGCTGTTTTTGGCCAAGGACTACGACGTCGCGATCACGGTCGAGCCGCTAGCAAGCGCCATGATCTTAAAAGGCAAAGTATCGGGCATCGCCGTACAGCGAGGAGCAAATTTAAGCGATATGTGGGCGCAGGTGTTTTCGGTAAAGCCCATAATCCCGCAAGCAGGCATCATCGCTGATACCGATTTTTACGCCGCGAAAAAGGCGGATTTTGAAATTTTAAATGCCGATCTGACAGACGCGCTTGCGTGGATCAAAGCGAACAAACAAAGCGCCGCGGCGATCGGGACAAATTTCTTCCCTGCGCCGCCGCCTGCGATATTTATGAGCATCGATACGTCGAATTTGTGCGTCAAAAAGCCTAGCGAGATCAAGGACGAGCTTTTGAAATTTTATGAAATTTTGATGGAATTTAACCCCAAGCTCATCGGCGGCGCGATGCCTAAGGACGAGTTTTTTCTATGCTAAAAATCGATAAAATTCGCAAAGCCCAAAACCCCGCGTTTTACGTCATAGACTATCTGTGGGGCGGCTTTGCGAGCCTGGGTGCGGTGTGCTTTTTCATAGCCGTCTGGCAGGTGGCCAGCGAGGCTTACGGGCCGCTAATCCTGCCGCAGCCCGCGGCTGTTTTTTCTAAGGCGTGCGAAATTTTAAAAAATTTCGCCGCAAACGATCTAGCCCTGTCGCTTAAGCGCGCGCTTGTGGGTACCTTCCTCGCGCTTTTTGCGGGGATTTGCAGCGGGCTTGCGGCCGGGTATTTCAAAAGCCTGCGAGCCTTTTTAAACCCGCTAATTACCGTGCTTCTTTCGACGCCGCCCATCGTCTGGATCGTGCTTGCGATATTTTGGTTTCATTTCGGCGATAAAAGCGTGCTTTTTACCGTCGTTATCGTCGTCGCGCCGATGACTTTTGCGTCCGCGGCGCAGGCGATGGCTAGCGTAAGCGCCGAATACACCGAGCTTTTCGACAGCTATAAAAGCTCCATTTTTAAAAAACTGCGCTACCTCTACGCGCCGCATCTAATCGAGCGGCTACTCCCTGCGATCTACGTCGCGGTCAGCAACGGCGCGAAAGTGCTTGTAATGGCGGAGCTTTTAGGCGCGAACGACGGCATCGGCGCAAAGATCGCCGAAGCGCGCGTAAATATCGATACGGTCGAGGTCATGGCGTATGTGTGCCTGGTCATAGCTTTTACGGCGCTTTTTGATTATCTCGTGACCAAGCCGCTTCAAATTTTACTGATGCCATGGAGCAGATGATGCTAAAAATTTCAAATTTGCGCTACGAAATTCTACGCGACGTTATAATTTCCGATTTTTCGCTGCAGCTGCGCGCGGGCGAAGTAAAGACGCTCTTTGGCCCCAGCGGCTGCGGCAAGACCTCGCTTTTACGGCTGGTCTGCGGGCTAGAGGATAAAAAAAATGGGCAGATCGAAAACGGCTTTAAAAAAATCAGCTTTTTGTTTCAAGAAAACCGCCTGCTACCGAACCTCACGGCGCTTAAAAATATCGAAATTTTTAGTCCCGCGGACGTGAGCGAAATTTACGCCCTCGCTGCAAAGATCGGGCTAAGCCCGAGCGATCTGAATAAATTCCCGCGCGAGCTAAGCGGCGGCATGCAAAAGCGCACGGCGTTTTTGCGCACGATCCTTAGTGGCTGCGATCTAGCGCTGCTTGATGAGCCGTTTGTAGGTCTAGACCGCGATCTGCGCGGCGTGCTGATCGAAATTTTAGTCTCAAAGATCGAATGTGAGGGGCTTGCCTGCCTTTTGGTGACCCACGACCGCTTCGAAGCCGCACGCCTAAGCCACGAGATCATCGAGCTCGAGCCCAAAGGGATGGGGCTTAGACGCGTCGTGAGCCTGGACGAGCCGCTAAGCGCGCGCGACGAGCGGTACGAAGAGCGCGTGGTAAGCGAGCAGTTTAGGGGAGTGAGCTATTATGAATAGAAATTTTATCTTTAATGCGCGCAAACAGGGAGGTTCCGCACGAAATTTGAACTTACGTTGCGGTCTAGGCGCGAGCAAGCAGGGCTTTGGTGCGCATCGCAATCCTGACACGCGTAACTACAAGCTCCTGTTGGGCGCTAGCTGCGACGACCTAAGCGCACGCAGATGCGAGCTTTTGCGGGGTTCTGGATATATCGATGTCGGCGCGGGCAGACACAGCCTCTCACAGAATACAGGGCGCTGCGGTTTTATCACACCGAAATACGAACTGCGTAGCCGTGCGAACTGCGATTATAGCGTGAACGTGCTCCTGAACGGCGCAGTGTGCTGCGATTTTGCAGCGCAAAATTCGACGAAATTTAGCAGCGATACATACTGCGGCTCTAGCGTGAGTGCTTACTTGCGGCGCGTTGACGCGAACAGAGATGTCCACTCACGCCGCGATCCCAGCGCGAGCGCTCGTTTGCGACGCAGCTCTAGCACGAGCGGCCGTTTGCAATCTAGTATGAACGGACGCTCGCAGCGCAATTTCAATGCAGGCATTTGCTTGCGTCGCATTGGCACGAAGCGGGGCGTCCATTTGTACTGCAAATTTGACGCGAACCGAGACGCCTTTTCGCGTTGCGGTTTTGATGTATGTGGATTGAGTGTGCAGTTCAGCGCCCAAAAAGCCGTTTTTAGCGCCTATCGCTCGCTGTTTTGCGATGCAAGTGGGCTAGGTAGCGAGCAAAATCCAGCTCTAGGCACGTTTTGTGCGGTGCGGAATTTTTTAAATTTACACGACGCGCGCGATTTTAAGAATTTTGGCTCTGTAAATTTGAAGAAATTTAACCTCGCCGCGCTGCAATTTGCAAATTTAAAAAAGCAAATCCGCGCCGGCGAAGGTGCCGACAAGAGCGCCGAGCAGCGCAATTTGACGAGTTTCGGGCGCGAAACCCGTATGCTGCGCAGACTAGGCTCTGAAAGTAAAATTCTCACGCCGCGCAGATCCTACTTTGAGAGTGCGGTTGGTGCGCCGTGCGGACCTGGCCTACGGCACAGAGGCTGCGAAGCCGCACAAAATTTCAAACGTTTCGCCCCCGATTTCACAGAAAATTTTAAAAATTTTGCTCGGAGTCTAGAGGCAGAGCCCGTGCGAGGATTTAAAAATCAAAATTCCATTCAGCACTTCTTACAAGGCGCCCAAAATCCAGAGCAAAATTCCTTGTCAAGTTCCCCACAAAACGGTAAAAGCTATGATCAAAATTCCGCTCAGGACTTCTCGCGGGGCGGTAAAAGCATTGAGTGGAATTTCAAACTAAACTTCTCACAAAGTGCTAAAAATCCCGAGTCGAGTTTCTCGCAGAGCGTTAAAAGTTCTGGGTCAAATTCCGATCAAAATTCCGGTCATGGTTTCTTGCGGAGCGGTCAAAGCTCCGATCAAAGTCAAAACTCCAAATCCACCTCCGCGCAAAGCTTTAAAAATCAAAATTTCGCGTGGGATTTCTCACAAAACGGCAGAAGCGCCGATCCAAATTCCGTTCAGAACTTCTCGCAAAGCGCTAAAAATTCAGATCTAAATTTTAAGACCAATTCCACACAAGACCAAACCGAGCCCGTTTCGCCGCAGGAGCTCAAAAATCCGGAGCCGTGCCCGGCGCAGCGGCAAGAGCTAGGCTTTTACGCGCCTAAATTTAAAGACGAGTGCGCGAGAAATTTTTTCTCCCATCCGATGCGCGCCTTTATTCTTTGCGCCTGCTTTTTTGCGGCGCTGGGCGCACTTAGTTTTTTAGCGCCCGATGCGCTTGAAATCGATTATGTCGCCGCTCATAAATTTTATTTTCTGTTTTTGGCGCCCTCGTGCATCTACGCGGCGTTTTTGCTTACCGCGCTGCCCGATTGGACGAACTTCGAGGGTTCGCTAAAGCCTGTTTCGCTCGCCTTTGCCGCCTGCCTGATCGCGGCTTTTATCGCGAGCTTTTTAAATTTACGGCTTGCGGCGGCGATTGTGGGGCTGTTTTGGGCGATATTTTTCATCTTTGCGGCGCTGCTTTTGTGGCTGGATAAAAACTCGAATAATTTTAGCATCCTGACGGTCCTTGCGGCGTTTTGCGCCTGCTCTGCGGCCTACGGCGCGAGCGGAGATGAGAAGTTTTTACTTAGCTTCGTGCATATCAACGTCGCGGCAATCGCCGTCGTAAGCTACCGCATAAGCGTCGTCATCGGCAACGAAGCGCTAAGAGAGGGCGGGCTGAAGGACGCCGTTTTTATTCCAAATTTTATCTACAAAAATTTAGCCGCTTTCCTCGCCTTCGCTTTGGCGCTCGCGACGCCATTTTTAAGCGAGGCGACGTGCGGATTTATCGCGCTTGGCATCGGATTTTTGTTTTTGGCGAAGCTTCGCGAGCTGCACTACGCCGAAATTCTAAGCCGCCACTATATGGCGTTTTACTACGCGTTGCAGGCTGCGTGCGCGGCGGGGTACCTGTGGCTGGGCGCGGCGCTGATCCGCGGGGGATATGCTGTCGCGCCGCTGCACGTCATCGCGATCTGCTATATGTATGGCGCGATACTTTTCGTAGGAATGATCGCCGGACAGCGCCACAGCGGAATTTCGCCACTAAATTTTCCGCGCCTAAGCCGCGCGGCGCTCGTTTTGGCTCTGCTCGCGGGGGCTTTAAGAGCCGTTTTTGCGGGCGAGAGCTTTGTTTTGTACGTGATGATCCCCTCGGCGCTTTTCATCGCCGCGGTCGCGCTATATCTGATAAGCTTCATCCCGATCTTTCTGAAAAATCCTTTCAGCGCGGATCCGGATTGATGATCATCAAAGCAGGCTTGCCAAATTTTAGCTAAAATCGATCAAATTTCATTTCAAGGAGAGCTTATGCAACACATCAAAAATATAGACGCCGCCAAGGCCGTAGAGCTTGCTTCGCTAGTCGAAGTGTCCCCTCATAAGGTGATTTCGCGCACCCTCGCGCAAAATGCTGCGCTGAATATGACGCTTTTCGCCTTCGACGGCGGCGAGGAGATCAGCTCGCATAAATCCGACGGCGACGCGTTCGTTTACGTGCTTGAGGGCGAGGGCGATTTCACGATCGACGGGCAGAAGCACCGCGTAAAAGCGGGACAAAGTATCGTCATGCCTGCGGGCTTGCCGCACGCGATCTTCGCTCCGATGCCGTTTAAGTGGTTTTTAGTGGTGGTTTTTTAGCCTCTAAGTTTAAGGGTGGGTCAAATTTTAAAATTTAGCCCGCCCGCCGCTTCATAAAATTTTATCCTAAATTCCATTTGCAGGGCTCTTCTGTCTGTTTCAGACCGTTCCCGCTCGTCCTCGCAAAATTTTAAAATTTAGAAACGTTTAAATTTTACTTTTACCGCGTTCAAAAATTTCGTCTGTTTTGCAAACCGTGCGGGAGCTGAAAATAACGCATCGCGTTTGCGCGCCGTACCGAGCCCGAAATCGCACGCTTGAGCTCGCATCGCAAGTCAAATCCATAGCTCGCGCGTTAAATTTCAAAGTCGCGCCGAGCACTTAATATGCGTCGAGCATGCAAATGCGCGCCAAGCTAGTCGAGTAGATAGGCGCCGTAATAGAGCAATGCGCCAGGCGCGTGATACAATATCGGGCGAGTAGAGCAGACGGGCGCTGTCTGTAGTAGGGTAAACCCGCCGAGTGCGCAATGTGCGCCTAGCTCATAGATCGAGAGTTAAATTTAAAGGCCGTGTCCGGCGCGAAATGTACGCCAAGACGGCCTAAATTTTAAAATTTAACTCTCGCTCGGGCTTAGCTCCTTGATGATGAGCTCTGGCGTGATCGTGCCGCGGAAGTTATTTTTGCTAATCGTAAAGATCACGTCGACCCGCTCGCCCGCGCGCGGCAAAAAGTCGTAGTTGAAAAACAGCGCCTCGACGCTGCTGCCGTTTTTGTCAAGCGCCATTTTGATATGCTTGCCCTCCTTGCCGATCTCCCTGATATTGCGCGCGCGCGCGCCTTTGATACAAAAGAGCGGGCGCGGATTTTTCTGCCCGTACGGCTCGTAAAATTCCAAAATTTCAAGCAGCTCGAAGTCTATCTGCGACGCGTCCAGCTCGCCCAGCAGATCGTCTTGCGCGCTAAAATCGCTCAGATCCTTAGGCGTTATGCGCTCATTTACGCGGCGCTTAAACTCCTGAAGCAGCGCAGGATCGATCCCCACGCCCGCAGCGCCCTTGTGTCCGCCGAAGGTCGTTAAAATTTCGCTTTGCGAGGAGATCAGCTCTAAAATATCGAATTTACCGATGCTGCGCGCACTTCCTTTGGCGCGCGAGTCGCTTACGCTAAAGACGATCGCGGGCTTTTTGTAGGTTTTGCTTAGGCGACTTGCGACGATGCCGATGATCCCTTCGTGCCACTGCGGACCCCACACGACGATGACGTTGTCGCTCGGATCGACGCTTTTTACGATCTCGTCGTAGAGGCTTTTCTCCTCCTCTTTGCGCGAGTTGTTGATGGAATTTATCGTCTCTAGGTAGTGGTTCGCCTCTCTAATATTTTTGGCGCATAGGAAGTTATACGACATCGTAGCATCGTCCATCCGCCCCGTGCAGTTGATAAGCGGCGCGATCGTGTAGCTGATATCGTCGAATTCGAAGTGCTTTTTAAAATAGTGCTCCTTAATCGCCTTGAAGCAGGCGCGGTTTGAGCTATTTAGCCGCTTGATGCCGAAGCGCAGCAGCGCGCGGTTCATATCGCGCAGCTCCATCATATCGGCGATTATGGCGATGATGAGAATATCCATCGAACTTGCCATATCGTAGTTCACGCCGAGGGTTTCTTTTAGCGCGCCTACGAGATACCACGCTACCTGCGCGCCGCAAATTTCGATATTTGGAAAGGTGCAATCGGGCTGCTTCGGATTGATTATCGCGTAAGCTCTAGGCAGCACGGGCGGGGGCATGTGATGATCTGTAATGATGAGATCGATCCCCTTTTGCGCGCAAATTTCGGCAGCTTCCGTCGCGGAGGTACCGTTATCTACGGTGATGATGAGATCGACGTCCTCAAGCTCGCCTATGATCTCGCTGTTTAGTCCATATCCGTCGGTGAAGCGGTTTGGTATCTTAATAACGTACTCCGCGCCTATTTGATTGAAAAAATCGCTCATTATGACGGTGCTTACGATACCGTCGACGTCGTAATCGCCGACTACGGCTATGCGCTGGTTTTCTTCGATGGCAGTTTTTATGCGCAAAGCCGCCTTATAGGTATCCTTCAGCTCGCAGGGTAAGGGAATTTCAGAAATTTTATTGTGTCGATCGTTCGCAAATCTCGATTTTAGAATTTCCCTTATCTCATTTTTACCTAGCATTTTTTATAGATGCTTCGATAAAGCCCAAAATAGCAGGATTTGGGCGCACTAGACGGCTGGTAAATTCCGGGTGAAACTGCACGCCCAGAAAAAACGGATGGTTTTTTAGCTCGACCGCTTCGATAAGCCCGTCGCTCTCGCCGCAGACGATAAGACCGTGCTTTTCAAACTCGGCGCGGTACTTCGGATTGGCTTCGTAGCGGTGGCGGTGGCGTTCGCGGATAGTTTTTTGCTCGCCGTAAATTTTACTCAAAAGCGAGCCTTTTTTGACGTCGCAATCATAGCCGCCCAGCCGCATAGTGCCGCCCATAGGGGATTTATGCGTGCGGATCTGCTTTTTGCCGCTCGCGTCGATAAAGCTGTCGATGAGGTAGATCACCGGATCTTCGGTCTGAGGATCAAATTCCGAGGAGTTAGCGTTCTTTAATTTTAAAACATTGCGCGCAAACTCCACCATCGCAAGCTGCATCCCCAGGCAGATGCCCAAAAACGGCACCTTATGCACCCGTGCGTAGTTTATGGCTAAAATTTTACCCTCTATCCCGCGCGAGCCAAAGCCACCCGCGACTAAAATTCCGTTTACGTCACGGAAAATTTCATCCACATTGCTCGCTTCGATTTTTTCACTATCTACCCACTTTAAGTTTATCCGCGTATCAAGCGTAGCGCCCGCGTGGATGATCCCCTCGGTGAGGGATTTGTAGCTTTCTTTTAGATCGATATATTTGCCGACGAAAGCGATCGTTGTTTCGTTCGTAGGCACGATGACGCGCTTAACGAGGCTGTCCCAGTTGCTCATATCTACTTCGAGCTTGTTTAAGTTTAAAGTCTCCGCGATCGGCGTTAAAATATCCTGTTTCAAAAATGCAAGCGGGATCTGATAGATGCTCGCGCTATCTGGGCTTTCGATGACGCAGTTTTTATCCACGCCGCAGCTTAGCGCGATCTTGTCTTTAAGCGCACGATTTAGCGGCATTTCGGAGCGGCAGATTATCATATCGGGGCTGATACCGATGCGGCGCAGCTCGCCTACGCTGTGCTGCGTGGGCTTGGTTTTGAGCTCGCCCGCTACCTTGATGAAAGGCACGAGCGTGAGGTGGATATTCATCGTATTTACTCTGCCAAGCTCCACTCTCATCGCGCGGATCGCCTCTAAAAACGGCAGCCCCTCGATGTCGCCCACGGTGCCTCCGATCTCGACGATCAGCACGTCGTTGCCCTCGCCCGCCTTTTTTATGCGGCGTACGATCTCGCCTACGATGTGAGGGATCACCTGTATCGTCTTGCCCAGATAATCGCCCCTGCGCTCCTTTTCGATAACGGAGCTGTAAACTTTGCCCGTGGTGAAGTTGTTGTCTTGGCTTAAATTTTCATCCAAGAACCGCTCATAATGCCCCAAATCCAGATCGGTCTCCGCGCCGTCGTCGGTGACGAAAACCTCTCCGTGCTCCAGCGGACTCATAGTGCCTGGATCGACGTTGATATAGGGATCCGCCTTTAGGATGCGCACTTTAAGCCCCGCGTGCTTTAAAAGCGTCGCGATCGACGCCGCCGCAATGCCCTTACCCAGCGAGCTCAGCACTCCGCCGGTGACGAAAATATATTTCGTTTGTTTTGCCATAAGTTTTCCTAAATTTTGATATTAATGCCGCGATTATAACTTCTTTTAGGTTAAAGCACACTAAGCTAGAATTTGAAAATTTTAGAAATTTACGGCAAAATACGCACCCAAATAAATTTTAAATTTAAAGGAGAGATGATGAAAAAGATCATCGCGGCTTTAGTGGTCATCGTAGCGCTTATAGTGGGCGTTTTTGTAGCGACAAAGGACGCTAAAACGGGCGTAGCTAAAAGTGTAAACGATAGCATAACCAAAACGGTTGATGGTGCGGTCGGCAAGAGTGCCAGCGCGGCGATTGAGCAGCAGATTGCGGAATTTATCGCTAGAAACGAAATTTTCGAGACTAAGAGCGCTAAATTTTATCCGGGAGATAGCAACTCAAGCGGCTTTATCGAAGGCGTAGTAAAAAAAGAGAAACTACAAAAAAGCCTTGCTGAAGGCTTTAGCAAGCTAAAGGAAAAAGCAGGCGCGCAAGATAGCAACGATACGGACGAGCCAGATCCTTCTAAAATTTTCCCGGAGGATTTTGCTTTTCGCTATGACTACACTATCAAGCATAGCGTAAAAAACGCTGCGGATGGATTTGAGAGCGACGGAATTTTAACGATTAAGACGCCATATTACGCAGAGCCTTGCAAGAAGCTGTTTAAGACTGACGCGCCGCTTAGCACGCATCTAAACTACGGACCTACAGAGGTTAAATTTAGCGCAAAGCTAGCCGATATAAATGTGCTCGAAGATGGCGGAATGGGACGTCTTGCAGGTCTTAGCCTAAACGGTACGAGCGATATGAGCGGAAAAACGATAAAAGCCTTGGGCTTTAAAATCGGTGAAATTTTTATAGACGACGGCAAGGATTCGGGTCTTGATGTGAAGGATCTTATCTATGAGGCAAACTTTAAAAACGGCATCCAAGATCTAGACGATAATATAACTAAGCTCTTTTTGAATGACATAGATTTTGCAGGTAGCACAAAAGAGCTCGTCGTAACTGTAGATAAGCAGCGCTTCGTCGTAGTTACGGATATGAGCACGGAAGGTAGCTACCGCGTAAAAGATGGAATTTTAAATTTCAACGAAAGCGATAAAGCCCAAAGCCTAAAAATCGCCGACGTGCTAGTGCGAAACATCCATTTGGGCGTCGATACCAGCTTTAGCGCCGCACTTTTCGAAAAATATCTGTCTGTTATCTCAAATCCGCAAGAAGGCGAAAAATTAGCGGAAAATAAAGAGCTTTTTATGAAGCTGCTAAAAGATGATATGAAAATCAACGTGAATGATTTTTCGTTTGAAAATAGCCTCGGCAAGAAATTTGCTTTTAACGCAAGCGCGCTAGTAGGCGGCTACATCGACGAGACGCAGCTTTTTAAGCGTATGAGCTTGGACGGCAAAGCTACGATAAATACGACCATCACGGACTTCCTATCGCCTTATGACAGCCTGCGCGATTTTGCGCCGATGGCGGAAGTTTACGGCTCGCAGTTTCTTAAGCCTGATGGAGATGGAGTTAAGATGGAGTTTAGCTTCGATAAGGCAAGCAACTCTATGATCTTAAACGGCAAGCCTATCCCGCTACCGCACAATTAAATTTTTAAGCTTTGCGAGCAAATTTTAAATCCGCTTGCAAAGCTCTTTTTGTTTTCCTACTTTTTCGGCGCAGAATTTCGCAAAACTTCGCGTAAATTTTCCCCTACAAAATTCCGCGGTAGCGCCATAAAATTCCGCTCGAATTTTACCGCATTGTTTCCGCCCACTTCGCTAAATTTTAAAATCTATAAGCCAAAATAATGACAGATAGGCTTAAGCAATTTTGGCTATAATGCGCGATTTTGCAGCGCAGCTAGCGTAAATTTAAAAGACGGCGGATTTGAGGCATTTATTATGCCGCCTCTTTTGACGACGTATTTTATATTGGGAAACTAACGCTAAATTTGCATTTTTAAATTTCAAGGAATGATATGAAAGTAATCAAACGCAACGGCAGAACCGAGGAACTTGACGTAAGCAAGATCAAAAAATACACGAGCGAGGCAGTGGAGGGGCTGGAAAACGTAAGCCTTAGCGAGCTTGAGGTGGACGCAAAGATCCAGTTTCGCGATATGATCACCACCGAAGAGATCCAACAAACTCTCATCAAAACCGCAGTCGAAAAGATCGACGTGGACCGCCCAAACTGGACCTTCGTCGCCGCGCGCTTATTTTTATATGATCTGTATCATAAAGTAACGGGCTTTAGCGGCTACAACAGCCTGCAAGATTACTTCGCTCACGGCGAAGCGGCGGGTCGCATAATGCTCGGTTTAAAGGAAAAATACGATCTGGAAGATCTAAATTCTTATTTACAGCCGCAGCGCGATTTGCAGTTTAACTACCTTGGCATCAAGACGCTTTACGATCGCTATCTCATCAAGGATAAAAGCGGCGCGCCGATCGAGCTTCCGCAGCAAATGTTTATGGCGATCGCGATGTTCCTCGCGCAAAACGAGCTAGACTGCCAAGGCTGGGCGAAGAAATTTTACGATCTCATATCTAAATTTGAAGTCATGCTTGCGACCCCTACGCTCTCAAACGCCCGCACGACGCGACATCAGCTAAGCAGCTGCTACGTGGGCTCCACGCCCGATAATATCGAGGGAATTTTCGATAGTTACAAAGAGATGGCGCTTCTGAGCAAATTCGGCGGCGGTATCGGCTGGGACTGGTGCAAGGTGCGCGCGATGGGCGGCAGCATCGACGGACATAAAAACGCCGCGGGCGGCATCATCCCGTTTTTAAAGATCACGAACGATATCGCCGTCGCCGTCGATCAGCTGGGCACGCGCAAGGGCGCTATCGCCGTGTACATCGAGCCGTGGCATATGGACGTGAGCGACTTTTTAGATCTGCGCAAAAACTCGGGCGAGGAGAGGCGCCGCGCGCATGAAATTTTCCCTGCGCTGTGGATAAACGATCTGTTTATGAAAAGACTTCAAAGCGGCGGCAAGTGGACGCTCTTCGATCCTGCAGAAGTAAGCGATCTGAGCGATCTATATGGCGCGGAATTTGAAGCGCGCTACGAGCAGTACGAGGCCGACGATAAAATTTCAAAATCCACTATCCTGGCGAAGGAGCTTTGGAAGAAAATTTTAACGAGCTATTTTGAGACCGGAATGCCGTTTTTATGCTTCAAAGATAACGCCAACCGAATCAATCCAAACGCGCATCAAGGCTTAATCAGGAGTTCAAATTTATGCACCGAGATCTTTCAAAACACGGCGCCGAACCACTATAAAATTAAGGTCGTATTTGCCGACGGCAGCGAGAGGCTGTTTGAGGAAAACGAAGATGTAAGAACCGACGCGGGCATCGTAAAAAAGGCGAAAAAGATCACCGCGCTAGACACGCTCGGTGGCAGAGAAATTTTTATCGTAGAAAAGGGCTGCAGCGAGGGCGCGACGGCGGTTTGCAACCTCGCAAGCGTAAATTTAAGCAAAATCAATAGCCGCGAGGAGATAGCTCGCGTGATGCCGATCGCCGTGCGGATGCTCGATAACGTCATCGATCTAAATTTTTACCCGCACGCCAAGGTCAAACACACCAATCTAAAAACGCGCGCAATAGGGCTCGGCGTAATGGGCGAAGCGCAGATGCTGGCCGAGCGCGGCGTGAAGTGGGGCAGCTACGAGCACTTCGAACTGATCGATAGGATAATGGAAAACGTGAGCTTTAACGCGATCAAGGCAAGCTCAAATTTAGCCGTAGAAAAGGGCAGGTACCCTGATTTTGCGGGCTCGAAGTGGAGCGAAGGAATTTTCCCGATCGATTTAGCGAACAAAAACGCCAAAGCGCTAGTTAAGCGCGGCGGGCTTTTTGAGCAGAGCAGCTGCGACTGGGACGGACTGCGCGAGAAAGTAAAGCGCGACGGCATGCGAAACGGCTATCTGATGGCGATCGCGCCGACATCGAGCATCAGCATACTCGTAGGCACCACGCAGACGATCGAGCCGGTGTATAAGCGCAAGTGGTTCGAGCACAATCTAAGCGGCATGATCCCGGTCGTCGTGCCGAATTTAAGCCCGAAAACGTGGCAGGCGTACGTGCCTGCGTACGAGCTCGATCAGCGCCTGCTCGTAAAGGCGGGCGCCATCCGCCAAAAATGGATCGATCAAGGCCAGAGCCTAAATATCTTCATGAGCCTAGACAAAGCTAGCGGCGGCTATCTGAGCGAAATTTACACGCTTGCGTGGCAGCTGGGGCTAAAATCGACCTACTATCTACGCTCCGAAAGCCCAGATAGCGAGAAGCTAAACAACGTCGCGGATCGCTCGATCGAATGCGAGGGGTGTCAGTAAAATCACTAACATGCTTTATAGAGGGGCTTCTATATCATATGAAAAATATTGATGATTTGTTGAAAGACAAAAAAGAATTTCAAAACGAATTTGATAGACTAAAAAAAGACATTGAAGGTAAATTCAATGATTTTAACGTATCAAAAAATAATTTGATGAGTCTATTTTATTTAAAAAATAATATATTAAATGAGCTAAGAAATAATAATCTCGATGAAACCTTATCTAAACTATATAATATAGATGATAAAATTTATAATCAATTTGTAATTTTACGCTCGGAACTTATAGATGAAAAGCTTGATAAAAAAAGTGATTTTGAAAAAATTTTTAAAAAGTATTATGATAAGAAAAATTTAAAAGATATTGGCAATTTTTTAAATAAAGTTAAGGAGTTTATTCAAGGGTACTATTTACAAATAATTATTGTAGTAGGTACAATCCCATTTTGTAGTTATTTCCTTTTTAATAAAGGTTTAAATTACTTCCCAGTACTTGATAATTTTAACGTAATATCTATCTTTGGGGAATTTTTTATTATAGGTATAGTGTTATTTATAATTTATTACATAATACCTACTTTGCATATTATATTTATTTATGCATATAGAGATAAGATAAAAGAAATCCAATCCTATTTTTGGTGGCTATTTGGTTTATCTATCATAGTATTAGTAATTATAGCGATATTGATTACACATGGAATTGAGCCGAACGCCTATATGAATTTGTTTATACTAGCTCCGATAATATTCATTCTTGTTATTTATCATTTCCGTAAACATAATTTTGAAATTATTCCTTATATAGTATACAGCGGCTTATTATTCCTCTTGGATTTTATTTTTATATTTTGCGTATCAGTTATTCGTTTAGAAGCGAGTAATTTTACTGAAGTTATATTATATCTCTTGCCAATAACCTTATCTATTATCCTTATCCTTATATTTTTATTAAATATGACATATTTTTTCTTCAGATTTGCATTCACTTCACTTATTATTATAAATTTATTTACCTTGTTTTTTATGAGTGATGAAATTATAAAAATTTCGAACTATGGCAATATTGATTATAATTTTATAGTGCTTGATAAAGATGCACTTGGAGCGCTACCCAGTCAAATTTGTATTAAAGATAATAATACAAATATTTTTTATATAGATCGTTATAATAGACGATATGATTTTGATAAAGATACATATATAGCAAGCATCAAATGTAATAATTTACGACTACAAGAACATATTTTAAAATTCCCTAACGACGAAATTTTTTTCAAGACGATGGAAGGTCAAAATTTCAACTTAGATAACACAGACAATATAAATTTTATTAATGGAACTCTTGAATATGAGCATAAAGAAGGCAATGGTAATAAAGATCAAAAGGAAAATATAACCGCTACTACTGGAGCTATCACTTATATTTCGATAAATGATAACAATAAAACCATTATACTTCACAACATAAAAGCGCTTTCCGCAATCGGTAAATTTTATTATTTGCAAACGACTATTTTGGATGAAAATAATAAAGCTATAAGATTTGAGATAGATTCAAACTTTATAAAATCTAAACAAATAAGAAACCAAATTATACCTTACGATTAAAATCTTTTATACAACCCAATAAAATTTGATGATTACGGGTAAAATTCGCTAGTAATTACTAGCGTAATTATTATTTTTATAAATCATAATTAGATCCTCGGTCGTAAAAGGCTTTAAAATATAGCCGTCCACGCCGATGGATATCGCTTTGGTGAAAAATTTAGACTCGTCATGGGCTGAGAAGATGACCGTTTTTACCAAAGGATCGATCTGTTTGATCTGCTCTATCATCTCAAGCCCGTTAATGCCCGGCATATTGATATCGGTAAAAACAATACCTGCTTTGCTCGCTTTAAATTTCTCGATACCTTCCTGAGCGTCGCCGCAGTCGATAACTTGATGAAAGAATAGTGTTAAAATTTTCGCGGTCTGCCGCCTTACTTCATTATCGTCCTCGACATATAACATATAGGGCGCGCATACTGCGAGTTTGAGCTTGAATTTCGTTTATATCCATAATGCACCCCTTCTCTTTAAATTTATCCGTTATCGTAAATTTTATTCTGCCCGCCGTAATCGTGCTTTGAGCTTTAAATTTTAAATCGAAATATTTCTACTCTACCTGTCCGAGCTTTTTGAGATAGGCAAAAATTTTAGCGATCTCGATCATTTTATTTAGGCTTTCGAGCAGCTTCGCGCTTTGCGAGCTCGGCGCAGATTTGAAAATTTCGCTATTTTCAACGCCGATTACAAGGCTGTTTTCGCCCAGATAGAGCTCAGTTTTGCCGAACAAATTTACGGTGATCGTCTGCATATTTTCTAAAATTTTTTTGTTTTGCAAAAATGCGGCGGCGGCGGGATTGTTGAGATAAACATCAAACGACGCGCTTAGGTGCGGGCTGTCTTTAAGCAGCTTCAGATCCGACGCGCCGAAGATGAACTCTCCGCGCGGTACGACTAAAATTTTGCTATCGAAAGTCTCGTTAAAATCAAATTTTGCAAAAAGCCCGTCGAAAATCGCAGTATCATCCTTTTTTTTAAGATGCAAAATTTTATCCAGCTCAAATACCCGATTTTCTCTGTTTTTATCGAAATCGCGACTTAGGCAGATGTCGCCGATTTTTATACCAAATTCGGGCGTCTTGCCTACTATAGCGTGCTTGCAAGTACATAGATTTGCCTCTTTACGGAGCGGATTTTTATAAATTTCATCGAGTAAAAACGCGCCGAAAGGCTGAAAGGTAAGACGCAGCTCCTTTGCGATCCAAAGCAAAAATTCGTTTTTGAAGGCCTCTTCACTGAGCGCTTCAAATTTATGCGAAATGCGCACAGCTAGGTATTTGTAAGCAGGATAAGCAAGAGCTAGCAGCACTAATAAAAACAGGAATGAGAAATCTCCAAAATCCTTGCGCATAGCAATAAACAGCGCCAGCACCACTACCGCCACGCCGCCACGCGCCTTCCAAAGCGCCACATTGCGCGCTCCATCTAGTTTTTGCTTTTTTAATTCGTAAGAAACAAGGCTCATCGCTATCCCCGTGAGTGAAATTTGACGCTCATTATAGCGAAAAATGGGATTAAATCAAGCCATATGATAAGTGCGTTGCTATTTATAAGGCGGGTTTTTTATAATAGCTCAAAAGCATAGAAATCGCCGTCTTTTTCTCTACATTTTACAATATCGCCCTGTTTGAATTCTAAAATTTCATCCAGTTCGGATTCAAATTTCGTCGTATCGGTAATTTTAAAAATATATTGTGCGATTTGAGCAGCCTTTGCCAGGCGCCATACATCGATATCTTCATTCAAAATTTTTATAAAAATTTCTTTATCGGTCGCGCTTGCCATATTAAACCTTTCTGCCCGGTTATCTAAAATTCTTTCTGCCTAACCACAATTTAAGATATTTTAATACGGGTCTTAAATAATCATTTGTAAAGTTGGCTTTAAAGGTGCTCGCGTCTGATTCGATCAAATACCAGCTATATCCGTCATCCTTTAAAATATTCATTTTGCGATGTTTGGCCTTAGCGTTTGCGTCCGATATCTCTATATCAAATACTTTATTTGCAATATTCATCTGCACCGACAGGTTGGAGCTTAGATCATATATGAAACGATTAAAATCTTTGATGATATGCGTATTATATACGTCATCGATCATCTCGGCTCTTCTCTTCCTAAAAATTTCCTCTTCTATTGGGTCTCCGTCAATAAGCTTACCATAATGATCTTCATCGGCTACGAGCTCTTCGTAAGACGCGGTAAAACATTCAAAAAATCCCCTATGCATCCCAAATTTCCAATTTGTAGGCACCGTCTCATCGATTACTTGAAAATATTCGCTATTAAATCGATTGTAATCTATATCGTCTTCAAACGGTAATATGCAATAATAAACCCGCCCCTCTTCATATTGGATACCATGAACAAAATAGGTTCTATTTAATCCCAGATGCCCATGCCTATCTTCTTTTATGCATTTTACAATCATTTTTAATCATCCTTAAATTTGAAATCATCTACGGCCTCTATGATAGGCGGTTCGTTTTTATCGTCTATTATATTATTTTTAACAAGTTCTGTAAAAAATTCTTTGTTTTTGGATTTATTGATTATCTCTTTTATAGCATTAAAGGATAATTTTAAATTATTTAAACTACCGTCTATAATGCAAAAACCGTTTTCCTCGCACAATGATATTATGCCCCTTAATACGGCTTCATACTCGGATCTAAAATCGATACGAAACGTAACGGACTCTATTATATTATTAGCATCAAAAAGTACCTCTAAGCGGTTGCCGTTTTCGTTTCCGTATAGATCGATTTCGTTAGACCAAGATTTTTCGGGCTTTAATAGGTACGAAATTTCAGAAAATATCTCTTTTTTGATCTTTGCTTTTTTCCAATATTTATCGTCTTCAAAGAGCTTTATACTACCACATTGCCGGTCGTATTGCAGATCGTATGTATCGCTTTTAGGCAGAATAAAAAACTCACATTGCCAAATTGCCATATCCTCTTTCCTTAAATATTTGTATTATAAAATTTTAAAAGTAATACGCATAGCAGCCTCGGTCATCGTATATATCAAATAAAATCGAAAATTTCTCTTTATTGTTTACGGCTAACTGAACTCTAATGTTCAAAGAGGGCTCTTTTGCCAGCTCAAAATTAAAATGGCGCAGCAGTATGGATCTCAAAAAATTTGGCTCAAGCGCCTTTTCTTTTATAAAGATAACGCCCGCTCTGGCGCCGTTTTTATAAGGCTTAGCTTTTGTGTATTGCCCCTTCATATTTTTAAGAAGATACTCCTCTATTTTCTCATCTCTTTCCCAAAAAAGAATTTTATAAACTACGCTATCTAAGTGGCTTGCTTTTGAAATTAAAAACATAACTAGCCTTATTTTAGCCTCTACATCGATATTTTCAAAATCTATTCTTGATCTGGCTACGCCTCTTTTATTTCTACTTATTTTTCTAAATTCTATATCGAAATTAGTTGGGTCTAGAATGCTTTTTATCATTGCTGCCACCTTTCAAAGCCCTTTTGCTACGTGATACTATACAAGCTCGCTCTAAATCCTTATCTACTTTTTCCATTTAAATTTTAATCTCTTTCGCTTCATTTTTATAAAATTTTCCAACTCTTTATCGGTAAAATTTAAAACCTCTTTTCGATTTTGTAAATTTACATAAGTGTGCCTTATATCGCAATTACCGACAAAGGCGGCTTCCCAGTTCTTAATTAGCCAACTCGAGCTTATCGCATATTCCCGTCCTTTATTCGAGTGCATTTTATCGCTATAGCCAATAGGCGCAAACATACCGGAATAAAACCCCTCCAGATAGGGTAGTCTCGGGCATCCTTTCGTATCGGTTGCGACGATAAATTTTATCTTTCGATCATATGGACGAAAAGCCTTGTGACACTCTATAATATCTCCATTTTTTAGATCGTCTTTGAATTCTAAAAATTTATAAGTAAATTTTGCAGGAATTTTATCATTTATCCTTTTGTATTCGGCTAAAAAACTATCGTAATAAGAAAATATGCTTATATTTCTGGGCGACTCCGGATCACATACAAAATCTAAATTCTCCAATATCCACTTTTTAGAAATCAGACCATTATTATTTTTCGCATTAGCTTCGGGCGGCAATACTATAAACTCCCCCGAATTATCGCCGTTTATACGTAGCAGATTATTCCAGCTACAAAATAAAAACCGCCTTTGACCGATCTGCAGTATATCGCCCTCCGCGAAAATTTTTCTAAAATTATTAATCGAAAATTTCCTTCTACCTCTTACCGGTATTATCTTTTTATAATTTTTTTTCATAATCTTTCTTTTGTTTTATTATTAAATCGCGGCACACTCGCTAAATTCCTAAATGTAAAATATATAAATCATTTTTAATTGCCGAATCGATTAGTTCCAATAGGCCGTCTAATTGCTCGATAACCGAGGATTTATTTAGCGCGCAGTTTTTATCAAAAGCAATCTGCTCATCCGCGCTCAAGAAAAGCGACCTCCAAGAGCATATTATATCTCTAAATTTAGCTTTATCCTCTATCCAGCTATAGCCATAGTAATTTAGACCTTTTTTCAAATTTGCCTCATCGTTCCATGTGGTTTGCACCCACTTTAGAGAGTACGAAATATGAAGTATCAGATCATCGCTAATTACTACGCAATGCTCTTTAGAGAAAATATTTTCTTTTATCTTTTTGAGTAGAAATTCATGTTTAGGCATATGGCTCCTTATTGTTTTAAAATATGATTTTAATAAAGCTCGACATAGCTATTCGTCAAATTTCATCCAAGCGGCGGCGTATTCTAGCGTTTCATCTCTAAAATATTTACTAATTATCTTATATTCGTCTTCTTTCGCAATATTTACAATTGTTTCAACAAAGCCGGTACAAAACGCCGTGCCGATGTATTCATCTTCGCTTGCCGCCCCCTTTTCCACAAAATCAAAAATTTCATTTCTTGTCTTCTCGTCCAAATTATCAAAAATTTTAATCGTAGTTTCTGCAAAAGATGCAAGCAACCACAATAAGCTAGGTATGTACTCCATATCGAAAGGAAATATCTGCTCTTGATAGGCGTTAAAATACGCCCTGTTTTTCTCTATAAAGAAATAGATATATTCCTCGTATTTGCCCAAATCGGTCTCTATTAGGCGCATTTGCCAATCCTTATAAATTTTTGCCCTTATAATACTTCTCCCAAAATTTTATTGCATTTTTTATCTCCTTTTCAAAATGTTTGAATGGTATATAAATTTCATCTTGTTCATAGAGTTTTAACTTTTTATATTTCTTGGAATGCGTAATTCTCGCAATATCTTCATAATTTTTTTGTAAAAAATCTATGATTATTTTTACCTCATCTCTGCTAAATTGTTTTGCTAGCGCCCGCCGCATAGGCGGTGCAAATGCTTGAATAAACATATCTTCTATAATCGCCTCATCGCCGAAGCGCTCGTAAAAATCAATAAAATCCAGGATATAATACCTAAAAGTATAGTCATTGAAAACCTGCAAATCTCCCGATAAGAGTTTGATTGTGCTATGGTCTAAATCGCACAGATCTTTACCGCACAAATCTTGCTCGACAAGCTCATCCTTTTGTACAGGATTTGTTATAATTTCCGGCTTTTGCAGTTTAAGCCGCGCCTTTAGCGCTTTTATTTTAGTATGCAATTCAAATTTATCCATCTAGGCAGTATATGTCGTTGTCCAAATCCACATTATTATCTGCTAATAGTTTCAGTAAATTTGCATTATAATATAGACCGGGTAAGCTATTATAACTGTAAACTACGACTCTTAGCAGCTTTTTCACGCTTTGTAATTTTATACTCCTCGCGACATTTATATCTGCTAAAAATTTTTTAATTAGATCTCCCGCAAAAGGTATATCATAAAATTTTTCCTCTATGCTAAAGCCAAAATTTCTGTATTTTAAAATAGAACCTTTTAGTTTCAAATCTCCTTTTTGCCAGACTTTTGTTGCAGATATGCCGTTGCTGCTTATTGTTTCGGATAGATCCCTATCGCTTTCGATCGATAGTATTAAAACTACTTTGTTGCCTTTCAAAGCTACTCCTAAAATTTTTTATATCCCATCTACGCACACTTCGGCATTCGGCTCGGCGCACATTTTATATTTATCCGAATATGAGCAAAACCAGCATATTCTGCATTGGAAGTTAAAATTTTCATTTGGACACCCGCCCGGGGCAAATGACTGGGCAATATGCAAAGTCATCTCCGTTTCTAGCGCGATAATTAGTGATATATTCGATCGCCACTTCGAATGCATTGTCATCTTCCGCTTTAGTGCCCCAGTAGTCGTATGTGATGATGGGCTTATTACCGCTTAAGCGATATACGTCTCCTCCTACGATAATCATACCTTTATCTCTTGTGATTTTTAGGACCTCCATTACATCGTCAAATCTCCAAGCTATATCATAAATTCCGTACTCCTCCCTTAAACGTATACCGCGCTCTAGTAGATCCTGTGGTACGATATTTACGTAATCTTCATCTATAAACGCCGCGCCATCTTCTTCAACTGACATAATCTCTCCTCTCATTAAAATTTAATTTATTGCAAAGACTTTTCTATATCATTTATTAGGCGATGAAGCGCTTCGAGACGACTAGAACTCGGATTATTTTGGTTCAAAATTCTAAAATATCACTATACTTTATCGTATTTGCATCGCGCTCGTCAAAAGATGGAAATATATATTTTTCGTTCATCTTAACGATTTTCGCGATATAGTTCTCGTTTATACCGTTTTTTCGTTTTTTGCGATATACACATTAAAAATGTTTTTATAGCGATATTTATCGCTCTTTCTGTAAACAGATTTTAACTAACCTAATAACTAACTGAATTATTTTAAAATAATTATAACATAAAAAGAAACAAAAATAATCAAAAATTACTAAAAAGCCCTACATATCGGTATTTAAATGAAGTAAAAGAGATTTAAAAGAAGTGATTAAAACTTTAAAATAGCTTAAATGGTGGAGTTAAGCGGGATCGAACCGCCGACCTCTTGAATGCCATTCAAGCGCTCTCCCAGCTGAGCTATAACCCCAAAAGATTTTGTAATTTTACATTATTTTACTTACAAAATTTTTAAATTCCGGCGCTACGCCAAAATTTTCTCCGCAAAAGCCGCTACAAAATGAAATTTTAAGCTTGCATTGGGTAATATTTCATTTCTTTGCGCGGGAATAGCTCAGTGGTAGAGCGCAACCTTGCCATGGTTGATGTCGCGAGTTC
>CAUQZM010000025.1:0-23952 GCA_963522765.1 uncultured Campylobacter sp. | reverse complement strand
TTTTTTAAAAGGATTTAAAATGAAAAATGCTCTTTTATTCGCCTGCGCAGCGCTGTTTGTATGCGGCTGCTCCAATCCTGAGCAGCCAAAGCCAGGCGTTTCGCATTGCAGCGAGCCCAAAATGGACGAGGCATCGCATCAAATGATTCAAATTTGCGGCGAAAGCGAGGATCCGCAAATCGAAAATATGCAGTGCAACGAAAACGGACTTTGCTTCGGCACCGCAAAAATCAGGTAGCCGAAGCGTCTTGCGGGCGCAAAGCTAAATTTAACTATTTTAAAGCCAAGATCGAGCGCCCGCAAGCGGTCTGGGCCGCGCTTTAAAATTTAGCCAGCGATTTAAATTTAGCCCCGCTTCACGCGCTAATGCATTTTATCTATCTTATTTTAGCTACGCTCGCCGATTGATCGAGCTGCTCTTGGCGCGTAATTAGGATTTAAAAGTAAGCGCGGGTCAAATTTCATAAGTTTAAAATTTTAAAGCGACATGCGATTTAAAATTTTACGCTTCTTGAATGCTAGCGGTGCGAAATTTCGCGCAAGCTCAAAATCCGCGCCAGGCAATTTTGTGCCGCTGCAAAATTTCTAGATCACAACTCCGCTCAGTAGAATTTTTAGCAGTGTGGATGGGAGCGCAAAATCTGCGCCGTGTAATCCACACGGATCATACCCGCCCAAATTCCTATGCCATACACCGAGACTCATAATCTAATCTCGCTACAAGATCGCTTATGAAATGCGCAACATACTTCTTGTATAGCGCAGCGCAGCCTTGCTCACTGGCGTGGTCGAGATCCATAGCTGTAGTGCAAAATGGCGCAGAATCATTTACCATGCGATCGAAGCTCTCAGCCCGCAAAAAAGCGCGGTATCCTCTACCGACGGTGCGAGTTTATAGTCTAACTCGCGCTTTAGAATTTCGCCTCAAACTCATTGCTTAAAATTTCGTCTCAAAAAAATCACGTATGAGAAATTCCGCTTTATCTTTACGGCTTAAAATTTCGTACGGATTACACCGAGCAAAATCTCGTCACTGCGCGACGTAATCCTAAAATTTCAGCGGTGAGCTCGTAGCGATATTAAATTATGCTTCATTATTACGACTTAAATTCTATCACAAGCCCGCAGATTTAAAATTTTACTTCAAACGACGCCGTAAAATTTCTACCCTTGCCTAGGCACATATCTCTCGGTGCCTGTGCCGCTCGCACTTAGCGGCGACGCTATATCTTTGCCGATAGCAATCCTCGCACAGGGCGCCTGCCACAGCACATAGAAAATAAAGCGCGCCGCCTGCTCGATCGCCGCCTCTAAAAAATTTTAAGCGACCGCAAAATTTTAAAATTTAAAGCAGCCTTCAATTAAGCCGATTTTTATAAATTTAGATTTGCTTTGTAGCAGCGCAATCTGGTGAGCAAGGTGCAACTATAAGTTACGCAGCTAACTTTACGCGAGCTGCTTAAACATTTCGATCTGTTCCTTCGTAAGCTCGATCAAATCATCGTTTGCGTATTTAAGCGATGTCTCCAGGCTTGCGATGAGCTCCTTACGGACGAAGCTCACGCTAAAAAGCGTCGCCCAAAATCGCGCTCCGCTGCCCGTGCTCGGATCCTCCAAGACCGTTCTAATCGCAGCTACCGCAGCAGCATCGTCCGCCGCACCTAGCACCTCGTCCACGAGTGGATATTCACCTGCGCCGTCGCCCTCGTTTAGCGAGCGCAAAAGCGGCTCAAGCGCCTCGTCGCAGGGATTATCACGCAAAAACTCCCGTACTGCGCGAAACTCTGCCACAAGCTGATCCGAAAGCTGCGCAGGCATCGGCTGATGAAGTCTCAAAAAGTCTAATGCCGTTTGCTTGTCCATAAAATTCCTTTTAAATGATATGCGCGATTGTAGCTAATTTTGGATTGCAAAGAGATAAATTTACTCTAATTTATCAGCTACTTCCGTCATAAATTCTCAATGATCTTAAATAATTAGACAGTGATTTTGTAGTGGCTTTTAGGGGCGATTTTCGATGGGCTTTACGGATTACAAAATAAAATTCCAAAATTTTATCCAAATAAAAAAGCCCCCGCGAAGTGCAGGGGCTTACAAGCTTGATCTGTTTAGTCCGGCAAAATTTAGCAGACTAAGAAGGATTATTCCTCGATCTTGCCGGTTTTGATGCGGCGCTCGTAGATTTCGCGCATCTCTCTGATATCGTTTTTGACCTCGAATACGCCATGCCAATGCGAATAATCAGGTCCGCCCATTAGCGCGCCTTGGCGCATTCTGCGACCCTCGTGATGCCACGAAGTGTAATAAATACGCTGGAACGCATCCGCCCAAGGATCGTCTTTTAGAAGTTTCTTTTCCTTAAGCTCTTTTAGCATCTTAGTCGCTTCGTCGTTGTAAACGTTATATAGAAGTACCTGCTTATCGCCCGCCTCAAAGAAATTATTCGTGTGGGTACTTGCGTGGCACTCTTTGCAGACTTGCTTCATCTCGGCACGCGCTGCCTCAGGACCGTTGAGGTTACCCGCCAAAGGATTACCAATGTTTAACTTGCCGGTATTTAAAAACTCGCTTACCGCGGTCTCATTACCGCCGGTGCGTAGATTGCTCTTAGGCAGCCACAAATTCCACTTCAAGCGTTGAGATACATTGTGAGTGGAGTTTAGATCGCCCACACCGCCGCTAATATGGCAGGTCGCGCATGTAGGAGCGCGGTAATCAGGAACTGCCCAAGTACCAGGAGCGCTGTCAAATTTCCACTCATTGCCTTCGGCGTTAAATACGTGTCCGTGCATCGAGTTATTGTAAATTTCGATATCCGGATGATCAGGTCCTAAGTGGCAAGATGCACAAGCAGCAGGCTTACGAGCTTCGGCGATCGAAAATTTATGACCCGAGTGGCATGATTTGCATCCGCCTACGCTACCGTCCGGATAAACCGTACCAATGCCGTAAACGGGCCAGGTCTCTTTGGTAGGCTTGTTATGCTCATCCATTTTAATGACGCTACCGTGGCATTGAGAGCAGCCGGTAATATCAGGCGCATGTTTAAGATCAGGGATATCACGTCCTTCGTAGTGATACATTAGATCAACTATTCCTTTGTTGGCTTGCATCTGCATAGCACCTCTTGCGTGACCGCTGTTTTCAAACTCTTTAACCTCGTTACTGTGGCATTTGGCACAGGTTTTAGGGCTAACTAGCACCGAAATATGATTATCTGTGTCTTTCGGATGCGGCTCTTTAGCTGCCATAGGGCTATCTGCTGGCTGCGAGTGGCAGTCGGTACAGCTAACGCCTACGTGAGCGTGGCGGCTCATCTTCCAATCCGCAACGACGCCCGGAGTTTTTTCGGCATGGCACTCGACGCAGCGTCTAGCTAGCGGCGTAAGCTGCCTATTTACCTTTAAATTCTTCGTAAGACTAACGTTTACGGAATTGCTTACGTTCGCGTCCGACGCGGACATATTCGCATGCTGCGCGGGCATTTCTGCGAATGCAAACGATGCGATACAGGCTATTAAAATAGCGACTTTTTTTAGCATTGCTTCTCCTTTACTTGGTTTTGTTATTTTCTCGGTTGTATTTATCCCAATATTTGGTAATCTCTATACCCATATTTTTGTGGCCGACGTTTTCGTGGCACTGCACGCAGGTTTTGCCAGTAGTGCCTGCGAAATAATCCCTATGCGCGAGCCAGGCTTTATTTACTTGATTATTCTGCTCTTTTAAATTTCGGTGGCAACTTAGACAGCCGCTTTCATAAACGAAATGATTTCGCTCCTTGCGTTTTTCTTGCCAGTCGATCTTATCGGCATCGGTAAAGACCGTCTTGTAGACATCATTTGCGGAGGTTAGAGCCTTGGTCCAAAGATACATAAAGGTATTTTCATGAGAGACATGACAGGCGACGCAATCAGCTTTGAAGCCTTGCGGGTTATTTCCGCCGTGAACGTCATTGTGAAAAGCGTTTGCCATCGGCTGCATCGTATGACAGGATACGCAGAATTTATCGGTGCCCGTAAGGTGAACCATCTCCGCAATCCCAAGAGAAAGTATCATTCCTATAAGCACACAAGCGCCCACGAGCAGCACAAGAGTTTTCTTTTTCATAGGTTTCCTTGATTTTAAAATTTCTTCGCAAAATTTTTAGTATTTGATAATTCGAAAAGTGGTATTTTATTATAAAAAGATTAAAAGCCGCTTATTTTATAGCCTTTTGTTAAAATTTATTAAATGAAGATAAAATTTTAAACTAAGTTTTTAGTTTAACGGAATATAATCCATTAAAATTTCAATACAAGGAGAGATCATGAAAACGATCCAAGCGGCTGAGATTACAAAAGTAGTCAGCGAGCTTTGCAAAAAAGCCTGTTATCACGTCACGCCAGATATGCGCGCGGCATTTGAGAAAGCGCGCGAGAACGAGACTTCGCCCATCGGCCAAGATATCTTAGGCAAGCTCTTGCAAAATGCCGATTTGGCGGCAAAAGAGGTCGCGCCGATCTGCCAAGATACCGGTATGACGGTGGTTTTTGTCGAACTCGGTCAGGACGTACATATCGAGGGTGGATATCTGGAGGATGCTATCAACGCAGGCGTCGCGGACGGCTACGTAGGTGGCTATCTGCGCAAATCCGTGGTCGCAGAGCCACTTTTTGAGCGCAAAAACACCACAAACAATACCCCCGCAGTCATCAATACCCGCATCGTTCCCGGCGACAAGCTTAAGATCAAAGTGGCCCCGAAGGGCTTTGGCAGCGAAAACAAATCGGTACTAAAAATGCTCGTTCCTGCAGACGGCATCGAGGGGGTAAAAAAAGTATTTTTAGAGGCGGTCAAATACGCAGGCCCTAACGCTTGCCCTCCTATGGTCGTAGGCGTCGGTATCGGCGGCACGATGGATAAGGCGGCGCTTTTAGCCAAGCAAGCCGCGGTTCGCTCGATCGACAGCAGAAATCCCGACGAGCGCTACGCCAAGCTAGAGGATGAACTACTGGAGATGGCGCGCGCTACGGGCGTCGGTCCGCAGGGTTTGGGCGGCATAAACACCGCTGTTAAGGTAAATGTAGAGTGGTATCCGACCCACATAGCGGGGCTTCCGGTCGCCGTTAATATCAACTGCCACGCGGCTCGCCATGCCGACGCTGAACTATAAGGAGGAAATCATGTCAGAAGTTAAAAGAATTACCGCACCTTTCGATAAAAGCGTAGTAAAAAGCCTAAAGGCGGGCGATAACGTCCTAATCAGCGGCACCATCATCGCAGCTCGCGACGCCGCGCACAAGGCTCTAACCGAAACCCTCGCTCGCGGCGAGAAGCTACCCGTAAGCTTGGCCGGCGAGACGATATACTATCTGGGGCCAACCCCCGCTAAACCCGGTCAGGCAATCGGTGCCGCGGGACCTACGACTAGCGGACGCATGGATAAATACACTCCTACGATGATAAACGAAGTAGGCATCAACGGCATGATCGGCAAGGGCTACCGCAGCGACGCCGTCGTTGAGGCGATGAAAAAATCGGGCTGCGTCTATATGGTTGCCATCGGCGGTGCGGGCGCGCTGATTAGCCAAAGTATTAAAAAATACGAAGTGCTAGCCTACCCCGAGCTCGGCCCTGAGGCGGTCGCGAGACTTACGGTCGAAGATTTCCCAGCTATCGTAGCGATCGACAGCGAAGGCAATAACTTCTACGAAGTAGGACAGGCGCCTTATAGAAAAATTTAAATTTTGCTAGCGGCGCCCGCACAGCGCTTTTTGTGGCGCGAGCGTTCGTAAATTTATCGGCGTTCGCTTGGGCGTCCTAAATTTCGCGGCATAAACTACGGCATTTGTTTCGCGAAATTTTACGGCTCGGCGCAGTGAAATTTTATAGCGAAATTTAAATCGCGTCCGTAAAATTTTATCTCTCTTACGGCACGGAATTTTAAAATTTTGCGCCGCTTAAATTTATACCGAAATTCCGTCTTTGCTCCATTTAAACAATCCGTCGCTAAAATTTAATCGCAAATTTATCCAAGTCTAAATTTTAAAATTTCGGCGCCGTTCGTAAGCAAATTTAAAGCCCGTAAGCGTCATAATCCATCTTAAATTTAAAAGGGGCAAAATGAGCGCAAGCGAGCTGGAGCAGATCAGGCTGGGGCTTTTGTATAAGGCGAAAAGAAATACGATCTTCGCGGCGGCGTGCATGCTCGGCTACGGCGCGTTTTTGTTATACAAGCTACGCGACGGAGGAGGCATGGCGGATTTGTTGCCGTTTATCGGATTATTCGCGGTTGTTCTTATAGTAGCCGTTTTGTGCGATCAGGCCTCCATAAAAGCTACGATAATCCAAGCCGTGGGTCTTTTTATAATTTGCCTATTTCTAGATGATTTACAAAATCGTCCCACGATCTCCAAATATATCTTACTCGCGATTATAACTTTAGTCTTGGCCGCTTCGAGCTTGTTTGTATTGTTTAGAGACTTTAAGCAAGACTATTCGGTAAAATTTCGGCGCGCTTTTAAAGAGCACTATCTAATGCCCTATTTTAAGGCGTTCGGCTATCGATATGAAATTTCAGGCGATATCGATCCCGCCAAACTCAAGCTCTCTGGGCTCTTTTTTCGACTAGACAGATACTCATACGGCAACGACAGGGTCTCGGGCGTTTATGACGGCGTGAGGTTTGCATTTTGCGATGTGAAATTGTTTAATAGAATTTTGGAAAGTGAAATCCTCGGCACCTTTTTCTACGCGGAATTTAACAAACGCATAAGCGCCAAAACTCTGATCTTTCCCGCTTGCGCCGGCGCGCCGAACACCCTCGGGCTAAAAAAGATCGATATGGACGATGCGGAGTTTAACGCCGCCTTCGCCGTGTATTGCGAGGACGCGGCGGGCGCGATGTATATTCTGACGCCCGCCTTTATGCGGAGGCTCTTGCGCTTCGCAGACGCCGTGGCCGCGCCCGTTAGCCTTAGCTTCGCAGATAGCAAAATTTATATTTTCGTAAATACAGGGCGCGACAATTTCGAGCCCGACATCGACGAAAGCGTGCTACGCCGCGACCCTGCCGCACTAATTAAGCGCGAGCTTTCGCACTTTTTAGCGATCGTAAAAAATCTAAAACTAAACGAAAGAATTTGGAGCTAGCGGACGGGGCTCGCCGCAGTTTTGCGTGTCACAGCCTCGCGCACTATAACTTCACACGCCGTGCTGCGACCTCACGCGCCGTAAAATTTGAAATTTTAAATTTCCGCTTTTTGATTTTGCGCTTTGGAATTTCACGCGCCTTGAAATTCCGCGCGTTTTGAAATTTAAAATTTTAATCCATGCTACGGAATTCTGCGCCGCAAAATTTAAAACGTAAAATCGCTTTTATAAATTTAGGCGGTAACTTCGCCGCTAGAATTTACGCTATAAAATTCCGCAAAATTTCGAAATTTGAAATTTCGTGAAGTTATAGAATTTTGCGAGGCTGCCGTTTGAAATTCGCCTTTCAAAGCATAAGGCTAAGCAGCAGTAAAAATCCGATGAAGCTTAGGGCATTGCCGAAGGAGCCGCCGATGTGATCGCCGAGCCACGTCAGCACGAGCGCGCCGCCTAGACGCAGACCTATTTGTAGCGCCACGCTCGCGATAAAATCCGCTACGCGTCGAAGTCCGCTGCGCGTATCGCCAAGCTTGGTGCTGCGGCTTTGATTCCACAGCCCGCTTACGCGGTAGTCTTTGTAGCGAGCGCGGAGAATATCGCCGTTTTGCAGCTCGAAGCTCTGCGAGGCGTCCTTTGTCTTAGCGGGCGCCGCGACTTCGGCGGAGCGGGCGGAGTTTATAGAATTTGCTGCGTTAGTAGAATTTGCAGAGCTTGCGGAATTCGCTGATTTCGCAAAATTCTTGATGCTCGCAGAATTTGTGGAATCTTCTGCGCCCAAATTCTTAAATTTCATGCAATTTTCGCCATCCGCAAGCTCCGCTAAATTTTGATCTGCGCGTAGCGCGCCGGAGACGATACGCCGCTTGCTATCGCCCGATAAATATAGTCCGTCCAGCGCGAAGCCATAATAATAAACGTCGCCGCTTTGCAGCACGCGTACGCCGCTAGCATAGCCCTCCGCTTCGCCGCTTCGCTTGGGCTCTTTGGAGTGCGAAAGCGCTGCGAATATGCGCCCGAACTTTGCGGCGCGCCAGTCTCTTCGCATAAACCTAAAGCTGCAATACGCAAAAGGCGCGAGGATGAGCAGGGCTAGCAGTCCGGCAGGAGTCCTTGCATCAAAGATAAAGATTATGCAGTAGATGCTCATCGCGGCTAGCGCTACGCCGAAGGCTGCGAATATCGCGGCGAGTGCCGTGCTGCCGGCGTCCCTCCAGCGCTGCGCGCCTAGGCTTAGATTAACGAAATCTAGCGGAAGGGCGGAAGCGGCGGAGTTTACCGAAGCGCCGCTACGGCTCTCGCGAGTAGAATTTAAAGAGGCGGAGCCGCTTAAATCTTTGCAATTCAAACTCGAAGTATAAAGTTCCGTATTAGCGTTCGCCTGCTCGTTAAAGCCTTCGTGGATCAGGCTCAAAGCGGCGGAATTTATGCCGCTGCGATCTTTGTCCACTAAATCAGATACCACAGAATTTTGACGTACACTTGCCGCGGTATCGCTATGTGCGTCGCAATCTAAATTTGCGGCAGCGGAATTTCCGCTGTTTGGAACTTTGCAGCTAGAGCGCGGCGCGGAATTTTCGCCGCTTAAATCGGCGCCGCTTAAAGCGCTACGGCTGGAATTTAAGCCCCTCAAAGCCTCGCGGCTGAAATTTGAGCTTGAAGCCTCATATATCACTGCCAGCTCGTCGCCCTCGCGTATCGGCAGATAGAGTCCGTCTCTTTTTAAGTCTAAATTTCCCTCAAAGCGCAAGCCCTCCAGCGTAAAGCTAAATTTCGCCGTGTCTGCAGCCGCTGGCTCTAGCTTGAAATCCCTGGCCGTGCCGCGAGCAAGCTTAATATGTCGCGGCGAAAGAAATTTAGCAAAGCCCATGCGTGCCTTTCAGATCTCGCAAAATTCCACTCCTCCTACTTTGCGGCGGATTTTTTGCGGATCTGAATATTGATGAGCTCCACCAGCAGCGAAAACGCCATCGAGAAGTAGATGTAGCCCTTGGGTATGTGAAAGCCCAGCCCGTCGGCGATCAGCGAGACGCCCACCAAAATCAAAAATGCAAGCGCTAAAATTTTTATCGTCGGATTTGCGTCCACGAAGCGCGCGATCGCGCCGCTAGCGAGCATCATCACGCCCACGGCGATGATCACTGCGAGGATCATCACGGGCAGGTGCTGCGCCATGCCCACGGCGGTGATGACGCTGTCGAGCGAAAAGATGATGTCCAAAACGGCGATCTGCACGAGCGTGCCGCCGAAGCTTGCCTTGCCGCTGCTAGCGCTGCGCTCGTGTGCCTCGCCCGTGGCGCTAGAGTGGATCTCGAGCGTGGATTTGACGAGTAGAAACAATCCTCCGCCGATCAGCACGAGATCGCGTCCGCTAAAATCGCGCGCAAGCACGCTAAATAGCGGCTTGGTTAGCCCCATGATCCAGCTTAGGCTAAGAAGCAGCAGTATGCGCGTGAACATCGCAAGCGCGAGCCCCATTATACGGGCGCGTCCGCGCTGCGCCTCGGGCAGGCGGCCGCACAAAATCGCGATAAAGATGATATTGTCGATGCCAAGCACGATCTCAAGTCCCGTGAGCGTCGCCAGGCTGATCCATGCCTCGGGTGAGGCGATCCATTCAAACATCGGTTTCCTTTGGGTGAAAATTTAAGCCGTGATGATAGCGAAAGTTTGGTTAAAATTTCTAAATTTTACCGCCTTTGCGCGCGAAACAGCGCGCAGATTTAGGCGATGCTATGCGGATGGTTTATCTTGGAATTTTACCGCAAGACTATTTTGCTAAAAGGCGCAAAGCGCCGCATGCGCGGCAGAATTACGGCGCGCAGAATTTCGTGGATTGAGAGAACGGAATTTTGGCGGCGAAATTTTAAAATTTAGGCTCTAAATTTACCCGTTTTTAAGCAGGGGGGGGGGTAGCATTATTTTCAGAATTTATCTCAAAGGAGCGAAGATGAAATATGTACTAAGTGTCGCGCTTGCGGCATTGATTTTAACAGGATGCGGTGAGGATGAGGTAGGGCTCGTAAAAAACTACACTCTACCCGATTTTAAGTCGATGAGTATCGGCACGGCGATCGAGGGCTCGAAAATCTGCAAAAGTGTCACCTGGAGCAAAGAGGAAAACGGCGGATTAAAGACGGTCAAAATGGTCTGCGATGTGGATGTAGAACCTATAAATGTAAAAATGAAAGAAAGTAAAGTAGAGCGTTTCAAATCATCTAAACAAGAAACGATAAACACATATTTAGATGGTGTTATGGCTCTTTACGAAAGTAAGGCTTATGATATGCAAGGTCTGCTTAAGTTGGCAAATGAACATTGCAAACTTAGTGAAGCAAAATTTCAAGAAGTCCTCAAAACTAAAGGTAAAATAGAATACTATGATGAAAACGGGTTAGTAGATTGCGACGATAAATTAAAAGAGGAATTACGAAAAGAAAATAGCAATAAAAGCGATACGACTATTGACTATATTATAGGAAATCTAAAAAGAACTGTTTATTACTCGCAGATAACATTAGACCAATATGATGCAAGTCTTGGGCTTAAAAAATCAGAGAATGACGCACCGTCGCAGGCTACGGTCGAGCTAAATTTCATCGTAAATGCCGACAAGAGCGTAAGCCTGTCCGATAAATTTAAACTTACCGCAGACGGAAAAGAGGATACCGATAGTAAAATGAAGCCACAAAATATTCTTGCGGGCTTCTACGAAAGGCAATAAGCACCTCATCTCGCGGCTAAATTTGATGAAATTTTAAAAATTTAGCCGCCATTCTTATAACAAAATTTCATTCAAAATTTTACGTGGATTTTAAATTTAAAGCGCGATGCCTTCTCGTCGTTAAGGCTAAATTTAAATTTAAGCTTTATTGGGGCGTGCGGACTGAATTTGCGCTGCGCGAAATTTTAAATTTTATTCAGCATACTGCGCGGCGCGGATAAGCGAGCGAGCCGAGTTTGCGGTTTTAGATAAAATTCCTGCAAGCAGCGCAGGAGTAGGCTATAGCCGAGAGCGCAGGCTGCGAGCTATTAAAATTATTGCTAGATAGGCAAAAAGTGGATTTCGCCTGGCAAAAACTAGCGAATATCGTATCGGCTGAAATCGGCGGTTTTTCCTCGCTGATAAAGCAAGCTTGCTGCTGCGTTAATCAAACAGCGAGGGTTGCAGCGATTTGATCTTGTAGCTTGCACGGTGAAAAGGCGTGAGTCCGTACCGCTCGATCGCCGCGATGTGCGCGGCCGAGCCGTAGCCTTTGTTTTGCGCGAAGCCATATTGCGGATAGCGCTGCGCGAGCTCATGCATCGTGCGGTCGCGCGTGACCTTGGCAAGGATGCTCGCCGCGCTTACTTCGGCGATTTGCGCGTCGGCCTTTACGAGCGTCTGAAGCCCGCGTACGCCGAAGGTTGCGTTGCCGTCGTAGATGATCTGTCCGCTAAAATCCGCAAAATACGCGAGAATCTGCTCAAGCGCCGATCTTAGACATGCGCTGAGTCCGATCTCATCGACCTGTGCGCTTGAAATTTCGACGATTTTGTAGCGCGAACTTTCGATGATCTGAGCGTAAAGCTCCTCGCGCCGCTTCTCGCTTAGCTTTTTGCTATCGGCAAGTCCCGCGATCTCGCGCTGTAGCACGCAGCCTGCCACGCAAAGCGGTCCCGCAAGACAGCCGCGCCCTGCCTCGTCGATACCACAAATCTGCCCGCTCACTGTGCGTCCTTTCGCACGACGGGTGCGGCCCCGCTTAGCAGGTCGTGTAAGTTCAGCCTGTCTTTGCGAAAAAAGCAGATCAAAAGCCCGATGACGCTAAAGCCCGCAAGCACGAAGCAAGCAAAGCGTGCTAAGGCTCTAAAGAAGCTTGCTTTGCGTCCGCTGCGAACGTCGATGAGGTAAAGCCCTGCGAGCTTGTAGCCCGGCGTCTGGGCACTGCGGGCGTAAAATGCCGCGCAAATCGCGCCGTATGCGAGCCAGATAAGCGCGATCACGGCTTGGTTGCGCCACAGGGCTTCTTTCGAGCCCAAGACGAGATATGTAACGCCGTAAAATAGGGGCATCGCGATGATGAAAAGATCGACGATGAAGGCCTTTACGCGCAGAAAGATCGGTGAAATTTTAGCTTTTTGTTTTGCCATTTTGCTCCGTTTTGGATTAAATTTTAAAATTCCGTCGCGCTAAAGCCGAAGGGTAAAATTTAATCTCGTTGCGGTTTGTTATCGGCAAATCGGCACCTAGTTTCCGCGACTGCCGGGCTTGATCGCCTTGCTTCCTGCGGCACAAAGCGGGCAGGTATCGGGCTCGTAAATTTCAAACTCGAAATTGCCTAGCGCAAAAAACGGCTTATCCGCGGGCAGCTTGGCGCCAGCCTTTGCACTGCTGCCCGCTAAATTTGCGACTTTACAAAATCCGCGATTGGCAAGTGCGGCAAAGCCCACGACCTCGCCGCCTAGGTTTTCGATGAGCCTAGCGCTCTCAAGAGCAGAGCCGCCCGTCGTGATGATGTCTTCGCAGACGATAAATCTCTCGCCCTTATGCACTTCAAAGCCGCGGCGCAGGCTCATTACGCGATCTACGCGCTCGGTAAAGATGAAGCGCTTTTTTGCCGCGCGAGCTAGCTCGTAGCCCGCTAAAATTCCGCCCAGCGCGGGCGAGCAGACGCTATCAAACTCCACGCCCGCTTTTGCGATGATAGCGGCGAGTTCATCTGCGAGCCGTCCCGCGAGCCGCGGATCCTCAAGTACTTTGGCGCTTTGCAGATAGAATTCCGAGTGGTTGCCGCTTGAAAGCAGAAAATGCCCTCGCAGATATGCGCCGCAGTCGCGATAGATTTTTTCTATATTCACAGCTCAGACCTTCAAAAGCTCGGCTTCTTTGGCCTTGACTGCGTCGTCGATCTTGCCTGAGTAAGAGTCGGTGATCTTTTGCACCTCGTCATAGCCCTTTTTAGCGTCGTCTTCGGAGATCGCTTTGTCTTTTTCGAGTTTTTTGATTTCGTCGTTAGCGTCTTTGCGGACGTTGCGAATGCTGATTTTGGCCTTCTCGCCCATCGCTTTGGCCTTTTTTGCGTTTTCTTGTCGTTGCTCGACCGTCATCGGCGGGAAAAATAGCTTTACGCTCTCGCCGTCGTTAGTAGGGTTTACGCCGATATTCGCCGCTGCGATCGCGCTTTCGATCGCCTTTAGCATCGGCTTTTCCCACGGCGTGATCGAGATCGTTACCGCATCGGTCGAAAGGACGGTCGCGACCTGATTTAGCGGAGTTTGCGAGCCGTAATAATCCACGAAAATATGATCCAGGATCGCCACGCTCACCTTGCCGGTGCGTAGCGTCGTAAAGTCCTTTTTCAAAGCCTCGATAGCTCGATCGCCGTTTGCTCTTTGCTCTTTGTAGATAGCTTCTAGCATTCAAATCCTTTAAATAAAATTTGCGAAATTATAGCGTTAAAAAAATAAGAATAGCATTTAAAAGCGCGGATTTTGCGCTTTTAAATTTTAAAATTTAGAGTTTATTTGGTTGTGTTTTGATCTGCGGAAGCGGCGCTAGCATTGGTATCGCTTACGGCGCTTGATGCTTGAGACCGAGCAGGCGCGCTAGCTGCGGCAGTATCAGTCGCAGGAGCTGCGGGAGCTTCGATTTTCGTATCCGTCGCATTGGTCTCGCCGCTAATTATGGAATTTGACTCGGTGCTTGCAGGAGTGAAATTAGGCTTTATGCCAGAAGTAGGGATAGACGGCACGCCAGGGACAGCGTTTGGCACGGATTTAGTAGTATTTGCTTCGATCTTTACGCGATCGACTACGGAAGATTTAGCATCTTGCTGATAGAAATATGCGAGCACAAGTGTATTTATCACGAATAGAATTCCCATCGCGGCGGTAAATTTAGCTAAAAATCCAGCCGGACCCTTCGCTCCAAATAAGCTTTCGTTGCTTCCGCTGTATGCGCCAAGCCCGATAGAAGAGCTCTTTTGCAGTAGAACGGAGATCGTAATTATCACGGCGAAGACGACTTGTAAAACCAAAAATAACGTAGTCACTATAAAAACCTTTTGAAAAAATTGAATTTGCGATTATAATAAAAGATTTATAAATTTTAAGTTAAGAGTGCACCGCACGAAGCGGTGCGTAAAATTTAGTCTCTGCTTGCGCCGAAAATTCTTAGCAGCGAAAGGAAGAGATTGTAGATGTTTAGATACATATCTACGGCAGCCATTATCGGTGAAGTGTAGGTGCCGTTGATGATGTTTTTAGTATCGTAGATGATATACATCGAAAAGATTAAAGCCGAAAAAGCTGAAATCGCTATATCAAGCACGGTGCTTTTGAAAAAGAAGTAGTTCAAAAGGCTTAGCACGATAATAGCCACAAGCGATACCAATAGCGGCTTGCCCCAAGAATCGAAATTTGTCTTTGTATTCATCGCATAAACGGTAAGAGCACCGAAAGTAATCGCTGTAGCCACAAACGCATGCGTTACTACGTCTCCGGCACCCGCTGCGATATAAATAGCGATCAATTTACCTAGAGTAAGACCGGTAATAAAGGTAAATGCAAAAAGCAAAACTAGCGCAATCGTATTAGCGCCGCGATTTACGGCTGCTTGCATACCGAAGATCAGCCCCATTAAAAGTACTAGATATAAAAATGGATGAATAGCCAAGCTCACACCAAAGCTCATCGCCACAAAAGCCCCTGCTGCCGCAGCTATCATCGAAGCGGTTAGAAGCGCATAGGTTTGTTTAATGGTCTGAGAGATTCGTCCTTGTTCCAGTGACGCGTCCGATAGCTCATATCCGTCCGCGTAATTTCGTCTGTCATATAGACTCATATTTTTCTCCTTCTTTTGATTTATGAGCGGGGAGTTTAGCGAAAATTTGGTAAATATATAATTAAAAATTCCCAGAATTCTATCTATTTATGAAAGTAATATATAATTCCCGACTTTTTTAAGGAGAAAGTATGCCCAGCCAGTTAATAAATGGAGCTATTAAATTTATGGAAGAAAATTTTGCCGAGCATGCCGAACTTTTCGGAAGTCTGGCAAATCATCAAAAGCCCCACACGCTTTTTATCGGCTGCTCTGACTCGCGCGTGGTACCAAGCCTAATTACCTCGACGCTTCCAGGAGAGCTTTTTGTCGTGCGAAATATCGCAAACGTCGTTCCTCCATACCGAATTAGCGAGGAATTTTTAGCGACTACCTCAGCGATTGAATACGCGCTGTATTCGCTAAATATCAAAAATATCATCGTTTGCGGGCACAGCAACTGCGGCGGCTGCGCGGCGCTGTTTTATGACGCCAAAAAGCTTGAAAAAATTCCAAACGTAAGGCGCTGGCTAAATTTAATGCAGCCTGTAAAAGACGAGGTCGAAAAGCTCAAAGATCTCGGCGCCGACAAGCGCGAGTGGATCGCCGAGCGGCTAAATATTATAAATTCCATGCAAAATTTACTTAGCTTTCCTGGCATCAAAGACGCCTATAAAAACGGCGAGATTAAAATTTACGGCTGGCACTACGTCATCGAAACGGGCGAGCTATTCAACTACGACGACGAAGGCGCGCATTTTACGCTATTAAATAAGGGAATGGATTATGAAAAAATCTATAATCAGCTTTTTAACAATTAGTCTTTTTAGCGCCGCTTTAGCGTTTGCAGACCTCAACACGACCGGCGAGGGAAGCTTTGTAGAGACGAATTCTTCTACTCCAGAGGCAAATCTTACTTTAGAAAACAACAAAACCGAGATCAAAAAGGAAGTCGCTAAAATTTTATCCAAATCGCTCGGTGCAGAGGATGGCAATAAAACTGAAGTAATAAATATGATCGCAGAAAAGGTCGCTAAAACGGAGACTTCACAGAAAAAAGCTCCTAATGGAGAGACGCTTATCTCTGTAATCAAAGAGATTAAAAAGCTAAATTTGCAGCGTAGCTCCCTGCTTAACGGCGGCGATGCCAACGCGAGCAAAAACGAGCTGGACGCCATCGATCGCAATAAAGCTAAGCTCTTTGATCGCTTACCTTTCGCGATTACGCAGCAGGATATGGATATCGAAAGCATAATGTCGTATGCGCAAAATAAAAAGAACATCCAAACTACGCTAAAAAAATACGCCAAAAAGCAGAGCTCTCCCGAATACGTAAATGCAAGCGCGGATTTAGAAAAGATGGAAATGGCAGAGATCTTTTATACCTCGCTTATGAAAATTGAGGATATGTTTGTAAACGGCGCAAGCAGAAGTGCGCTTGAAAGCGAGCTGAGTAGTACGCTACTAAATATCCAAACTAGGGATTTTAGCAAACTTAATGATTTGAAAAATAATCTAAGCAGTCAAGAGCAGATAGACGCCTTAGAGTCTAAAATCAACGATTTGAAAAACGACAAGCAGACCTACGACGAGGTGCTTACGTATCTATCGCGAAATAGCGATCTGCTTGCAAGTAGCGTGGTTTTTACGAGCTTAAATTTTAAATCGGTGATCGATTATATCAACGATAAAATTCCGTTTAAGCTCAGCCACGTAAATTTCGGCAAGCTCATTTTGATCACGCTGATTACGCTATTTTTCTACTCGCTTCGCAGACTGCTTGCCAACATCATCTATTTCGTATTTAAATTCTTTAATAAAAGCTTTTCGCTGGATAGCGAAACTCTAAAAACGCAAGTAGTAGGCATCATAAAGCGTCCGATGGGTATTTTACTGATCGCTTATTCGGTCGATATCTGTCTTAGTATCTTTTATTATCCGGCGCCTGTGCCGATAAAATTTGCAAATTTATTCTCGATCGTTTACGTGGTGCTTTGGGCATGGCTCATCATCGAAATCATCGATGGTTACGGTATTGTCGTGCTTGGAAACATCACGAAAAAAGGCGTCAGAAAAGATATCATAAATCTAGTCGTTAAAATTCTATATGTCATCGTAATCATTATCGCCGCACTTTTGGTGCTAAAGCGTCTAGGCTTTGACATCTCGGCGCTTATGGCATCGCTTGGAATCGGCGGACTTGCGATCGCGTTTGCGACTAAGGACATTATCGCGAATTTCTTCTCATCCGTGATGCTATTGTTTGATAACTCGTTCTCGCAAGGTGATTGGGTCGTATTAGGAGACATAGAAGGAAATGTCGTAGAAACGGGTTTTAGAAAGACGACGATCAGAACCTTTGACAATGCTCTTGTTTTTGTGCCGAATTCCAACATAATGGCGCAAAATATCAAAAACTGGAGCCGCAGGAAGGTAGGGCGGAATTTAAAGCTTACCGTGGGCGTCGAATACGGCGCGAGCACGGCTCAACTTCGAAAGTGCGTAAACGACATCAAAGAGATGCTAAAATCTCACCCAGGCATCGCTCAATCTGCCGATACGGCGCTAAATTCTAAAGATTTTCGTATGCGCTATAGACAGAACATGGTTTCTATCGACGATTTAGCGGGCTATAAAAGCACCATGTTCGTAGCGTTAGATAGCTTTGGCGATTCGTCTATTAATATTTTAGTTTACTGCTTCACAAAAACCGTAATATGGGCAAATTTTATCCAAACTAAAGAGGATGTTTTATTTAAAATAATGGAGATCGTGGAGCAAAACGGACTATCGTTTGCCTTCCCATCGCAGAGCGTTTATATCGAAAATATCCCGGAAATAGCAAGCGAATGCGTAAAATCAAAAGTAAATTCCAACGACAAAGGAGAGCAAAATGGCTGATTTCGATGATTTCGAAGACGAAGAGTTCGATGAGGACGAATACGAGGACGATGATCTAATCGGAGGCGACGAGAGTTACAACTACAACTACGACGAGGACGATTACAGCTACGAAGACGACGATGGTTTTAACGATTATAGCGATTTGGATAGCGAGGATTATTAGTGTTTAGATCCAGGGCGCTACCTTTCGATCCGCGCGCGAATAAAATCGCTAGCTTGCAAAGCTTGAAATTCCACCACGGCGGGCTTTGCGAGAACTACATCTCCACCCTAAATCGAGACATAGCGGACACGCCGATACAAAACGCGGATCTTTTTACGATCATCACGCAGTCTTTCAGGGAGGCGCGCGGCGAGGAGTGCGAGTTTTCGCAAATTTCAAAGCTTTATCAAATTTGCCTAGGTTTTAGCCGTATTTTTAACAATGCCTCTGAAATTTACAACCACGATTTTTACTTCGATTGTATCGCACAGCCAAGCGAGCCTAGCGGCGAGCTGGAGGACGCTTTAGCGCAGGCTTTCGGCGGGATGGAAAATTTTAAAAGCAAGTTTTTAAAGCGCGCGATGGGGTTTTTTGGCAGCGGCTGGTGCTGGCTCGTATGCGACGAGAGCGGCGCAAATTTAGAAATCATCACGACGCAAAACGCGGACACGCCGATCGTGCGTGGTAAAATTCCGCTTTTAGCCTGCGATCTTTGGGAACACGCCTACTACATAGACCATCAAAATGCGCGCAAATCCTACGTGGAGAGCTTCTTGAGTTTTGCGGACTTCGGCTTCGCAAGCGACGCCTATTCGTGGGCAAAAAAGCAAGGGCTTAGCTCCGTGAAGCTCTACATCAGCGAGCTTCACCCCGCTGCCTCCTCGCGCTGCGATTGCGGCTGCTGCGGGTAGATTTGGGCTTTTGTTACACAGCTTCGAGTGCTGCGGATTTTCGGCTCTCTATGACCGCCGCGCGCTAAATTCCAAGCGCCTTCCGCTTCTTGGCGTCTATATTTTGCCTCGCGAATACTGCACCGCGCAGCCCGTGGCGTCGCAAGACCTTAAGGCTTGCTATCTAGCCGTATAAAATTTACATGGATTTTGATCTTGAGCTCATTTGGCGTCTGCGGATTGAAATTTTACGATTTTTAATTTGAAGCTTGTCTCGCTTATACCCCATTTGCCGTTCTTGTGCGCTAAATTTCATTCCGCCGTGCTGCCGTCTGATAGCCCCGTCTTTTCAAACATGCTAAAATTTTATCGTACGCGTTTTGCTCTGCAAATACTGCGCGCAACGCACATTGAAATTTAACGCCCGAATAGCACGGCTTGCGAATCGCGGGCTAAATTTAACAAAATTTGATCGTTGAATTTTACCTTTTTGGCGGTTGAAATTTCAGTGCCGTTTCGGCTTGAAATTCCGCTTTAAATTTTAAAAATTTGCGCCGCGCCAAAGCTGCTCGTTGCGCAAAAAAGACAAGCCGTATCGAAAGTTAAGCTATGCTACGTCGGGCGTACCTGCGCGCTATGTGCGCCAAAATATGGCGTGGAATTTTAACCGTATCAGCTCAAATCGCGCGACGAGCTGCGCTGCACGAGACCTCGTCAATTAAAGTGTCAAGCCGTATTCGTGTGCCCCATAAAGCCGCTCGGCGTAGAATTTTACTCGTTTAACGCAGCACGTCGCTTTACAAATACAAAGCCGCATAATTTAAATACGCGCCACTTGACGGCGCGGTATGTGCGGCTGAAAAACAAAAGTGCAAGGCTCGCTTGTTTAAAATTTTTAAGCCGCACTTCAAATGTAAATTGCGCTCGCTCGAAGCGCAAAGTCGCGTCTGTTTAAAGTGCGGAGCCGCGTCCTAATCAAATGTTAGAGACGTGAAGCCGCGCTTCAAAACGTAAAATCTCGCTAGCTTAAGGTACGAAGCCGTGGGCGCTGAAAATGCAAACCCGCGTCGTTAAAACGCGAAGCCGCGCTTACTCAAAATTTTTAAACCTTTTTAAAATTCCATCCGCTTAAAATTTTAAAATTTAGCCCGCTTTACTCTCTCGCTAGCCCGTTTTTATCAGATTTGTCACTGATTAGCTTGCCGCTTTCATCGTATTTTTTGGCGCGCACGAGCCTGCCGCGCTCAAACTCGCCCTCGGCTTCGAGCTTGCCGTCTGCGTAGTAGTGCTTCGCCGTGCCCGTCTCCAGGCCATCCTTGAACGTCACTCTAGCCTTGAGCGCGCCGTTTTCGTGGTATGTTTCGTATAGCCCGTGTTTGCGCCCGTCTCTGAACATCACCTTCGCCGCAAGAGCGCCGCTTGCGTAGTATTGCTTACTTGTGCCCGTTTGCCTGTCGCGCTCAAACTCGTATTCGCCCTGCAGCGCGCCACTTGGGTAATATTCACGCACGACGCCGTCACGCTCGCCGTCTTTAAAATTTTCTGCTACGCGCGTTCCCCCGTCCTCGTAAAACAACTTCCAAACGCCCTGTTTGCGGTCATCCTTGTATGAGCCCGTCTGCCTTGGTGCGCCGTTTGCGTGATACCATCTCTCTACGCCTTGCCGCTTGCCCCCCTTTGTAGCTTCGCTCACCGCGCACTTTGCCGCTTTTGTAATAATCCACGTCCTTGCCGTTTCGCAGCCCGCCCTTATACGTATGGCGCGCGCTTACTTCGCCGCTTTCGTAGTAGTCGGTGAAAACACCCTCGCGCCTATCATTTTTATACGCGCCCTGCTGCTTTAGCTTGCCGCTTCCTTGATAATACAGCTTGTAAAAGCTCTCGCGCTTGCCGGCTTTGTATTCGCTCTGCGACTTCAGCTCGCCGCCGTCTGCGTAGTAGCTCTTTGCGACGCCGTCGTACAGGCCGCCCTTTAGCGGATATTCGTTTGAGGGCTTATCTCTGCCGTCAAAGTAATCGCGCTGAAGCACTGCAGTGCCGTCCTTTACGTCGATCTCGCGGATTAGCGTGGGCGGCAGTGGCTTTAGCCTGGGGTAGACGACGCCCATAAAATTTACGTCGTAGAGATCCTCGACGCTATAATGCAGCACCTTGAGCGTCCCGTTATAGGGCTTGTCCGCTACGAAATACAGGCCGTTTTTTAAGCTCGGCTCGGGCTTCATTACGATTTTTGGCTCCAGAGCTTGCGCGCCTAGCGCCAAAAACGGAAGCAGAAAGATGAATTTTAATTTTTGAGTTAAACCTGATAAATTTAGCGGAATCCTCATATTTTTTACTTCCTTGTTTTAAAGCTTACTTCGATTATTCTCATTTTAATATAGATATGGTTATTTAAAGCCTCTTGAATTATGAATAATTTATTTTACATCGCGAGATGACATTATCAAATTAAGCACTTCAAATAAATATTCAGAAAAGCAATTCGTTTGAAAATTTATAGGAACTTTTTCATTGTTATTACTGCCAAAATAAGTTATACCGGTCGTTGACAAAATTCCTATTTGTATAAATTTATTAATTGCTATATATTCACAATCGTCATCTGTTATTAATGGGCTATTTGGTTTATTTTTAATTAGATCATAAAAATATATAAAATCTAAATCACTTAGAGAATTTATATTGGCAAGTAGTGCATGTTCGTAATAATCAAGCTTACCATTTTGTAATAACTTACCATATAATTTTGCTAATATTTTTGCGTGTAAGTCATAAGTTGATAGTCTAGCCTTTTCCAATAAATCAAAAAGAATATTGATATTATCGCTACTTATATTCTCATAAAATTTACTATTCTTTTCATCGTTTAATTCTTTCTCTTCATGAACAAAATCGTTTAATCTAATTTTAAATCTTTCATATATAAACCTATGTACAAAATGTGAAGCTAATTCGGCCTTTGATTTATATAAGGTAGATACTGCGGCAATAATAAGAGCAGAACCATTTTTTTTAGCCAAATCAACAACTTTACCCACGTTATACGATAAATTACTCATACTATTCCTTGTTTATCAACAGATATTACAATTATACCTTATAAACCATTAGATGTATCTTCCAACCATATACTAAATTTTATGTAAAGACTATTTACAATCAAATTTTATAGACATTAAATTTAACCCTCCTTTAGCGCTTCGGCTACTATCCTCCACTCGCGCACGAGCCTTTCAAAGCTAAAATTTGCGTTTGCGGGGCTTGTGGATGGCAGCTTGACGGGTTCTTTGCCGGTTGCGTTTAAAATTTGAGTTTTTAGGTATTTTTCGCAGATTTCATGCGCCTTACCGCCGTTTGAGAATACCTGCACGATGCGTGCGCCGCTAAAGATCGGTTCTAAATTTGCAGGCACGACGGCGGTCATTTTGGCGTCGCTCGAGCCCTTTATCTCGCAGCAGATCGCCGCGTCGTAGACGGCGATGCCGCGGGCGAGTAGGAATTTTATCTTTTCGTCCATGCTTGCAGGTGGCGGCGCGTTTAAAATTCGCGCCAGCACCCGCCAGAAGCGATTTTGCGGATTTGCGTAGTAAAAGCCAAATTTACGAGAAACGACGGAGGGAAAAGAGCCGAGGATTAAAATTTTAGAATTTTGATCGAAAATCGGCTTAAAAGGGTGAGTTTGGCTCATTTTGCACCCGCTTTGTATTCACCGAAAACGCCCGCCGGAGCGCCATAAAATTTATCTTTCATTTTCGCTTTATCTCTCGTAAATTTCGCAATTTCGCCCGCGAAGTAGCTTGGAGCTGAAATTGTGCGACGGCAAAAATTAGCGCGCTAGCTTGCTCTGATACGGTGTGCGGTAAAAATTCTAATGAGCCCGCCGCGACACGCAATTTGGGTCTAAATTTCAACTTTTCAAAGCCACGAAATAGAGCTTTCGTAGCCAAATTTAGCGCCTCGCAGCGGCAAAATTTTAACCCTCGCGGCAGTTAAATTCCGTCTGCCCTCGCAACCGCCTCCGAACTGCCGTGCTAAATTTTAGGTACCGCGATTACGCGCACGAGCTCGCCTTTTTTGAGCTCTTTGACCTCTAGTGGTGCGACGAGCAGGACGCTATCATCGTCTAAATTATTCAAAATCGCGCTGGAGCCCTGCTTTTTGCTTTGTAGGCTAACAAAAAGCCGCCCCTCCCTGTTTTGCAAGAGCGCGGGCATAAATTCCAGCCACGGCGTCTTTTTTACGTAGTCGTGATCTAAGATCGCACTAAATTCTGTATTTTCGCGCACGCCGAAGGATTTTTGCAAATATACGCGCAGAAACAAAATGCACGTAATAAGCGCCGACAGCGGGAAGCCCGGGAACGCGAAGATATATTTTTCGCCGGTTTTGGCTACGCGCACGTGGCGGCCCGGTTTGATCGCTGCGCCCTTTACGATTAGCTCAAATTTTGATTGTAGCGTGCTTTGCACGAAATCGTAGTCTCCGACGCTCACTCCGCCGCTAGTTAGAAGTATATCGGCGCTCTGTAAAGCCGATAGGATCGCGCCTTCTAGCTCTTTTTCGTCATCGCGTACTAGAGGCATTATCATCGCTTCGCAACCTAGCTGCGTTACTAAATTTGCAAGCGCGATATGGTTGGAGCTGTAAATTTGAGCGTCGTTTTCGAGCTTTTCGCCCAGATCCTTTATCTCGCTACCGGTGGCTAGGATCGCTACTTTTGGGCGGACGAATACGCTTATGTGAAATAGACCAAGCTCGGCTAGCAGCGCGATCTGCGAAAAGCCGAGCTTCGTGCCGCTTCTAAGCAAAAGCTCGCCCTCGCGGTAGCTTTCGCCCACTGCACGCACGGCAAAGCCTGCGGGAACGGGTTTTGTGACGACGATTTCGCTGTCTTGTACCTGTACGTTTTCAATCGGCAGAAGCGTGTCGCTACCCTCGCACATGAGCCCACCGGTGAAGGTTTTGACGCACTCGCCCGCCTTTGCCGCGGCGCTAGGCATCTTGCCTGCAGGCGTCGTGCCGACGATCTTAAATTTCGCCCCCTCGCTTAGATCTGCGCCCTTTAGCGCGTAGCCGTCCATCGCGGCGGTCGGGCGGCGCGGAGTGCTGAAAGGCGCCGCGACGTCGCTTGCTAAAATACGCCCCAGCGCCTGCGTGATCGCGACTTTTTCGATGCGCGAGGACTTTTGCACCGTGTTTGCGAAGCGCTCCATCGCGCTTTCAAATTTTTCAAATTCCAT
>CAUQZM010000024.1:0-24449 GCA_963522765.1 uncultured Campylobacter sp. | reverse complement strand
CAAATTTTAAACGCAATTCGATAGCAGCAGTATCGCGAAGCTAGACTAGGCGACTTAAAATTTTGCGACGGGAGTTACCCTATTAGGTAATGACCGAGCAAAATTTTAAGGCAACGAAGTATAGCGATGCGAGACGACGCGTATAAGTTCCAAAAAGCCAGAGGCGTCCCAGCTCGCCGTCCCCACTAACACCCCGTCGCAACCTCTTATCGCGCAAATTTTTGCGATATTTTCCGCATTTACGCTGCCTCCGTAAAGTAACGGCGCGGAGCTTTTAACACGCAAGAAATTTAGCATTCTTTCGATCTGCTCGCACTGCGCGCTTCTGCCCGTACCGATCGCCCAGACGGGCTCGTAGGCTAGTACTAAGCTCGGATATTTCAGATCGATGCCCTCAAGCTGTGCCGCTACGAAGCCCTCGCTGCGATCTTGCGCGAATGCCGCCTCATCCTCGCCGACGCAAAAGACGATGCGCCAGCCCTGCGCCGCAGCAAAACCGAATTTCTCTCTTATCAGCTCCGCGCTCTCGCCCAAAATGGCGCGCCGCTCGCTATGTCCGATAAGAACGGTTTTGATGTCAAATTCCGCCAGCATATCGCTGCCGATCTCGCCTGTAAAGCTGCCGTGCACGGCAGGATAGAAATTTTGCGCGCCTTGGGTGAAATTTTTCACCCTCGCGCAAAATGCGCTAGCGGGAGGAAAAACCAAAATTTCATCTTCGCGCGAAATTCCGCCCGCTAAGCCTTCATCTAAAGCTTTAGCGTACCGCTCAAAACTAGCGCGAGTATGGTTGCATTTAAGATTCGCCGCCAGTATCATCGCAGCTCCGTTTTAGCGGTAAGCACTCGCACGCCCGGCAGTTCCTTGCCCTCGATGAGTTCTAAGCTCGCACCGCCTCCGGTAGAAATAAAAGTCATATCATCAGCGTTGCCCGCGCGTTCGACGACATCTGCAGTATCGCCGCCGCCCACTACGGTCGTGGCGTCGCTATCTGCGATTGCATGCGATATATGTAGGCTACCGCGAGCGAATTTATCGATTTCAAAAACCCCCATCGGTCCGTTCCACCAGATCGTTTGCGCATCGTCTAGGGCTTCTTTAAAAAGCGCTACGGTTGCAGGTCCGATATCTAGCCCCATCCAATCGCTTGGAATTTCTTGCACGGTAACCTTTTTTGTAACGGCATCTTGCGAGCATTGCGGAGCTGCGACGGCATCGACAGGGATATAAATTTTAACCCCAAGCTCGCGAGCATTGCGGAGAATATTTTTTGCTTCCTCGATTAGATCCTCTTCGAGCAAAGATTTGCCGATGTCATATCCGACGGCTTTTAAAAAGGTAAACGCCATGCCGCCTCCGATGATGAGCTTATCGACTTTAGGAAGTAAATTTTTAAGCGCCTGAAGCTTGCCGCTTACTTTGCTGCCGCCTGTTACGGCTACGAAAGGACGCGCAGGATCTTTAATAAGGTCTTTAGCAAATTTTATCTCTTTTAGCAGCAAAAATCCCGCCGCTTTGTGCGCCTCATCGTAGAATTTCGTAATCGCCTCTACCGAAGCATGCGCGCGGTGGCATACACCAAAAGCATCGTTGATATAAAATTCCGCGTAGCTCGCAAGCCTCTTAGCTAGCACCTCGTCGTTTTTGCTCTCGCCCTTTTCAAAGCGTAGATTATCTAGCAGAAGCACTTCACCCTTTTTAAGCGAATTTACCGCAGCTACAGCTTCCTCACCCGCGACGTCGGAGACAAATTTTATCTCGCGTTCCAAAAGCCTAGATAGCCTCTTTACCACAGGCTTTAGGCTAAGTCTTTCTTCGTATCCGTTTTTCGGGCGTCCTAAGTGGCTGGCTAAAATTACCGCACAGCCCTCGTCTAAGCAATATTTGATAGTAGGGATAGACGAACGTATGCGACGATCGTCCGTAATATTGCAAAACTCATCCATCGGCACATTAAAATCACACCTGATAAAAACGCGCGCGCCGTCTTTAAATTTTAAATCTTTAATCGAAAGAATTTCGCCCATCTTATTTCCTTCTTTTTGCCGCATATAGGGCTAAATCGATAAGGCGCTCACTATATCCCCACTCGTTGTCATACCAGCTCATCACTTTTATTAGATTGCCGTCAATTACCTGCGTGCAGTCGCTAGCTACGATGCTGGAGTATTCTGAAGTACAAAAATCGCTGCTGACACGGCTATCGTCGTCTACGAGCAAAATTCCTTTCATCTCTTTAGCAGCATAGCGGCGGAAAATTTCATTTAGCTCCTCGGCACTCGTCTGCTTGCGCGTTAGCACCGTTAAATCAACCATCGATACGTTAGCCACCGGCACGCGTACAGATTGTCCGTGCATCTTACCGCTTAGCTGTGGAAGTACCTTACTAATCGCTTTTGCCGCGCCCGTCGTGGTCGGAGCGATATTAAGAGCCGCGGCGCGTGAACGGCGAAAATCCTTGGCTTTTACATCGACTAGGCTCTGTCCGTGTGTATAGGCATGAATAGTCGTCATCAGACCCTTTTCGATACCAAGCTCATCGTCTAGAATTTTTGCAATCGGAGCCAGGCCGTTAGTGGTGCAGCTAGCGTTTGAGATGACGCGTTGTCCTGCATAAGCGCCCTCATTAACGCCGATTACAAAAGTAGGCGTATCATCCTTGGCAGGCGCGCTCATTACGACTACGCCGATACCGTTGTCTATGAACGGCTTGCATTTTTCGCTCGTTAAAAACGCACCAGTACATTCAAGCACAGCTTCTGCACCATCGCCCGCAAAATCAAGCTCCGCAGGCTCTCTGGTGGAATATACGCGGATCTTTTTGCCGTCTACGGCTATGCATTCGTCGCTTAGAATTTCTACTTTTTTACGAAACTCGCCGTGAACGGTGTCATATTGAAGCAGGTATCTCGTAAGCTCGCGTTTAGCGGTATCGTTGATCGCCACAAGCTCTACATCGTCCCTGCTTAGTGCAATTCTAGCCGCGCACCTACCGATCCTTCCAAAGCCGTTAATTGCGATTTTTACTGCCATAAGGTTCTCCTTATTTGGGATGTTTTCAGCTGGAATTTTACTAAATTTGGGTTAATCTTTGATTAAATAAAAAGTCGCGAAATCTAGGATTTACTTTTTGGCTATATAATTCGCGAACTTTTTTTAAAGGAGAAAAAATGAGACGAATTGTATTCTCGTCATTAGCGGCAATCGCGCTTTTAAGCGGATGCAACCAACCTAAGGCCGATACGGCTCCGCAGCAAAAGCAAGAGTCTGTAGCGCATACGATCGTATTTCTACTAGGAGAGACCGGAGATAAGCGCATCAGCCTTAGCTCGAACGATATGTTCGCAACGGGCGTCTTAACCGACGAAAAAGGCAAAAAGCATAATCTCAAACGCGCGGCTTCGGCAAGCGGCATAATGCTTACGAACGACGAAGGTATCGAGCTTCTTTTCAAACGCGGAGAGGGAGTGTATACGCCGGGCAAAGGCAAGAAGGATATCCCGGTAACCTACACCGAGCACGAGCACAAAAGCGGCGAAATGATGTAGCCGCGGCGGGGTTAAATTTAAGCGCCCGCAAAAGCGAATTAAATTTAACCCCTCATTTCTCATTTCGGCTTCTTTATTCATAACAAAATTTAACCCTCGTTTCGACCTCCTTGATCTGCGATGAAATTCAATCTTTTATTTTCGCTTCTTTCATCTACGCAAATTGAGCTTTTTTGTAAATTTGAGCTTGCGTGCGTTAAAAAATAAGCTCCGCAAGCCCGAAATCCTCAAATTTTAAAAATCTCCATTTAATTTGCGCTCTACCTACGAATTTTTAGTTTTAAACCGAATTTCACTTCAAATTCGATAAACTGCGCTGAAATTTTAGCAGGCCGGTGCAAATACGGCGCAAAATAGATCATTTAGCGAGATTGCCGCATGGATAGCATTAAATTTTACCTAAACAATTACGAAATTGAGGGCGAAAGCTTTACCGAAGTCGTCGTTGCGATAAACGGCGAGCCGCTGCTTGAGCTGATTAGGCGGCGCGAGCAAAGCTTTGCGGCGAAAGAGGGGCAAGCTAGCATCGCAGGAGGCTACACCTACTTAAGCTTGATCGATTTTGAGGAGCTATTTTTACGCGCGGCGCTTGAGGCTGATCTGGCGCAAGATGAGCAGGACGTCGTGCTACTTGGCTGTCCGTGCGGGATCTGGAGCTGCTGGTATCTCGCGCTCAGGATTAAATTTGAAACGGAGACGGTTAAGCTTTACGAGTTTAAAAACCTGCGCCGCAAAGATTGGCAATATGGGCTTGAGTTTAAATTTGACCGCGTGAGCTTTGTGAGCGAAATTTCTAAAATCGCCTCTTTTAATAAGCTCTAAAATTTAGATCTAAATTTAGGAAATTTTAACGGCGCGATCGAAACTGCGGCGAAATAAACTCGTCTTAGGCTCGGTAAAATTTGGCTTTGAAGCCATAATAAGCTGCCTCGCAAGCTCATAAGATTAAAATTTTCGCCTCGCCGCTACGCAAAACATCCAGCAAAATATCATAAAATTTGCCCAGCCTTAGTTTTAAAATTCCGCCACTTTTGATGACGACTAAGATCCGTCCGCCCCGCTCGCCCAGCGCGTCGTAGAGCGCATCTAAATTCGCGACGTATTCGGGCTTGAAATTTAGCGCTGCGGCAAACAGCGCGAAAATTTGATCTTTGCGCCTAATCTTTGTGCCGTCTATGATGATCTTTGCGGCGCGGCACGTTTTAAAATTTAAACTCATTGCACGCGCTCGAAGCTTTCGTAATGATCGGCGGTGTAGAAGATCAGCCCGTCGTTTGAAAATATCAGCCGCTTAGCGCTGCGCGGGCCGCCGCGATACTCGATGTCGCACTCGCGCCAGATCCGCCCCTTTTTATCAGGCAGCCTGCGCTCGAAATTGCCGAAGCGATCGCCGCCGATGCTCTTGCCGCGCGCGTATCGCCACAGATCGCCGCCCTGCCAGCCGAGCTCACCGGCCTGCTTTTTCGTGATAAAATTTTGCGGCAAAGAGCCCGTACGGCGGATATGAGCGCTCACGCACTCCCTGCTTATGCAGGGCTCGTCCGCGAGCTGATTTTTAGAATTTTCGGCGGGATTTTGAGATTGCGAAGCTTCATAATCTGCGCTACGCCGCCTGTGGACGTCCGCTTCATTTTTAGGATTTGCGGCGGCGGGCTCGTTTTCTCGCGGATGAGATTTTAAATCTCCTAGATCTGCTCCGCCGTCTGCGCTTCTTGCGCCGTCTATATTCGTGCTATATGCGCCCTTTTCACCGCTCTCATCTTTTGCGCCGGCGCCACTTGCAGGATTTTGTGAGCTTGAAATCTTACGATCGGTGCTGCTTGCAGAATTTTGCACGCCGCTTTTACGCGACGCAGCATCCAGGGTTTTGGGGGTAAAAATCCGCTCATCTTTAGTCGTAGGACTGCGCGAATTGGAGATCAAATTTAGCACCAAAAGAAGTGCTGCGAAAATTGCTAGCGGGATCAGCTTTTTTGCCACTGCTAGCCTCTTTTGCGGGTCGCGAAGCGAAAATAGAGCACGATCGCCGCTACTATCGCGCCTAGAGCCAGCGGAGCGATCCACGGCGCGTCCTTGACATGCACATAGAGCTCGCGCACGAAATCGCCCGCGTAGTAGCTCAGTAGCCCCACCACAAGCGCCCAAATAAGCGAGCTTACGGCATTGATGACACTAAATTTTAAAAATGAATATTTTGTGATGCCGATCGCGATCGGCACGAGGGTTTTGAGACCGTAGATAAATTTTTTAATCAAAATGATACGGTCGCCGTATTTACGAAACAAAATCTGCGCCAGAGCAAGGTTGCGGCGCTGTTTGCGCAGATAGGGCATGATCTCTTTTTTATTGTAGCGGCTTACTAAAAATAGCCCCGAATCGCCTATGAAGTTCGATATGCAGGCGATTACGATGCATAAGACGATATTGAGCTCGCCGGCCGAGCTTAGCACGCCCGCTGCCGCAAGCGCCAAAAATCCTCCGCCCAGCGAATACAAAAACAGTATCAGATACCCCCATGTATGGAGGTTTGCAAACATCGACTCCATCAAATCCTTTCATTAGATCGTATAAAATTCTATAAATTTGACTAAAGCAGCTTTAAAATTCGGCGCGAAAACTTCACTCTAACGTCCCACGACGCCACTTGATTTTACTGCGACATTAAATTTAAAATTCCGCGCAGCTGTCGCGAAATATAAAATTTTACCGCAAAATATTAAGCGAAATTCTAAAATAAAATTTCTAGACATCAAGCAAAATCACCGCAAAATTTAGCGTTAAAATTTTGCAATTCTAAATTTAATGACAAAATTTCGACTTCTTTAGAATTCAAAGTAACTTGCGAATTACGCAGGATTTACGCGATATCCTCAAATGCCTCCCACTCCGCGAATTACAATAAAATTACGCACCCAGGTCTATATTCTGCAGAAATTACGCGAGCAAAATTCCAAGCCACTAATAAAACGCTCATAAAGCAGGAATTTTTCGCTAATCTATGCGCCTTAGCATTTCTAGCTAAATTTTACTCATCTGCGCCGATTACTCGCATCAAAAGTGCATAGCCCTCAGTATTTGGATCAAAAGCGCGGTCATTTTTGGTCTCCAGCACCGAACCGCCCAGGCTCACGCCCGCAAACAGCCCGCCTTTATTCGTAAAGACGTACATATCTTGATTTAGCACATCTAAAGAGCCAGAATCGGCGCTGTAGTTACCTGCAACTGCCGTCGCATCGCCCGAAAGCGTGATTTGGGAATTTCGCATTTTTTGGATCACATCATCATGCATTACGAAAATAACTAGATAATTATCCTCATAGCCGATCTGAAGTCCTACGCTGGCGCTGCTGATCTCAGCACCGCTTACGCTATGCGCGCCGTCGTTATTATAGATGATGATCCCCTCACCATACATTCCGCCTATGATGAAGCCCAGCTTCTTGACGCTCGGAAATATCACTATCGCGCGGGCTTGCTGCGCTAGGTATTTATACTGCGCGTTCGTGCGCATCACCGACGAATAGGCGCTCGCGCTATCAATGATGAGCTCATCCTCGGCAAATGCCGCGCTAAAAAGCAAAAATAAAGCGATTATAAATTTTTTCATTTCATACTCCTTATTTGGCTATCTCGACCGCGCGAAGCTCGCGTATGACATTGACCTTAATCTCGCCCGGGAATTGGACCTTATCTTGGATATCCGAAGCGATCTCTTTGGCGACCAAAACCGCCTCGTCGTCGTTCATAAGCTTAGCGTTTGCGATGACGCGGATCTCGCGACCTGCGTTGATCGCATAGGCTTGTTTAACGCCCGTTTTACTCATCGCGATCGCTTCGATGTCGCTAACGCGCTTTAGATAGCTCTCTAGCACCTCTCGTCTAGCGCCCGGGCGCGCGGCGCTTAGCGCGTCTGCAGCACAGACTGCGGCACTTTCTACGCTTGTAGCCTCCTCGTGACCGTGGTGAGCGTAGATCGCGTTTATCACTACCGGATGCTCTTTGTAGCGGCGGCAAACCTCGGCGCCAAGATCTACGTGCGAACCCTCGTATTCGTGAGTTAGCGCCTTGCCGATGTCGTGAAGTAGGCCCGCTCGCTTGGCTAGCTTTTGATCTCCACCCGTTTCTGCGGCGATGATGCCTGCAAGATGCGCGACCTCAAGGCTGTGCGCAAGGGCGTTCTGCCCGTAGCTGGCGCGAAATTTAAGCTTGCCGATGAGTTTTAAAATTTCGGGGTGAATTTTGCTAAGGCCTAGATCCATTACGATATTTTCGCCCTCTTCGGCGATGCTAGCTTCAAATTCATCACTTACTTTTTTGTAGATGTCCTCGATGCGCGCAGGCTGAATTCTGCCATCCTCGATAAGCGTTTCGATGACGCGAACGGCGATGGCGCGGCGGTAGAGATTGTGCGAGCTTACGATGATCGCATTCGGGGTATCGTCGATGATGACGTCCACGCCAAGAGTCATCTCAAGCGCCTTTATGTTGCGCCCCTCCTTACCGATGATGCGACCTTTAAGCTCGTCATTTTTGATATTTACGACGTTGATAAGTCGCTCGGCGGCAAACTCGCCCGCGAAGCGCGACGTAGCCTGCGCCAAAATATAGTTCGCCTTTTTTCGCGCCTCTTTTTTGGCTTCCTCTTCATATTTTCGCACGATGTGAGCGATGTCGGTGCGGCTTTGCTCCTCGACCTTCTTAAGCACCTGCGCGCGCGCCTCATCCTGCGTAAAGCCCGCCACGCGCTCAAGCACCTTAAGAGCCTCGGAGAGCTTCTCTTCATAGCTTTTCTTCAAATTTGAGCCCTCTTCGTAGAGGAATTTCGCCTCTTTTTTGGCGCTTTCGAGCTCTTTTTTGCTGTCTTTTAAAATCTCTTGCTCGGTTAGAAGCGCGTGCTCCTTTTTGCCGAGCTCGTCAAATTTAACGTTAAATTCTTTCTGCAGTTTGCTTGCCTTATCTTCGTATTTTTTCTTAGCTTCAAACTCAGCTTCCTGTACCGAAATTTTAGAATTTCGCAAGATGCCCTCGGCTTCAAATTCTATAGCTTTGGCTTTAGCTTTGGCTTGTTCTACGAAAAAATCGTAATTGGCGTTATTAATCTTTCTAGCTACTAAGTATCCTATGCCAGCGCCCACCGCAAGAGCGCACAAGGCGATTAAAATCTCTATCATATTTTCCTCTTTTTAGGTAATTTTGGCTCGGAGTTATGTAAAAATCACCCTTTGCGTCGTGATCAAGCGATAAAATTTCGCTGCAAAAGCAGTCTTTTATACTCACGAACGCGATTGCGGGCTTAAGCTTCAGACCTGAAAAAAACATATCGTAAAATCCTTTCCCATGTCCTATTCTAGCCATTGCGCCATCCACTCCGATAGCTGGAACCACGGCTAGATCGACCTTTTTAAAATACCCGTTTTGCGGCAGCGTCTGTCGCAACCCAAAGCGTGAAATTTTAAAAGGCTGGCGCAATCTTACCATTTTTAAGCTAATATCCACCATAAACGGAACGTAAAATTCGCAGCTTTTTGATAGCTTTTTTCTTAAAATCAAAACGTTCGGCTCGTAACTCATCGGCAAAAATATCAAAATTTTACGTGCTTTTAAAAATTTTATCAGCCGCTCTAGCCGCCATAAAAGTGCGTAATGCTCGCATCTAGCAGCGCGCGCGGCGTGAGATTTTAGACGCGATTTGCAAATTTTTCTAAATTCATTCTTTTGCATAGCTTAAGCCTTTTATAAAATTTTAACGCTTATTTTAGCTAGTTTTTGTATAATCTTGCGATTAAATTTTAAGGTTTATTATGAAATTTCGTTTTTTTCTAGCGCTTTTTACGGCTGTTTTATTTCTTGCAGGTTGCGGCGATGATGAGGATAAAAAATCAAGCGATACCCCGACCGAGGCCAACGCCACGCAGCCGCAGTCCGAAACCGAAGCCGTAATCCAGGTCGATTATACCGCTCCTTTTACACTTCAGCTAAGTAACGGCAAAATTTTAAATATGCAAAAGACAAAGCAAGGCTTTCGAATCGATAATAACTCCTCCGTGACGCTATTTGCGTTTTTTACGCCGTGGTGCGACGCCTGCGCCGTGCAGGTAAGCGCACTAAATGCCGCCAAACAAGCCTACTCCGGCAAGCTTGACATAATCGGCGTAATGATCGGTGATGCAAATTTAGACGATGCAAAAAATTACGCAAACGCACACGAAGTAAATTACGCGATCGCTTACGGCGAAGGGACAGACTTTTTTACAAAGGCGCTAGGCGGCATAAACGAAGTGCCGTATATGGCGATCTACGACGAAAAAGGTGAGTTTAGCGCGCAGTATTTCGGGCTGATGCCGGAAGAAATTTTAATGACTGAATTGGAGAAAATTTTCTGATGTTCGAATTTTTTAAAAAAGGGCTTAGCAAGACCATAGGCGCGATGCGAGGTGCAAAGGGCGAGGATAAAATTTCAAAAGAAATTTTAGAAGAGATGCTGCTTGAAGCCGACGTAAGCTACGAACTCGTGGAGGAAATTTTAGAAAAACTGCCCGCAAAAAAGCTAGTCGCAAAAGACGATCTTAAGGGCATTTTGAAGAGCTACTTCGATTACGATATCGCTAAACCCGCGAATGAGAAGCCCTTCGTAGAGCTCATCATCGGCGTAAACGGCGCGGGCAAAACTACAACAACCGCAAAGCTTGCAAATTTATATAAAAATAGCGGCCAAAGCGTGATTTTAGGCGCATGCGACACTTTTCGCGCGGGCGCGGTCGAGCAATTAAAAAAATGGGCGCAAATTCTAAATCTACCGATCGTAGCTACCGCGCAGGGGCACGATCCCGCTGCCGTGGCGTTTGACACCGTAAGCTCGGCAAGTGCCAAAAACATAGATCGCGTCCTGATCGACACCGCAGGACGCTTGCAAAACCAGAAAAATTTAGCCGCGGAGCTAGAGAAGATCGTGCGAATATGTGATCGCGCAAAAAGCGGCGCACCGCACCGAAAGATCATCGTTCTAGACGCCACTCAGGGCAATCATAGCGTCGCGCAAGCTAGGGCTTTCAACGAGATCGTAAGGCTCGACGGCATCATCATCACGAAGCTCGACGGCACGCCCAAAGGCGGCGCACTTTTTGCCATAGCGCGCGAGCTGCGGCTGCCGATACTTTTCGTCGGCGTAGGCGAGCGGATGGAGGATTTAGCAGAATTTAACTCGGATGAGTTCGTAGAGACGCTGGTGGATGGGATTTACGCTTAAGCTCTGCGTGTCTGCGTAAATTTCTATTCATATTCTCGCTAAACAAGTTTAAATTTTACGCGCCGAAATGCTCGGCAAATTTTGCCGCTCGATTATCTTAGAATAAATTTTACTTAGAATTTTACGATTTTCATTTAGAATTTTACAAAATTTTTACTCATGTGCACTGCATGAAAAACGCGCTCACCCGCGTCCGTTCGCACCAAAACACGTACAAAATCCCGCCGCTGCCGAACATCACCTCGCCGCCTTGCTCGCAACTTGGAAGCTCGCTGTCAAGCTGCATCAAAAACTCCATCTTTTCGCCGCATATCGGACACGTCGGCACCTGCGCGCCCTGTATCCACGAGGGCTCGCCGCCGATGCGCGCTAGGTTTTGCCTGCTGTTTGACATCCCCCAGTCCTGAGCCGCCCAGCGCGGCGGCGTAGGCGCAAGCGCGACCTCGCACTCCTTTATCGGCTCGTCCTGCACATATTCGACTTGCGTCCGCTCGCCGATACGTCGCGGCATACCCTGCGCATCGTGCTCGTAAAAAACTACCTCACCTTCGTTTATCTCTCTAACGTGCGCGGCGAGGGTTAGGCGTGGTAGCGAGCGCACGGGCAAGTCGCGGGGCAGCGGATCAAGCGCGATGAGATGAAATAGCGGATTTTGCGCATCGCCGTCCGCCTCATCCAAAACCCCGCCTAGCTTATATCTCGCCTCGCTGCCCTCAAGCTGCCAGGTCGGATGATGCTTCGCCAGATGCGCCGCATAGGGCGCGCCGAAATAGCTGCGCGGAAAGATTATGTGATACGCGCGCTGGCCGCAGTATCTTTTGAGCCTGAATTTCTCGCCGCTAAAGCCTATTTCATCGTTTGGCGCTTTTTGTGATTTATCGGCGGCTGGCTCATTTGAGTTAAATTTAGAGTCGTGTTCAGCTGCGCACGCTTTAAAAATTTGGCTCGCTGCCGATTTTAACTCGCCAGCGTTAAATTTAACGGTGCTTGCCGCATCGCACGCTTCATCTGAATTTTTGCGCGATACGTCGCGCTCGTCTGCTTGCAACGACACTGAGGCGACGCCGCCCGGCTCGTTTGACATCTGCGATAGATCGCGCTCGCTAGGTTGGGTTTGTTTGGCGCCGCCGCATTCGTCCGCATCCATTTTTAAAATTTCATCCGCCGCCATTTGGGCCGCACCGTCTGCGTCAAATTTAGTCCGCTCAAAAGTAAATCCTGCGGCCTCTAGCCAGTAGCCTATATATTCGAGCAAATCGCACGGGCGATCGAAAAAATCCTCCGCAAGCGCGAACTCGCAGGCAAATTTTACGTTTCGCGGATCGCGGGTTTGCAGCAGGCAGCTAAAAATTTTTTGCTTATCGTCTTTGCTCGTCTGCGGATCCGCAAGCCTCTCGCGCCAGAACTTTGAGCTCTCGTAACTAAGCCCGCGCCATGGATACTCCGCGTAATACGCGCTCTCGTTCGGCTGCAATTTCAAAAGCTCGCCGAGATACGGGTGCAAAAGCGGCGCGAACTCGAGACTTGCCGCTGCGATGACCTCTTCGGCGTTTTTCCAGCGCGTGCTTTTTTCATCTCTGCCGCGTTGCCGTGCGCTTTTGCCCCTGCATTCGTCCGAGCGCGCATCCTCTCCCGTCTGTGCAGCGCTTTTGCTCTGCTGCGTTTCGAGCCCCTGCGCCGCCTCTTCGCGCAAAATTTCAACCGCCGTAGCGATCAGAGCTTTAAAATCCTCCTTGCCTACATAGCCCAGAGCGTCCTTTAGCAGCGTGCGGCCGTCCCTCCGCCCGCGCAGCAGGCTGTCCGCTAGCGTAAAATACGCCGCCGCATCCCCTTGCAGCCGCCAAAACCGCTCGTATAAACCGGGCACTCTAAAGCCGTCGCGTTCAAAATCTCGCGCCAAGCTTAGCGCCTCGTCCCGCTTACTCATCTTGCCATCCTTACTTTTGAAATTTTATTTTGATAATTCTAGCGTAAAATTTAGGTTAAATTTTTGAAGGCGGCTTATTTTATATGTCGAAATTCTATGGAAAAATATGGGAGATTAAATTCGGTGGCGAATTAAAATTTAGAAGTACGCCGAGCCCCGTAGAGCTCGGCTAAATTTTAAAATAGCTCTTAAATTTAAAAGCTATCGTCTCTTTTTTCAAAGATTAGATGCAGCACGTAGGTCACGGCGAAGGTCACTGTGCTAGGCACTATCCAGCCGAGCATCGAGTCGTAAAACGGCATTTTCTTTACGATAAACGTAACAAGCGGCACCGAAATCCCCAAAATATCAAGCCCGTTTATGACGCCCTCGACTACGCAGACATAGACGCAGGCGCGGTAAATCAGCTTGCTTGAATCGATCCACGGGTTGATCAGCGAGAGGATTATCAGCATGATCGAGATCGGATAGATGGCGACGAGGACCGGGATGGAGCCTTTGATGATGGTCGTAAGGCCGAAATTTGCGACTCCAAAGCCGATCACGCACCAAGCGATCGCCCAGGTTTTGTATTTAATCTTACCTTTCGTAAGCTCTTCAAAGTATTCGCTAGCCGAGCTTATAAGACCCAGCGTCGTGGTGATGCAGGCTAGGAAAAATGCGCTGCCTAGGATCACTACGCCCACTCTTCCGAAGTAATGATCGCTTACTCGCGACAGAAGCTCCGCTCCGTTGATATTCGGCGTATCCTTGAAAAGCTCCGCAGAGGTCGCGCCCAGATAGCCCAGCATGAAATATATCGTCATCAGTATGACGCCCGACATCATTCCCGCTTTTATCGTAGAGGTGACGAGGTGCTTCTCGTCGCTCACGCCGGTTGCTTTGATGGCGTTAATTATTATGATACCGAATGCCAGAGACGCAAGCGCATCCATCGTCTGATAGCCCTCTACGAAGCCCTTTGCTGCGGCTTGATCAACGTACTCGCCGCTAGGGGCGACGAAGCTTCCGATCGGAAATAAAAATCCCGCGCCGAAAAGTAGCAAAATAAGCGCTAAAAGTATCGGCGTGAGGTATTTTCCTAGCAGATCGACGAGCTTTGAAGGGTTCATACAGATATAATAGTTCAGCGCAAAATATGCCGCGGAATAAACAAATAGCCAAATTTGAAGGCGCTCTTCCGCAATAAAAGGCTTAATCGCGATATCAAAAGGCATATTTGCCGCGCGCGGTATCGCAAAAAGCGGCCCGATAGTAAGATACAAAAGCGCGGTAAAAACGATCGCAAACACGGGATCTATGCGGCGCACCAGACTCTGAAGCCCCTTTGTGCGCGCGATGGCTGCGACGCCAAGCACCGGCAGAAGTACCGCCGTAGCGCAAAAAAACATTATCGCCATATAAAAATTCTGCCCGGATTCCCTACCGAGACCCGGCGGAAAAATAAAATTTCCCGCACCGAAAAACATCGCAAATAGCGTAAGCGATATCGTCAAAAACTGGCTTCTACTAAGCTTGCCCTTCATCTTAAACCTTCTTTAAATAAAGTAAAATTCGTATTATAGTTATAAATGTTTAAAACATATTTAAATTTAGCTCAAATTTAGCCGCAAATCCTCCCTCTCGTGATTTTTGATCCCGCAAGCGGCGCGCAAGGCGGCTAAAATTTTAAAAATTTTAAGTATAATTTCGCAAAGCTTGAGGCTAAATTTAAGCGAAAACGAGCGAGGGATAAAAATGGCGAAAATTAAAACCACGATTTTTGAGTGTCAGCACTGCGGCAATCAGCAAAGCAGATGGCTCGGTAGATGTCCAGACTGCGGCGCGTTTGATAGCTTCGTCGAGCTCAAGCCCGCTCAGATCAAAGCGCTAAAAGAGATCGAGAGCGAGCTTGCCCGCGCCTCATCCGCAAGCGCCAAAGCGATCAGCGAGATACAGATCGAGCAAATTTCACGCATCGACACCAAAGATAGCGAGCTAAATTTAGTCCTCGGAGGCGGCGTCGTAGAGGGTTCGCTCGTGCTAATCGGCGGCAGCCCCGGCATCGGAAAATCCACGCTACTGCTTAAGATCGCGGCAAATTTAGCAAGCGGCGGCCGCGCCGTGCTTTACGTAAGCGGCGAGGAGAGCGCCAGCCAGATCAAAATGCGCGCGCAGCGGCTGGGCGCGATAAGCGAGCAGCTGTTTTTGCTCACCGAGATAGATCTGGGCGCCGTGCTTGAAGAGGTGGAGCGTAGGGATTATAAGTTTATCGTCATCGACAGCATCCAAACGCTTTTTAGCGACAAAGCCTCCTCTGCGCCGGGCTCGATCACGCAGGTGCGCGAGATCACTTTCGAGCTGATGCGACTTGCCAAAGCGCGCGGGATTTCGATCTTCATCATCGGCCACATCACCAAAGAGGGCTCGATCGCAGGCCCGCGCATATTAGAGCATATGGTGGACGTGGTGCTGTATTTCGAGGGCGATGCGAGCAAGCAGCTTAGAATTTTGCGCGGTTTTAAAAACCGCTTCGGGGCTACGAGCGAGGTGGGGATTTTCGAGATGGGGCCGCACGGGCTCGTAAGCGCAAAGGATGTCGCGAGTAAATTTTTCACACGCGGCAAGGCGGTAAGCGGCTCGGCGATCACGATCACGATGGAGGGCACGCGCGCGCTCGTCGTAGAGATCCAGGCACTCGTGTGCGAGAGCAGCTACCCCAAGCGCAGCGCCACAGGCTTTGATAAAAACCGCCTCGATATGCTTCTAGCGCTACTTGATCGCAAGCTTGAGATCGGGCTTGGCGGATACGACGTCTTCGTAAACGTAAGCGGCGGCGTCAAAATCACCGAAACGGCGTGCGATCTCGCCGTCGTCGCGGCGATCGTAAGCAGCTTCAAAAACCGCCCGATCAGCAAAGAGAGCGTCTTCATCGGCGAGGTGAGCCTAAACGGCGAGATCAGAGAGATATTCAACCTCGATGCGCGCCTTAAAGAAGCCGCGATGCAGAAATTTAAAAACGCGATCGTCCCGATGAAGCCGCAAAACGCGCAGGGACTTAAAATTTTCCACGCTACCGAGATCACGCAAATTTTAGACTGGATGTGAGGCGGAGCGCTTCTTAGCTTCGATTTAGCAGGGGGTGCGAATGGGCGAAAATGAGTTTTGAGCGGCAAAGGGTGCGTTGCTTTTGCATGGGCGCGGCGAAGGGCGCAAGTGCGCCGCTTTTTGCATGGCTCGCAAGCAAGCGCAAATGAGCTTGATCGCTAAGGCACGATTTTTGGAATTTCACGTATCGTAGCGGCTCAAAAATTCGTTTGAGCTTTAAAACGGCTCGGCAATGGTGCGGTTAAATTTTAATCATTCGCGCCGCATCCCAGGCCAATACAAGGCGAGCGCTTTGCAGCGCAAAGCCAAGCGCGGTAGGTCCTTGCGTCGCGTAAAATTCTATCACGGCGCGTAGGACGTATCGCATAGGGCTAAGAGCCGGTAAAATTTTAGCAGCGCTAAGCTTTCATGTGCGGGCACGACGCGGATACCGCAAGCAAAGTATCGCGCGCCGAGCCGAATGAGCGCCGCCGTAGCACGTCGCAACCCGAAAAGGCTTGCTAACGAGACGCTATGCAAGCCAAAGCGCGCAGGTCCGCCTCACGTAGCCAAAAGACAAAGCCTACAAGGCGGCAAGATAGCAACGGAGAGCGCGATGAAATTTTAACGCAGACCGCATAAGCCGTCGGCAAAGCCTAATTCTACGGACAGGTTCCGCGGATAAAATTTCGCAAATTTAGCGCGGATAAATTTTATAAATTTAAACGGAAAGGTGTGTATGAGCCCAAACGTAATCGTCAAATTCGTCATTTTGTTTTTCATCAAGGCGCAAAGCTTAAACGTCAAATTTAGCAAGCTCGACGCCGTTGTATCGCGCGCGTATGCCAAATACGGGGCGGTGTTTAAGCTCAGCGTGCCGTTACTTGCCGCAGCATCGGTATTTGCGCTGTTTAATCTATACGATTTTGCCAAAGCCAACTATGCGCTCACGATCTTTTTGCTCGCTTTGGGCTCGCCGCTGCTCATGTATAGCTTTTTTAAGGCGATAAAATCGGCGATGACCTTCGCGCTATTTGTGATCCCCTTTGCGGCGGTGTTTGCGATCATCGCGGTTACGGGCGCAGAAAAGCTTGATAACTCGCTAAATTTCAACATCGTCTTTCCGCTGTTTTTCACCCTCGTGTGGTTTGCGATGTCGGTGATCGCCGATGAGGATGTAGCGCAGATAATGAATAAGATCGTATCGAAGCTCTCCACACTTTTCGTGACGATTTTCATCCTTTACAACTACGAGACGCTGCATGGGATTTTAACCGCGGGCGCGGGAGGGTATCGTGCGGGCAGCGACGAGCTAAACGCGCTTGATCTAGTGTTTATGACGATTAGATTTTTTACGCTGCCTTCGATTTTTACATTGATGATTTTTGAGATCAAAGATTATCTTTTTATCAGATACAGCGCGTTCGTGCAGGCTCAGCAGGAGCGCATGGAGGATTTAAAAAATTCCAAGGGCTCGAAGTAAAATTTTAAAGCTTAGCTCGATCTATCTTTGCGCGCCGTAAATACTCACGAATACCAAAGATTACGACTGCCGTGTGCACGCTGGGCTTAGGCGCGGCAGTGGGACTAATAAAATTTGAAATGAAATTTTAGAACAAAATTTAAGACGGAATTTTAATGCCACGCCGGTTATGTGTGGGTTAGGATTTAAAGCTGCAAAGCTTCAAATCCTAACCCACATCAAATTTAAAATTTTAAAAGAAGCTGTATATGTCGTCTAAAAGGAAGTATTTTTTATCGACGGTGCCTTTGTAGAAAGGCTCGAAGGTATCATTATACGCCTTTTTGAAAAAGCCCTCTTTGCTAAGCGAGATGAGCGCTTGATTGACGGCCTCTGCGAGATCTGCGTTGCCCTTTTGCATCGCGATACCCAAAAATACATTCTCGCCGAGGCTTTTGATATTAACCTCGACGCTAGGATCTGCGACCGGATAGACCATCACAAATAGATTATCGTCGCACGCACCATCGATCTCGCCACTTTTTAGCCGTTTATAGCAATCGGAGGAATTTTTGCAATACACTAGATTGTAGCCGCCATCCTTTTGCATAAACGCTTCGCCCGTCGAGCCGCGGATGACGCCTACTTTTTTACCTCGTAGATCGCTCATTTTTTGGATATTGTCGCTTTTTCTGGTTAAAACTCCGGAATTTACCGAAAGATATGGCATCGAAAACTCATAATTTTTCTTTCTCTCCTCAGTAACGCTTGCAGCCGCGATAAGCATATCCGCCTGATTATTTTGAATGGACGGAAAGCGAGCTTGCGCCGATACCGGTATGAGCTCGATCCTGCCGCCGGTATCGCCTAAAATTTTGCCTCCGATTGCATTAGCAAGCTCTACGTCAAAGCCCTCAAAGCCGTTATCCGTGACCCTACTAAACGGAGGTTCATTTTCATAAACGGCGATACGAATGACTTTACTCTGCTTTATTTGGCTTAAAGAATTCGCAAATACAAAAACGCAAGATAAAAGAGTTAAAAACAGTGATTTTTTCATTTCAAATTCCTTTTTTATTAAAAAAAGCTGTAAAGATCGTCGAGCAAGAAATATTTTTTATCGACGGTACCTTTATAGAAGGATTCGAAAGTATCCTCGTAAGCCTTTTTGAAAAAGCCCTCTTTGCTAAGCGCAATCAAGCCTTTATTGATCGCTTCTAGCAGCTCCGCGTTACCCTTTTGCACCGCGACGCCCAAGAATACATTATCGCCTAAATTTTTTATATTGACCTCGACTGCAGGATCTACCATTACAAAAAGGTTGTTGTTGCAATACCCGTCGATCTCGCCACTTTTTAATCTCCTGTAGCAATCGACCGAATCGTTACAATAAGAAACATTATAACCGCCGTCTTTTTTGATATACGCCTCGCCGGTAGTCTTGCGGATGATGCCGATCTTTTTGCCCATCAGATCGCCTATTTTGTGAATATTTGAGTCTTTTTTCGTTAAAATCCCTAAATTTACCGTAAAATACGGCATCGAAAAATCTACGCTGCCTTTACGCTCTTCGGTGATACTTGCAGCTGCGATTATCATATCTGCCTGATTGTTTTGAAGCATCGGAAAGCGCACTTCGTTCGTTACCGGTATAAGCTCGATACGACCGCCGCTGTTGCCGAAAATTTTACCGGCTAGCGCATTGGCAAGCTCGACTTCGAAACCCTCAAAGCCCTTCTCACTTGACTTGCTAAAAGGCGGTTCGTTTTCATAAACGCCCACTCTGATAACCTTGCTTTGCTTGATCTCGCTTAGGGAATTCGCAAAAACAAAGATCGCCGACAATAGAATAAGAAAAAATGACTTTTTCATAATTTCCTCCTTGAATTTTAAATTTTTCGTAATTGTAATGTAAATTTTCTTAAAATTTCATTTTGCTAGAACTGAAATTGTTCCCTAAATTGCGAGCTTAGCGATAAAATTTCGCAACTAAAATTTCTAAGCATAATGATAGAGGCTTTTTAAATTTTGCTGCCTTGCGTCAAATCCTGCCTGCTCTCATTAAATTTTAGCACTTCACTATAAAATTCTGTGCGTCTATCAGCGCCGCGCAAAAATAGCACGCCGCTGCGAAATTCTATGGAATTTTATAAATTCCGCAACAGCGTGTTAGTAAAATTTACAATCTAAACCAAGCTCGCAAAGTCGGGCAAAATAACAAGGCCATGCGAGCCTTTTAAATTTTACTTGGCGTATAGTACACAGCTATGCTTACTGTAAGCAAATGCAGGCGAGCCGTACCGCTATGCCCGCCTAAAATAAGCTATAAAGGTCATCCAACAAGAAATATTTTTTCTCCGCAGTGCCCTTGTAATACGGCTCAATCGTCTCGTCATAGGTCTTTTTCATAAAGCCGTTCTTGCTTAGCTTGACTAGCTCGCCATTTAAGAACTCAAGCAGATCCTTATTACCTTTAGAAACCGCGATGCCTAAGAAATCCGAAACACCTAAATTCTTGATATTTACCTCGGTATCGCTGTCGATTACAGCATAAGCCAAAACTATCAGATTATCAGTCGCATATCCGATGCCCTTACCATCCTTTAGCATTTTATAGCATTCATTTGCAGTAGCGCAATTTACAATTTCAAAGCCCTCTTTTCTAAAATACGCTTCGCCCGTAGTTCCGGTTTCTGCGATGATCGGCTTGCCGTGCAGATCCGATACAGTCTTGATCCTATCGCCAGCGCGGGTTAGCACGCCGATATTTACTGCAAAATATGGCGTCGTAAAATCAACTAGCTGCTTACGCTCATTTGTGATCGTAAAGGTCGCAAGCACCATATCCACTTTATTTTCTTCTAACGCTTTTAAACGCTCGCTAGCCTTTACGGGCACGAATTCCACCTTGCCCGCCTTGCCGCCAAATATATCTTTTGATAGCGCCTCAGCTAGAGTAACCTCAAATCCTTGAAATTTGCCGTCTTCGAATTTACTAAAAGGCGGTTGCGCCTCAAATACGCCCACTCTAATCGTGCCCGATTGCCTAATCTCAGATAGGGTATTTGCCACTACACTACTTGTAAATAGCAAGAAAAGTCCCAAAATTATCTTTTTCATATCGTTCCTTTAATTACAATGATTAGCCTAGCCGCGCATTCGCGTCGCTTCAGCAAGCCGTCTTAAGCCGGTCGCATATTATTCGCTCACTTCTCCTTTCGACATTTTTTAAAATTTCTTTACCTTTGAAATTTTGCGGCGCATTTTACGCAAATTTCATTTAAAATACATTTAATCTGCGTCGTGATTTAGATCCCAATCGATCTCACCTAGACCGTGCGCGCGCAGATATTCATTGCATCTGCTAAAATGCCTGCAGCCGAAAAAAGCCCCTCCTGCAAGCGGGCTAGGATGCGCGGCGGTTAAAATGAGATGCTTCTGCGCATCGATCAGCGCTGATTTTGCTTTGGCAAAATTTCCCCACAGCATAAAGACCAAGCTTTGCCGCCTCGCGCTTAAAATTTTAATCACGGCGTCGGTAAAAATTTGCCAACCAAAGCCGCTGTGCGAGTTCGCGCGGTTCGCGCCCACGCTAAGGCTCGCATTAAGTAGCAGCACTCCCTGCTTCGCCCAGTAGCTCAGATCGCCGCTTTCAGGCTCGCTAATACCCAGATCGCTTTTAATCTCTTTGTAGATATTTACGAGGCTAGGCGGGATTCGCACGCCGCGCGGCACCGAAAAGCTAAGCCCCATCGCCTGATGCGCGCCGTGGTAGGGATCCTGTCCCAAAATCACCGCGCGCACCCGCTCAAACGGAGTGAGATTGAAGGCATTAAAGATCAAATTTCCCGGCGGATAGACGATCTCGCGCGCCTTTGCGGCGAGCAGGTTTTCTTTGATCTTCGCAAAATACTCGCTTAAAAATTCCTCCCTAAGCGCCTCTTTCCAGCCGCTCTCGATCCTCACGTCGTCTAAGTTTATCTGCATGCCGGTCCTTTAAATTTAATGAATTAACGCCATAATTTTACAATAAATTTTAAAAATAGTATCGCTTGCACGCCGCTACGAAAGATATATGCGAAAGCAGCGATAAAATTTGAGCCGGTTTCATTCTGTCTTTGTGATCTCCTATTTTATGTAAAACCCACTATATCGTTATTTTATCTACTTTGATAAATGTCCGCAAGACCAAAGTCTAAATTTTTAAATTTTATCCCAAAGCTTTTAAATTTATTTTTCAACGACGATATCAATCGGCTGTAAGTAAATTTAGCGCACACTATAATATCCTAAAGTATTTATTTGAACTATATTAAATTCGGGATAAAAAATAACCTCGTGATCATAATCTATCGGCTGTCCCCATTCGTGCTCTTTTTTGTACCATATTCGCCTTTTATCGTTGACTATTGCCGTTATATTTAAATTTTTGATCGAACCATATATCAAATACTCCCGACTGCCAGCATAATGATAAGACGGCATCGCCCACGATAGTTTAAATTCGTGCAAATTTGTAGTTTCAGCTATGCAATCGGACTTGGAAACAAACTCGTAGCCCTCTTGCAACATTTTTTGTTGCGTCAAAGTAAAAGGCTTATCCGCCTTTATAAAATGCGCGTAACAGATGCAAGTTTGCAATTTGTCCCTACAATGATAAGGAATGGCTTTTTTGCGATAAATGAGCAAAGTTTCTCCCTTCGTATTTGTTAAGGCTTCAAATTTAGCCAAATCTCGATCTTTTACGTATGGAAATTTAGATAACGGCGAAATTTGAATAGCCAAATATATATACGCTATCAATAAGAAAAACAATATAGCAATTACAAGCATGGCGATCTTGATGACTTTCCACAATGTTTTTAATATCTTTACTGCTTGCATTAAGATTTACCTCCTCTCTATTTTAAAATTTACTGCGGTATTTATAAACCGCGCCGCCGATCTTAGCGGTCTTAAAATTTCATCGTACGAGCTTGCCTCTAAGGCCGTAATACGGATAATCCATCGCCGCAGCGGCAGCCTCTCGCGCCTGTACGCCTGCAAATTTTTCGATCACGCAAAGTCCAAGCTCGATGGAGCTGCTCACGCCGCCTGCGGTGATGATCTCGCCTCCTGCGGGCAGGCTTTCGCATACGAGCCGCTCGTGCACCACGTCCGCGCAGTAAGGCGTCAGCAGATCGTAGCAAAACGGATGCGTGGTCGCGCGTCTACCTCGCAAAAACCCCGCTGCGCCCAGAAGCAGCGAACCGGTGCAAACGCTAAACTTATACTTCGCATCGCGTGCGGTTGCGAGCCACGAGATGAAGCCCGCATCGTCCCCCAGGCGGCGCGTCGCCATACCGCCGGGCACAAAAACCGCATCAAAGCCGCCTAGATCCGTCGTGATCTCGCCCGCATCGATCGTAAGGCCGCCGCTATCCGAAACCTGCCGTTCGCGCGAGCAAAACCTCATCTCAAGCTGCGGGCGGACGGCTTTGAGCCTTAGCATACAATCGTAAAATCCCACAAAATCGAGGTGCGTCTGTCCGCTAAACATCACAAGCGCTAGATTTTTCATAATCCGTCCTTTAAATTTATCGCTCGCCCAAGCTTTCGGTTTGCCGCCGTTAAAATTTTCAGCGCTGCAGCCGCAACGAGCGTCTGTTTAAAACGCCCGTTTAAATTTAGCGACCGAATGCCCGCTCGGCTAAAATTTTAAAATTTCATCCTGTCGGGCAGCAGAATTTTTACCGCCTACGAATAAAATTTCAGAAACGGTTAAAATTTTGCGCGCTTTTTATTCCGCTTTACTCAGACCCGTAAAAGCCCGCACGCCCGCATAGTGCAGCCTTTTTGAAACATTCTCAAATTCCAAATTCCAAATACCCTCGTCGTATTTCCATTCAAACGGCGTTTTGTAATTCGTCCAAATTTCATACGCGCGTTCGTTTAGCCGCTCAATCAGCGTAGAAATTCCCAAATCGCCGCCCGCTATCTCCATCATCAAATGCCAGTTATCCAAATCGGCGGGGTCGTCGGTGTGGATAGATTTTTCGCGCGGTAGATAATACACAAAATCGCCCGTATCGAAGGGAAATAGAGTATGGCATAGCGCAATGCCGTAAACTTTTTGGGCAAATACGGTCGGAAGCTGCTCGTCCGAATAGCCAAAGGTTGAAACGTATAAAAAGCTGCGCAAAATGCTCGCTAAATTTCTGCAAACGGGCGCAAAGGCGTATCTGCATGCCCGCTGCGTTAAGGCGCCGTTTCGAATAAAACTTATGGCGCTATCGATCTCTCTTCTTCTTGCTTGCACGTATTTTATCTTTTTAAATCGCCAAGCTTGCATCAGCTGCAAAGAATTGTCGATAACTCGCAGATGCTTGTCTCTTTTTTCATCCGTCGTGCCGCTTAGCTCCGCGATCCTCGCAACGGCCTGCTTCCAAAACGGAATCAGAGTTTGTACCCATCCCAGGTAGCTAAGATAAAGCGCATTCGGCTCCTCTTTTTCAAAAGCCGCTCTCATCTGCGTAAGTTTTATCATCGCAAGCTCCTTATATCAAAATTTTACTTCGCTCGCTACTCCTCGTCCTGCGCCTTCTCTCCGCCCGCCATGCAGCTTTGGAATATAAATTTATGCTCCTGCGGCAGCGCGTGATAAATTTTACCTGCAAGCTCGCGGATCTCCCAAAGTGCCGCCTTGCTAGAGCGCAAAGCGAGGAAGTTTTGCAGGCTGCGAGCGTTTATGCTCCAACTAAGCTCGCTCTTGTAGCACTCGGGCAGGCAGTATTTGGCGATATCAAGGCTGATTGGGCTTTGTAAGATTACGCGTAGATTTTCAAGAGCCGCGATACTTGCGTTATCGACCGCTTCGTTGCCGGTAAGCACGATGTATCGCGCGGCATTTTCGAAGTCTCCTTGCGCGAAGCTGTCCTCGCCGCGCAATTCTTTGAGAGTGTAGCGAGTGGATTTTGCGCTAAGGCTTGCTAGGCGGTGGCGCGCCAGCTCCTGAAGCAGCGCGCGCGAAATACCGCTGATGTAGAAGTTGTAGTAGAGGTGTTCGAGCGTGCTTGAGTGCTTGAGCTGGTTGCCGACGCGGTCTATTAGCGCTAGGTCTTTGGCGCCGCCGCAATCGCCGCGCTCAAAGCTCTGCCAGCAGGTGCGGATCGCATTTGAGCAGACCCAAAGCGGAGTGAAATTTAGAAGTTTGACTTGCAT
>CAUQZM010000023.1:0-26216 GCA_963522765.1 uncultured Campylobacter sp. | reverse complement strand
AATTTTACCTTGCTCGTTTCTTTGTTTGAGCTGTCCGCACGCTGCACTGATATCTAGCCCTTTGCTCTGGCGGATCGTACATGTTATGCCGTGTGCGCAGAGATAGTCTTGGAATTTCACCATGTTTTCGGGGCTTGGCCTGCCAAAGCTCGAGCCTTCGTGCGGATTAAAATAGATCAGATTTACTTTTGCGCGGATGCCGTGCAGAAGCTTCACTAGCGTTTTGGCATCGCTTGAGCGGTCATTTACCCCATCGATCATTAGGTATTCAAACATCACGCGCTTTCGCAGATCGATTGGGAACTCGCGCACCGCCTGCATGATCGATGCAATATTGTAGGCGCGATTTATCGGCATTAGTTTTTCACGTAGTTCGTCGTTCACTGCATGCAGCGAGATTGCAAGTAGCACGCCAAGATCCATTTCGCCAAGCTTTTTTATCTGTGTAGAAAGTCCGCTAGTGCTTATCGTTTGGCGACGCGGCGCTATGGCGAGTCCATCGTTTTCTTTTAAAATTTGCACGGCTTTGGTAACGTTGTCTAGGTTGTTAAGCGGTTCGCCCATCCCCATATATACGACATTGACGCGGCGCTCGTACGGGATCGCGTTCATTTTCTTGATGAGCCAAATTTGAGCCACGATTTCGCCTGGAGTTAAATTCCGTACGAAGCCACCTTTTGCTGTTAGGCAAAAGCTGCAGCCAATTTTGCAACCCACTTGCGAACTTACGCAGATTGAGTAGCGCGCGTGTCTTATAATTTTTTCGTTTTCATCTCGCAGCTCATCCTTCATCGGCAGCAGGACACTTTCTATCGTCTTGCCATCTTTGAGAGCGAAAAGGTATTTGATACTGCCATCACTACTTGTTTCGGATCTGACGCATTCAAGTGGATCTAAATAAAAATTTTGAGCTAAGCTTTGACGGATCTCTTTTGGTAGATTTAGCATTTGTGCAAAGTCGTCCACGTTCTTTTTGTAAATCCATTCGCAAATTTGCTTGGCTCTAAATTTTGGTTCGACGAAATTTTCAAGCTCTTTCATCGTAAAATCAAAGATATTTTTCAAATTAATGCCTTAGTTTTTAGATATTTAGTTAAATTTTCTTTTGCAGCGGCGTGATTTTTTAAAAAATCCGTGTGAGCATTTGAATCGCAAAAATTCGTCGCACAAAAAATTCCGTAAGCGGGAATTTGAAATTTTTGTGCTACCTTAAGAACCGCAAAAAATTCCATATTTTCTAAAAAATAACCTCGCTCAAAGAATTTTAGCGCAGATTTTTTATCGGTCGTGATAAAATTTGAGCTATTAGTTATTGTTTCATATGAAACATCGGCAGAATTCCTAGTTAGAATTTCATAGTTAATTGGGGAGTATGAAAGCCCATAAAGCGCCGATATCTCGTAGTTTACAGCCGATCTGCTTTCATAAATTTTTAGAATTTTGCCCTCTTTGTATAGCCCTGCAGAACCCACGAAAATGATCTCGCTCGGCAAGCTTTGTCTATTTTCGCATAAAAATTTAGTCAAATTTATACTCATATTCACTAGCCCTACGCCCATAGGCAGGGCAAAATCAAAAATTTCATTTCGTCCGGCAGAGATTATCATTTACGCATTCACGCTTTCATTATTTTCTCTAATCATAGCAAAATGACGATAAATTTAAGGCTAAATTTTGAAATTTTATCGCGGTAAATTATCTGATAAAATTAAAATCAATTTAAGCAAATATCTATGAGAGCTGTGCCCTTGCCTTCCATAATGGTAGCAGCGCAGATGGCGGGTAGAAGATGGAAAAGTATTTAAAAAAGCTTATGATTTAGCTAAAACGAAGAAATTTTATCTAAGCAAAAAACGATGCTTGCAAAAAAACTTTCAAGATGATGATGGGTTAAAATAAAATTAATTGTTTAGTCGCTTTGACAGCTAAGTTTCAACCCCACGGTATAAACCTGACTAAATTTACAGTCTCACTTCAATATCTTGTTCTCGTAAATACGCTTTTAGTGCCTTGATTTCGATTTCTCTGAAGTGAAAAATCGATGCCGCTAGACATGCGTCCGCGCCCGCTAAAAAGGCGTCCTTAAAGTGCTCCATTTTACCCGCACCGCCGCTTGCGATCACAGGGATATCAAGCGCGCTAAAAATCCGCGTTAAATTTAACTCAAATCCGTTTTTAACGCCGTCGCAGTCCATCGACGTGAGCAAAATTTCTCCCGCACCGCGCTCCTGCGCCTCTTTCGCCCAAGCAAGCGCGTCTCTGCCTGTATCTAGCCTACCGCCGTTTATAAACACGCTATAGCCGCAAGGCCCGCCGTTCCCAGTTAAAATTTCACCCTGCGAGTTGCGTGAAGTCTCTCCAAAATTCCGTGCCTCATTGCGTAAATTCGCGTCCGAATTCCGTGTGCCGTCGTGCAAACTCTCACTCAAATTCCGTGTCGCGCCGCATAAATTACCGCTTGAAATTTCATTCGAATTTCGTTTTGCGTCGATCGCTACCACGACGCACTGTGAGCCGAATTTGTTCGCCGCTTCGTCTATCAAATTCGGATTTTTTATCGCGGCCGAGTTGAGGCTTATTTTATCGCAGCCGACGTTTAGTAGGCGCGAGATATCATCGATTGTACGTATGCCGCCGCCCACGGTCAGCGGGATAAAAAGCTCGCGCGCGACCCGCTCTACGACGTCCACGATCGTATCGCGCCCCAGATGCGACGCCGTGATGTCGAGGAAGCACAGCTCGTCCGCGCCCTCCTCGTTGTAGCGTTTGGCTATCTCGACCGGATCGCCCGCATCCACGAGACCTACGAAATTTACGCCCTTTACCACGCGTCCGTCTTTGACGTCTAGGCACGGGATTATGCGTTTTGCAAATCTATTCAAAGCAGCCCTTTAGAATAAAATTTTTTATGATTTTAGCCAAATTTTACTTAACATAATGACTTTATAAGTAAAATTTGGCTAGACTCTCGCGATGATTAGGGCGAAAAAAGAGTTCGGGCAAAATTTTTTAAAAGACGAAGCCGTTTTAAGCAAGATCATCCAAGCGATTCCCGAGAATGTACAGAATGTCGTTGAGATCGGGGCTGGCTTAGGTGATTTAACTCGTAAGCTTTTGGAATTTTACAGATTAAAAAGTTTCGAGATAGATGAAGATTTATATCAAATTTTAAGCGCTAAATTTGCGCAGCAGATCGCTGGCGGCGAGCTTGAGCTCGTTTTGGGCGATGCTTTGCGGATTTGGCAGGAGCGGGGACTTGAACGCGGCGAATATTTTTTGGTCGCGAATTTGCCCTACTACGTCGCTACAAAGATGATTTTGCAGGCGATCGACGATGAGTTGTGCAGCGGATTTTTGGTGATGATCCAAAAGGAGGTCGCTTTAAAATTCTGCGCCAGAGCCGGGCAGAGCGATTTTAGCGCTCTTTCGATCCTGGCCGATCTCGCGGGCGGTTGCGAGCTTCTATTCGACGTTGAGCCTGGCTGCTTCGAGCCTGCGCCGAAGGTGACCTCATCGGTGATCAGGCTCGTAAAAGGCAAAAATTTTAAGCCCGGCCTCGAGATAAACGCAGATAGCCTCGGCGTAAAAAGTTGCGCTCAGCTCCAAAATCTCGATGAATACGAGAAATTTAAAAGCTTTTTACGCGTATCTTTCAGCGCGCCGCGAAAGACGCTTATTAAAAATTTAAGCGCGAAATTTGATAGAGGCCTAGCCGAAGAGATCTTTTTAAAATTGAAAATTCCGCTCACAGTTCGGGCACACGAGTTAAATTCCACCCTTTTTTTAGGAATTTTTAAAAATTTAAAGGCAAAAGATGGAAGAAAACAGAAATGAAAACAGCGTCGAACGACTCAAAAAAAGCAATCGCTATAAAAAACGCAAGGAAAATCTAAAAAAATCTATCGCAAGCGAAGGCTCTGCGGGCGGCGCGGAATTCGGTGGCGAGCATGAAAATGGCTCTCGCAAAAACAAAGGCGCGAAAAACGGGCAAAATTCCGCTCGTTCAAAGGGTTCAAAAAACGGCTCTCATAAGGGATCAAATTCCGCGGGCGGTTCGTCAAGCGGCAATTCAAACGGCGCGAATGGTGTGCATTTCGAAGGCGCATACCCAAAAAGCAACGAAAACGGCGCGAGCGGTTCAAATTTAAACCGCGACGGCCGCGCAAAACCGGGCGGCAATAACGCAAAGGGCGCAAATTCTAACGCCTCAGACGATAGCTCTTCAGACGCGCAGAAAAAGAAAAAGCACAAAAAACGCTCAAATATGCCAAAAAGTCTTACTGGTAACGAGCCGTGGCAAAAGGCGATGGAAGAGGCGATAGCGCAAAATAAGCTGATCCACGAGGAGCGCCTGCACCCGCTTAAAAACGCTAACCGCAGCGATGAGACGGTGCGTATCACGCCGCTTGGCGGACTGGGTGAGATCGGCGCGAATATGACCGTTTTTGAGACCAATACGAGCGCAATCATCGTCGATGTGGGCATGAGCTTTCCGGAGGAGAGTATGCTTGGCGTGGACATTTTAATCCCCGACTTCGATTATGTACGAAAGATAAAAAACAAGATCAAGGGCATCATTATCACGCACGCGCACGAGGATCATATCGGCGCGATGCCGTATTTTTTCAAAGAATTTCAATTCCCGATCTACGCTACGCCGCTTCCCTTGGGGATGATAAGCAATAAATTTGAAGAGCACGGCCTAAAAGCCGAGCGTAGCTACTTCCGCCCCGTGCAGAAGCGCCAGCTCTATCAGATCGGCGATTTTGAGGTCGAGTTTATCCACATAACGCACTCGATTATCGATGCAAGCGCGCTTGCGATCACGACGAAGGCGGGCACAATCATCCATACGGGCGATTTTAAGATCGATCACACGCCGATTGACGGCTATCCGACCGATCTGAACCGCCTGGCGTATTACGGCGATCGCGGAGTTATGCTTTTGATGAGCGATAGCACAAATTCGCACAAAGAGGGGATCACAAAGTCCGAAAGCTCGGTAGGCAAGACCTTTGATACGATATTCTCAAGCTGTAAGGGGCGAGTGATAATGAGTACCTTCAGCTCAAATATCCACCGCGTCTATCAGGCTATAGAGCGCGGCGTAAAATACGGCCGCAAGGTCTGCGTCATCGGACGAAGCATGGAGCGGAATTTATTTACTGCGATGGAGCTTGGATATGTAAATTTAGACAAAAAGATCTTTGTCGATGCCGATCAGGTCTCCAAATACCCCGATAATGAAGTTTTAATCGTTACTACCGGCTCGCAGGGCGAGACGATGAGCGCGCTGTACCGCATGGCGACGGACGAGCACAAATATATCAAGATCAAATCTACCGATCAGGTAATCATCAGTGCCAAGGCGATCCCCGGCAACGAAAGTAGCGTATCGACCGTACTTAATTACCTGCTAAAAAGCGGCGCAAAGGTTGCGTATCAGGACTTCAGCGAGATACACGTAAGCGGGCATGCCTCGATCGAGGAGCAAAAGCTTATGCTGCGCCTGATAAAACCGAAATTTTTCCTACCCGTGCATGGCGAGTACAACCACATCGTAAAACACAAAGAGACCGCGATGGAGTGCGGCATCGAGGAGAAAAATATCTATCTGATGAACGACGGCGATCAGATGGAGGTTTGCGAAAAATATCTAAAGCGCGTTAAGACGGTCAAAACGGGCAAGGTCTTCATCGACAACCAGATCAACAAGCAGATCTCCGACGAGATCGTCAAGCACCGCCAAAATTTAGCCGATGCTGGCGTTGCGGTCATCATCGCGCAGATCGACAAAAACGAAAAAAGGCTCATCCAGACGCGCGTCATCACCTACGGGCTTGTCGCCGATAACCAAACGGCGCACTTTACCAAAGAGATGCAGGGCATCATCGAGCAGTTTTTAGCGAATTTAAAAGATGAAATTTTGCTCGATCACTGGGCGCTGGAGGGCAAGATCCGCCAGGCCGTGCGAAAGCATATCTTTAGAAAGATCAAAAAATATCCGACCATCGTGCCGGTGATTTATCTGATGTAAGCGCTGCTAAATTTAGCGCGCAAGGAGGCTTTGATCTGCGCGGCAGGCAAGTGAAATTTTGTGACGCAGATGAGCTATTGGGTGTAAAATTTTGCAATGTGTGCTGGTTTTACGGCGTGAAATTTTAAAGTGAAGAGTAAAATTTCGACATAAAGTAAAATTTAAAAAGCGTCTAACAAGCCCGCGGCGAGCGGGTAGGGCGGCGCGTGATTTTGTAGGTTAGAATTTTTTATGGCGCAAATTTTAAGGTGCGAAATTTCGGCTAGCGCAAATTTAGGCACGGCGCAAAGAGGCGCAAAATGAAGGCAAATTTTAAAAAGAAGGTTTAATGAGTGAAATTTTAGATACGGCACGAGAAGTGCTGAGGCTCGAAGGAGCGGAGCTTTTGCGGCATGTGGATCTTATCGGCGGCGAAATTGAGCGAGCCGTAAACTTGATCCTAGCTTGCAAAGGCAAGGTAATCGTCACCGGCGTGGGTAAGAGCGGTCACATAGGCGTTAAGATCGCCGCGACGCTTGCCAGCACCGGCACGCCGTCATTTTTCGTCCACCCTACCGAGGCACTGCACGGAGATTTGGGCATGATCGGTAAGGACGACATGGTGCTTGCGATCAGCTTTAGCGGCGAGAGCGAGGAGCTGGTTAGGATCCTGCCTCACCTCAAACGCTTCGGTGTGAAGATAATTGCGATGGCGCGCGATAAAAACAGCTCGCTCGGCAAGGTTGGCGATGAGTTCATAAGCCTAAATATCGTCAAAGAGGCCTGCCCGCTAGGTGCTGCGCCGACGGTTTCTACGACGCTAACACTTGCGTTAGGAGACGTATTAGCGATCTGTTTGATGAGACAGCGCAGATTTGGCAAAGAAGATTTTGCAAATTTTCACCCAGGCGGCAGTCTCGGCAAGCGGCTTTTCGTCAAAGTAAAAGATGTGATGCAAAGTAAAAATTTGCCACTCGCAAACCGTAACGCCAGCTTAAAACAAGCCATCGACGTTATGACGCACGGAAAGCTCGGCACCGTCTTGTTAGTGAACGAAAAAGGCGCTCTCGAGGCGATCTTAAGCGACGGCGATCTGCGCCGCGCGCTGATGCGAGAGGATTTTGACATTAATGACGGCGCGCTAAAATATGCCACCAAAAATCCTAAAATGCTAGACGATAAAAATATGCTCGCAATAGATGCGCTAAATTTGATCGAGCAATTTAAAATCCAAGTCCTGCCCGTAGTCGAAAACGGCGTGCCTGTAGGGATCTTGCATATCCATGATCTAACGAGCTTGGGGCTAAAATAATGCAAAAGATGCGTCTGAATAAATTTATCTCCCATAACACCGGCTACTCACGCCGTGAGGCGGACGAGCTGATCAAGCAGGGCAAAGTTAGCATTAACGGCCGCGTCGTTAGCGATTTTATAGAGGTGAGCGGCGAGGAGAAGATCCGCATCGGCTCGCGCCTCATCAAGCCCAAGACGGAATTTACGATGATCGTTTATAACAAACGTAAAGGCGAGTTAGTTACTAAAAAGGACGATCGCGGCAGGCGGACGATTTACGATAGCTTGCCGGAAGGGTTTAGCAGATTTGTTAGCGTAGGGCGTTTGGATTTTGCAAGCGAGGGGCTTTTGCTGCTAACTGATGCGCCCGCGATCGCTACGGCGCTGATGAATAGCGACATCGAGCGAGAGTACTATCTAAAGGTAAAAGGCGAGGTGAAGGACGAGGTCGTAACGGCGATCCGCGAGGGCTTTTTTGCTGCAGATGCGAGCAAAGGTGCGCACGCCAAAAGTAAGATCAAATCGATGGAATTTAAACCCTTTTTGGGCTACCGCATAATGCCTAGCAGCGGCGGTTATACGAAGATAAAAGCGATCATTAACGAGGGGCAAAACCGCGAGCTGCGTAGATTTTTCGGCTATTTCGATCTGGATGTCGTGGAGCTTAAGCGCACGGCATTCGGTAGAATGACGCTTGGGATGTTAAAGCCCGGCAAATGGCGCTATTTTGATCATAGCGAATACGAAGATCTGCGCGATTTTTTGAAAGAAAACAAAATCCGCTATTAAATTTAAGGAGGCGAAATGAGCTCAAAGACGAACGCTGCACGCGTACTGGACGGTCTGAAAATCCCTTACGAGATTAAAGAATACGCGGTGGATCCTTTAAATTTAGACGCGGTGCACGTGGCAAACAGCGTGAACGAGCCGATTGAACGGATCTATAAAACGATAGTTTGCACGGCGGATCACGAATATGTCGTGGCCTGCCTGCAAGGCGATCTAAATCTCGATCTCAAGGCGCTCGCGCACATCTGCGGCGCGAAGCGTTGCGAGCTGATGGATTTGAAGGATTTACAAAAGGTCACGGGCTACGTCAGGGGCGGCTGCTCGCCGCTTGGGATGAAAAAGCACTTCCGTACCTTTATCGATGAAAAAGCGCTAACGCAGGAGAAAATTTACGTTAGCGCAGGCGTGCGTGGAAAACAGATCGCTCTTGCGCCGAAGGACCTCGCAGTCGCAACCGAGGCGCAAATTTGCAAAATAACGCATGACTAACGTGGCGTTACTTTTGTCGCCGCTTGCGTAAGTAACGCCTGTTAAAATTTGCACTGTGAGATTTAGGCTTGTAAAATTTCGCAGCGCGCCGTTTATTAAAATAATCTCCTGCCTGGCAAAAAATACAAATCAAATTAACGTAAAATTTTATTGTTAAAATTCCAAGTACCGCGCGCCTCAAAATATCTCAAACAAGATGACGAGCACGCGGGGTGCGAAGCAAATCTCTTTTAAAAGTGCGTGTTTTGCGCGCGATCTGTTTTGTTCGGTACAAAATTTAGCCTTGCGGTGCTCGCATTGTCTGCGATGAAATTTTAAAATTTCATCGCAAATTTTCTACGTCTCGCGCCTATTTTTTGAAAAGCTCAGAGACGTTCGGAGCTTGCTTTTCTTGCTCACTGGCGGCGAAAAATTCCGCTTTAGCGAAGTTGAAAACGCTGGCGATGATGTTCGTAGGAAACATCTCGCAGGCGTTATTATAAACCGTAACGGCACCGTTGTAAGCGCGGCGTGCGGCACTGATCTGCTCCTCGCACTCGCCTAACGCGTTTTGTAGCTTGGCAAACGATTCGTTAGCCTTGAGGTTTGGATACGCCTCTACCGCAACGCGGATCTGTCCTAAAAGAGCCGAAATTTCGCTATTTAGTCTAAATTTATCGGCGTTAGAGCTTGCGCTGATCGCTTGCGAGCGAAGTTCGCTAACGCGCGTTAGCACGGCATTTTCGTGGCTCATATATTCGCGCGTAGCGCTAACTAGATTGGGGATGAGGTCATAGCGTTTTTTAAGCTGCGTATCGACGGTGGAAGCTATATTTCTCACCTGATTACGCTTGGCGATGAGCGAGTTATAAACGCCTACTAACGCCAAAACCAACAAAACTATGACGACTAATAAAATCAAAGCCGCATTCATTTTCTCTCCTTTTAAAGTGTTTCAATTAAAAATAAGAATATTTAGCTATACTGCCGTTTCTTTATTCGTGTCAAGGTAGCTCAGCTGGTTAGAGCGCTGGTCTCATAAGCCGGAGGTCGAGAGTTCAAGTCTCTCTCTTGACACCATAGCTTTTTTCATCCTTAATTTTATATCTTGCTTTCGAGTGATTTTACCATAGAAATTTATAAAATTCCATTTTTTACGCAGATGCGCCTTTAAAAATTTAATTTCGTTTTAAAATTTTTAATATATAATGCGCCCGTTTCAGAGGCGAGTTCGCTTATCACGAGTTACAAAATAAACCTTATATTTCGTAAATCGTAAATTCCAAATTTTACATAAGGACGTGTTATGTTTAAAAAAGTCGTTTTTTTAATGGCTATTTTAGGGCTATTCGTCGCTAGTTACGGCGAGGAAGGCAAGGTCGGCGTCGTCAGCGCACAAAATCCGCTAGTAATAGATGAGGCGAGCAAAACTATTACGATTTTAGCCAAGGTTAACGGCAAGTATCTGGAGGAGAGCACTCGCCACGCAGTCGTTTTTAAAGACGGAAATTTCGGCGACAAGCCCGTATTTATCGCTTTGGCAAATCAAAACGACTTTTTTAAGGCGATGATGAAGATCGGTGCGAAGCCGGGCAATAATATGACGCTTAAAAACGGCGCTACCACGCATGTAGAGGGCGATAAGATCAAAATCGAAGTTACTTGGGACGGCGCGCCTAAGAGTTACGACATCAACGAAGTTATCAAAGATAGCAACGGCAAGCCGATCGATATGCGCTTCGGCGGCAACGAAGCTACCGCGATGAGCTTCAATACCGGCTGCATCGCTTGCCTAGATAGCTGCCCCGTGGGCATTATCTCAAATCATACCTATACTAACGGCGCGGTCGAAAAGCGCAAAGAGGTAGAATTCCGCGGTAACAAAGAAATTCTGCCGCCGGACGGCACTTTCGTAGCCATAAGCTTTAAAGTCGCAAATTAATGCGTGCGCTTAGGGCTTCGTATTACGCGTTTTGCGCTTTGCTTTTAGGGCTTTGCGCCGCACTTTTGATCTCGCTTTCGGTTTGGCTGGAGATGCGCGTGCATAACCGCTATATTTTAGCAGGTTTTGTGCTCGCGGGCGCGATATACGGAGCCTTTGCGAAAAAAAATAGTGTAGCCGCGCTAATTACCTCCGAAATTTTAATGTTTTTACTGATCTTTTGGCTGAATAAGCCCAATTTGATCTATTACCTCATCAAAGAGAGCTATTTGGAATTTTTTAGCTTCTCGCAAATCCGCTATGCGTTTTTAGGCGTTTTAAGCCTTTTAAACGCGTTAATATTTATAAGGCTTTTTAGGCGATAGCGATGAAAAACGCTTTGATTTTATTTACGCGCGTGCCTATCGCGGGTAAAACCAAGACTAGATTGATCCCGTTTTTGGGTGCCCTGGGCGCCGCAAGGTTGCATAAAAAGCTCATACGCGATATAGAAGCGGAGCTTAAAAAGCTAAAAAACGCGCAAATTTTCGTATTTTTTACGCCCGAGGATAAAAAAGAGGGTCTAAAACAAATTTTAAGCGGCGAATATATCTTCGAGCCTCAGTGCGACGGGGATTTGGACGCTAGAATGGCGGACGCTTTCAAGCGCATATTCGCGCTCGGATTTGAAAAGGTGGTTTTAATCGGCAGCGACATCGTAAATTTAAAAGCGGCGCGATTAAAATCGTTTTTTAAAAAGCTAAACGAATTCGACGCCGCGATAAATCCTAGCTTTGACGGCGGATATTGCGCGATCGGGCTAAAGGTGCTTAGAGATGAAATTTTTGGTGGCGATTATACGGGGCGGCTAAGCGTATGCGACGAAATTTGCGCTAGGCTTAAAAAGCTCGGATTAAGCTTTTATAAATTTCGCGCGTTGCAAGATATCGACGAGCGGGAGGATATTTTCGCGCACGTTTTAGGCGTGAGGCGTAGCGCGATAAAGCCTCTGGCTAGCGGCGAATACAACGTAAATTTTAAATTCCGAAAGCTCGGGCGCGAGGAGGTGTTTCGCATAAATACGAAGTCGCAAATGGCGCTGGAAAACCAAATAAAATACGAATTTGACGCGCTTAAAATTTTGCAAAGCTCGGGCGTGACGCCGAAGCCTTTGGAGTATTTTGCGCCGAGCGAGTTTTTGCCTCGCGGCGCGCTGAATATGGAATTTTTGCGCGGACGAGCGCTACGATACGAGAGCGATCTACGGCTTGCCGCGGCGCTACTGGCTAAAATCCACGCCGTAAAAATTCCGCCGCATAATCATCTAATCGTCGCGGATAGGCCGTTAGCGGCTATGCACGAGGAGTGCGAAAAGATGGCAGGGATTTATCTGCGCTCCAAAATCGCTCAGGCGCGCACGAGCGAGTATCTTAAAGAATTCCTGCGCGCTACGGCTAGGCTAAATTTAGAGCGCAAATGCGAAAATCCCTGCATCATAAATACCGAGCTAAATTCCGAGAATTTCATCATCGGCAAGGACGGGGAAAGCTCCTTCGTTATCGATTGGGAAAAGCCGCTAATAGGCGAGCGTGAGCAGGATTTGGCGCATTTTACGGTGCCTACTACTACGTTTTGGAAAACGGACGCTATACTAAACGGCGAGCAGATCGAGAATTTTTTAAAAGCTTACGAGGCGTATGCGGATTTCAAAATCGATCCGCTTAAATTTAAAGAGTATTTCGCCCATACCTGCTTGCGCGGAGTGAGCTGGTGCGCGATGGCGCTAGTAGAATATAGCGGCGCGCGTGCGATAAAAAACGAATATACCCTTAATAAAATTAAAACCTATCTTAGCGACAAGTTTTTGTCGAGCTTACAAACGTATTTTAAGGATTTTTAGAATGAAAAAATCTCAAATTTTTCTACTGGTTATAGTTGCGCTAATCGCGCTTGCATATTTTTTTATCCCGTCATTTAAAGTCTTTTTAAACGACTCGGTCGCGATGCTTAGCAAATTCGATCTAAACGAAGTTTTTCATTATTTACAAAGCTTCGATAAGACTACCGCCGCTTGCGTTAGCTTCTTTTTGATGATCCTTCAAAGCATCATCGCACCGGTGCCCGCGTTTTTGATTACGCTTTCAAACGCGATGATTTTCGGCTGGATTTGGGGTGCGGTGCTTTCGTGGAGCTCGGCAATGGTGGGAGCCGCGATGTGCTTTTATATCGCGCGGATTTTAGGACGCGACGTCGTAATAAAGCTCACGGGCAAAAAGGCTTTGGAAGCAACCGATGAATATTTTGCCAAATACGGCAAACATACGATTATAGTTTGCCGCTTGTTGCCGTTTATTAGCTTCGATCTGGTTAGCTACGCGGCGGGACTAACGTCGATGAGGTTTTGGAGCTTTTTTTGGGCGACGGGTATCGGGCAACTCCCCGCTACTATCGTATATTCGTATTTCGGAGCGAGCCTAATGGGCGGGGGCAAAATTCTATTCGTGGGTCTTACGATGCTATTTGCCTTCTCGATCGTAGTTTATGTGGTTAAGAAAATTCTAAACGATCGCAAGGCTAAAAAAGCTCAGGCGACGCAATCCGCAAACGCTCAAGCTTAAGGGCGCTCGTTTTGAAATTTCGCGCCGTTTGCAAGCTCTGCATCGCAGCTCTTATCGTAGCGCTAGGAATTTATCTCGTGCGAAACGTGGGCGCGAGCGAGCTTCAAGCGCTCATCGGCGAGCATAAAATTTTCGCGCCGCTAATTTATATCGCCTGCTTTGCGATTTTGCCGATATTTTTCTTTCCCGTGCCGATCCTTGCCGTCGTCGCGGGCGCGGTATTCGGACTGCTCGCGGGCGCCGTTTATACGATAATCGGCGCGATGATAAACTCGGTTTTGATGTTTTATCTAGCTAGATTTTTGGGCTTTCACATCGTATCGGAATGGACTAGCGGCGCCAAAAGCAAATATATGCGCGCTTTAGGCGAGGACGGCGGCAAATTCGGTCTCATTTTAATCCTGCGTCTGATGCCCTTGGTGTCGTATAACGCGCTAAATTATGCGTGCGGGCTGATGAACGTGAGCGTGCGAGAATACGCCGCCGCGACCTTCGTAGGAATTTTGCCCGCGAGTTTTATAATGGTAAATTTCGGCGAGCAGGCGCTTGACGTGCATTCGGGCGGTTTTATCGTGGCGTCCGTTTTGCTGGCGCTGCTAGTTGCGGGCTCGAGCCTCGGCGTGAAGTATCTAAAAAAGGCTCATCGTGGCGATCTCGGTAATAACGCCGATCTATAACGAGCCGCGCGAAATTTTAGAGCGGTTTTGCGCGGTTTTGGTATCTCAACGCGGAGAGTTTGAAATCATTTTCGCAGACGCCGGCGAGCGGAATTTCGGCGAAAATTTCGATCTCGCGAAGTATTTAAAAACGGAATTTCCGTCTTTAAATTTTAAAATTTTGCGTTGCGAAAAAAGTAGGGGCGCGCAGCTGGACGCGGGCGCTCGGGCGGCGAAATTTGCAAAGCTTTTATTTTTGCACGCGGATAGCGTTTTTGAAAACGAGGGGGCGATTTTGGCGGCGGAGCGGGCGCTGGAGCGCTGCGAGGCGGGTTGCTTTAAGCTTAAATTCGACGAAGGCGGAATTTTATTAAATTTAATCGCGTTCGGCTCGAATTGGCGCGTAAAATTTAGAAATATCGCTTTCGGCGATCAAGGAATTTTTATCCGAAAAAGCCTCTTCGATGCGCTTGACGGCTTTGAGGGACTGCCGATAATGGAGGATTACGCGCTAAGTATGAAGCTAAAAAAAGCGGGCGTGAAATTTCGCGCATCGGATCAAAAAATAATCACGAGCGCGCGTAAATTTAAGCAAGGAGGCGTGCTAAGGACGCTAATTAAAATGCAAATTTTGCAATATAAATTTAGAAACGGAGCGAACGCCAGTGAAATCGCAAAAAATTATTAAAAATCCGCCCGAACTTTGCATCGACTGCGGCGCATGCACCGCGCATTGCGAGTTTTTAAGCAAATACGATATAAATCTGCTCGATTTTTCAAAGCGCGAGGATCTGGCGTTTAGCTGCTTTTTGTGCGACGAGTGCTACAAGGTCTGCCCTAAGGATATCAGCGGCAACAACATTGCGCTGAAGCACCGCGCGAAGATCAATAAACCCTTTCGCTATCTAAATTTTTTAAAATCACCCTATCTTTACGCCAATAATTCGCCCAAAAAGAGTCGCGAGCTAGTATTTTTCGGCTGCAATTTTCCGGGCTTTTTACCGCGCACGACGCGCAAGATAATTGAAATTTTCGAGCCCTTGGGGATCGATTTTAGCATCGATTGCTGCGGTAAGCCGCTTTTTGAAGGGCAGGGGCAATTTGAAAAGACGAAAGCCCATTTAAACGAGCTTTTCGCCGCAAAAGGCGCAGAGACGCTCATTTTAGCCTGCCCCAATTGCTATCATTTCTTAAAAGATAAGATCGATATAAAGATAAAAACGCTTTACGAAAAATTCGAGGAGCTAGGACTAAACCGCGAAATTCCGGAAGAAGCGCATATGTTTTACCCCTGTCCCGAGCGTATCCATAAGCCGATTTTCGAGACCTTTAAAAAATACGTTCCGAATTTCAAAAATAGCTTTACGGACGTAAATTGCTGCGGGCTCGGGGGGCTAGCCAAAAGCTGCGAGCCGCAGATCGCCGCGGGCTATCCGCAAAAGATAAAGGATAAAAATTTGCCTAATCTTTATACCTATTGCGCGACGTGCTGCGGGCAGTTTGCTAGATCGGGCATAAAAAATATAAAGCATATGGCGACCGTGATGACGGGCGTGAATGAAGCGCCCGATACCGCGTATTTCAAAAACGTGCTAGGGTTAAAATTTTATAAAAGGAATAGAAAATGAGCTTTGTAGATCATATCGCGCCGCAGATTAGGCATACCGCAGAAATTTCGACCATTCAGCTAAACGTCGGTAAAATTTGCAATCTCGCCTGCGCGCACTGCCACGTGCAGGCGGGTCCAAATCGCACGGAGACGATGAGTGAGGAGGTTTTGCGAGGCGTTTTAGACGCGATAAAGGCGCATAAATTTCATACCCTCGACGTTACCGGCGGCGCGCCCGAGATGAACGCGCATTTTCGCCGCCTAATAGACGAAGCCTCCAAAATCGTGCCGCATATCATCGTGCGAAGCAATCTCGTAATTTTGCTGCAAAATGGCTACGAGGATCTGCCGAAATTCTACGTGGATCGCGGCGTAGAGATCGTCGCAAGCCTTCCTTGCTACACGCAAGAAAATGTCGATGCGCAGCGCGGTCGCGGCGTCTATGAGCGCTCGATCGAAGCGCTAAAGCGGCTAAATGCGCTAGGCTACGGCGAAGGCGGCGCGCTAAAGTTAAATTTAGTCTATAATCCGGGCGGCGCGTTTTTACCCGGCGATCAAAAAGAGCTCGAAGCGGACTATAAAAGGGAGCTTGCGCAGCGCCACGGCATTAAATTCGATAATTTATTTACCATCACGAACGTGCCGATCGGCCGCTTTAAAAAGGCGCTTGAAAAAAGCGGCGAGCTAGAGCCCTATATGCGGCTTTTAGAGGAAAACTTCAACGCCGCCGCCGCGCAAAATATAATGTGCCGAAGCCAAATTTCGGTGGGATACGACGGAGCGCTTTACGATTGCGATTTTAACCAAATGGAGGGGCTAAAGGCGTGCGGCGCGAAGGATATTTTCGAGCTCGCAAGAGTGAAAGATCTCGGGCGGCAGATTGCGTTTCGCGACTACTGCTACGCCTGTACTGCGGGCGCGGGCTCGAGCTGCGGCGGAGCGCTCGCGTAAATTTAACGGAATTCGCGCCGAAATTTAGCGCCGAAATTTTACGGATGCAAAACGACCTAAGCGGCGGAATTCGGCGGTAAAATTTAAAACTAAATTCCGCCGCGCCCGCCGAGAATAAAATTTAAGGATAAAACGATGATGAGTAACGAAGAAATCGCGCAGAAATTCGCCGAGCAAAACTGCGCGCAGATGATTTTAGCGCGCTATGCAAAGTATCTCGGCGCCGATGAAGGGCGGCTAGGAAGGCTCGGCTTCGGTCTTGTCGGCGGGCTGCAAGAGGGCTCGGTATGCGGCGCGTATCTAGCGGCGGTGCTGATTTTGGGGCTGGCTTACGGCGAGGACAAGGAGAAATTTAACGAAAATCTGGCGCGCTTTAAAGAAATTTATTTTAAAACGCAAAAATCAAGCATCTGCAAAGAGGTGCTAGGCTACGACCTAAGCAAGCCCGCAGAGCTTGAAATCATCCTTGAAAAGGGGCTTTTTGCGCAAATTTGCCCGCGCGCGATAAGCGATAGTATGAGGGCTTTGGATAAAATTTTAAATTTCAAGGAGGATTAATGCAGCAATATCAGGCGCTCTTTTTCTGGGGCTTTTTGATCGTTTATGGCGTAGTGATGTATGCCTTTTCGCCCAAAGCACGCAGCATAGGCTCGTTTTTTAAGGGCGAGGACGAGCGTGGCGCGAAGGTGTCGCCGTTTTTATTAACGACCAGTATTTTTATCAGCTGGATATTCGCCAAATCCGTCACCAATGCTGCAAATTTAGGCGCTAGCTACGGCATCGTCGGAGGCGTGGCATATGCGACGTATTGGCTTTGCATACCGATCGCGGGGCTCGTGATCTACCGCTTGAGGCGTAAATTCGGCGCGACCGGGTTAGTGTCTTTTTTGAGCGGCAATTACGGCGCGGCGGCTAGCATAGCCTTTTGCGTAGCGATTTTGGTTAGGCTTTTTAACGAAGTTTGGAGCAACACCGCGGTCGTCGGCGGCTACTACGGCGATAGCGGCAGCCTGCCTTTTATCCTTGCTGCGTCGCTTTTTACGCTATTTACGCTGGTTTATTCGGTGCGCGGCGGGCTTCGCGGCTCGATCGTAACTGACGTCATCCAAGCTTTAGTTTTTGTCGTCGCTACGCTTTGGGTTGTCGTTACGATCCTGCCTAAGCACAGCGTGGGCGAGCTCGTAAGCACGGGTAGCTGGAGCTTTGGCGGCGGCGTGGATCTGCTTTTAGTCGCGGTTTTGCAGCTGGTAAGCTACCCTTTTCACGATCCCGTTTTGACGGATCGCGGCTTTATCAGCGAGGAAAAAACGATGCTAAAAAGCTTTGTGGTATCGGGAATTTTAGGTTTCGTCGCGATCGTAATTTTTAGCTTTATCGGAATTTACGGCTCTATGGAGGGCATCGCCGCGAAGGGCAATATCCCCGCTGAGCTAGCCAAAACGATGGGTATGGGCTCTACTTTACTAATGACGGCGGTTATGATAGCCGCGGCGGGCTCGACGCTGGATTCGACCTTCGCAAGCCTCTCAAAGCTCGTAGGCTACGACATTCCCGCGATGCTAAATAAAGACGTCGCAAAAATTTCGATTAAAATTGGCATCGTTTCGATGATACTTTTTGCGATTTTCGGAAATTTACCGATGATTATCGGCACCGATATTTTAAAAGCCACGACGATCAGCGGCACGATGGTGATCGGCTTAGCGCCCGTATTTTTACTGCACGGATTCGTAAGAGCTACGAAGCTAGGCTTTCATCTTAGCTTTTGGCTGGGGATATTCCTCGGCATCGCATTTGCATTTGATGAGAAAATTTTCCCCGAGTTTTTGGCTATCGGCGGCGGCAAATATGCGATGTTACTAGGCATAAATTTCTACGGGCTCATCGCATGCGCGCTAGCTTACGCGCTACCCGGGTTGCTTTGCGGGCGCGAGAATAAAAGATGAGCTCCTGCCCGCTTGAATATACGCTAGATTTTCCGCGCGAGCCGAAATTTCAAAGCCGCTGCCTCTACGTCGTGGGCGGGCTTTACGGCAATATTTTTGCGCTGAATGAAATTTTAGCGATGGCGGGAGATGCGGACGTGATCTTTAACGGCGACATCCATTGGTTTGATGCGGATGCGCGGACGTTTTGCGGAATCGAGCGCATAATAGCGCAGCGCGGATATGCGGCGATCAACGGCAACGTAGAATTTGAGCTTGCAAGCGGAAGCGAGCGCGGCTGTGGCTGCTTCTATCCGCCTTGCACCGACGGGGGCGCGGTAGAGCGGTCAAATTTAATCCACGCGCGCCTAAGCGACCTCGTACGTCTGGAGTGCCCGCAGGTCGCGGAAATTTTTAAAAGCCGCGCCAAATGCGAGCTCGTAAGCGTGGGCGATGCAAACGTCGCCATCACGCACGGCGACGAGAAATTTTTAGCGGGCTGGGGCTGCTCGCGCGAGAATTTGACGCAACCCGCCAGGCGCGAGGAGCTAAACGAGTGGCTTGCGGCGCGCAAATTTGGCGTATTAGCTTGCACGCACACCTGCGCGCCCGCCGCTCTTGGGCTAGATAGCGGCATCGTAATCAATAACGGCGCGGCGGGGATGCCTAATTTTGCGGGCAAGCTTTACGGACTCATTACGCGCGTCGCGCTTACGCCTAGCAAAGAAGCAATCTACCGCTCCGTGCGAGGCGGAATTTACGTCGAAGCCCTGCCCGTGCGATACGACGCAGTAAAATTTTTAAAATACTTCGATGAAATTTGGAGCGCGCAAAGCCCCGCCGCGATCTCATATAGAGATCGTATCGCAAAAGGCGGCGACGGCGAGATTAAAGACGCGATGTTAGGCGGATTTGAGCGGGCGCAAATTTAGAGTTTAAGCGCGGGCGGCGAGACCCTGTTAAAATTCGGCGCGGAATTTCAACCGAGTTTTCGTAAATTTTGCGTGAAGCTCCGCCGGGCCAAGCTAAATTTAATATAGAATTTACGTAAAATTCCGGTTTTAATTTAGTATGGAATTTTAGTCGAAATCTATAAAATCAAGCGTTAAGTCTAACGCCTCTTTTGCTAAATTCTATTTCAAATTTCGCGAGCGCTTCAGGCGGAATTTGAAATGAAATTTTAAAATTTCAATCTCGGCGGTCGCCGAAAATTAGTTTAAGGATAACGTATGGAGAAATGTAGTTGTGAGGGTTATTTTCGCAAGATCATCGCGGGCGAAATAATCGGAACCTTTTTGATGTGCTTTTTCGGCGTCGGAGCGTTCGCGACGGCGAGCCTTTTCGGCGCGCACGGCGGAGCCTTTGAGATCGGTATGGTGTGGGGCATCACGATCGCGATAGCGATTTATGCGGCTAGAAACCTCTCAAGCGCGCACTTCAACCCCGCCGTGACCTTTGCGATGTGCCTTAGCGGGCGCACGCCGTGGAAAGATCTGCCGATTTATGTGCTTGCGCAGATGATAGGCGCCGTGATAGCGGCTTTCGTACTATGGATATTTTTCGCCGCTTCGGTGCAGCACTTTTTTGAGATGAGCGGCGCGGATATGTCGGTTGTCAGCAAGGCGTCGGCGATCTGGTGCAATATCTTCCCGAACACTCCAAACGGTGTAGTTAGCATGCCGGTGGCCGCATTCGCCGAGGGCGTAGGCGTATTTATCTTGATAGCCGTGATATTTGCGCTGACGGAGGATGCGAATTTAGGCAAACCTAACGGCAATATCGCGCCGCTTTTTATCGGACTTACCGTCACTATCATCATCGGCACGGTGGGGCCTATGACGAACGCGGGTCTTAATCCGGCGCGCGATCTAGGACCTCGCATAGTAGGGCATTTGGTGGGCTGGGACAAGATAGCCTTCTCGTGGGATGCAATCATCGTCTATACGGTCGCTCCGCTACTGGCTAGTGTTTGCGCGGCGGGACTTTTGAAAGTTATTGAGCCGCTTCAAAAGCTCGGATACAAATAAAATTTTAAAGGATAAAAGATGAAAGACGTAAGAGAAGAGGTAAAGGAATATTACAGCAAGATCACCAATGAAAACGAAGGCGAAATGGAAACTTCCATATGCGCTTGCGGAGCGGAGAGCCTGCCGGGTATCTGCGACCGATTAGAGAGATGATCGCGGATGAGATCGTTACGCGCTTTTACGGCTGCGGCTCGCCCATACCGCTCGCGCTTGAGGGTTGCACGGTGCTTGATCTGGGCTGCGGCACGGGGCTTGACGTATATATGCTCTCAAAGCTAGTCGGCAAAAACGGCAGAGTAATCGGCGTGGATATGAACGACGATCAGCTAAATATCGCTAAGAAGCACCAAGACGAAATGGCGAAAAAATTCGGCTACGCGCGCTCTAACGTCGAATTTAAAAAGAGCTACATCGAAGATCTCGTCGCCTTGGGCATCAAAGACGCAAGCATCGACGTGGTCGTCTCAAATTGCGTAATAAATCTCTCGCCTTACAAAGAGGCGGTTTTTAATGAAATTTGGCGCGTGCTAAAGCGCGGCGGCGAGCTATATTTCTCGGATATTTTCGCCGATCGCCGCGTGCCTGCGGAAATTTCAAATAATAAAATTCTGCGCGGCGAATGCCTGGGCGGAGCGATGTATATCGAGGATTTTAGAAGGCTGCTTCAAAGCATCGGCTGGAAGGACTTCCGCTATATGAGCTCTTCGCGCGCGAACATAGACAATCCGCAGATCGAGGATCTCGTAGGTAACATCCGCTTTAGCTCCCGCACCGTCCGCGCGATCAAAATCCCGGATCTCATCGAGGATATCTGCGAAGAGTACGGGCAGGTAGCGATCTATCGCGGCGGTATAGAGGGCAGCGAGCATTTCTTCGATCTGGACGATCATCACCATTTCGTAAAAGACCTGCCGATGAGCGTTTGCGGAAACAGTGCGGCGATGGTGCAAGAGACGAGATTTGGAAGGTATTTTGAAGTGCTCGGAGATCGTAGTAAGCATTTCGGCGCCTTCGCAGGCTGCGGACAGGCTCCCGAAGTATTAGGCGAGAGCGGCGATGAATGTTGCGGTGGAGGATGCTGCTGCTAGGCGGATTAAAATTCCGCAAGCTCGCGCGTTGCGCACATTAGAAGCGCTGCGCGGCGAAAGGCTTAAATTTAAGATCGCTTTGATTGGGACTTAAATTTTAAATTCGAGCATTCGTTTAAACGGGCGAATTTAGAAATCGTCCGTTTAAATTTAGATATAATTAAAAAAGCTAAATTTCAAAGGAGAAAATATGAAATTTATTTCGCATAAATTTTTAAAGAGTACGGTTTTGCTGATTGCATTAGGATTTTTCACGGCTTGCGGCACGGGTGATAAGGCCTCTGCGGAGGGCAAGCTAAGCGGCGCGGATTTAGCGGCGATCGAGGCGGATAACAAGAAAAAAGAGGATTATTTGGTAATCGACGTAAGAAGCGCGGACGAATACGATGCGGGGCATCTAAAGCACGCGATAAATATCCCGCTTGAGCAGCTTGAGAACAGGCTAGACGAGATAAACGCCTATAAGGATAAAAATGTCGTGCTTTACTGCAACACGGGCAATCGCAGCGGCAAGGCGTTAGATCTGCTTAAGCAAAAGGGCTTTCATAAGCTTAGCAACGCCGACGGCGTGAAGCAATTTAACTATGAGCTGTATAAATTCGGCAGTCTAAACGCGGAGGAATTTAATAAGATCGTAAACGATCCAAACGTATTAATCATCGACGTTAGAGAGAAAAAAGACTACGACGCGGGACACATGAAAGGCGCGATAAATATCCCGGACGGAGAGCCCGTGGATAACTACAAAGACGTGCTTGAAGCAAACAAAGGCAAAACCGTAATCACGCACTGCTACAGCGGCAACCGTAGCGCCAAGCTAGCTCAAACCCTAAGCGAGAGAGGCTATAAGGTCTATAATCTGCTTGACGGCACGAAGGAGCATAATTACGAGTTGGTAAGATAATTTAGTAAGATCAAAAAATTTATACTTAAAGGTCGCGACATGAATGTGGATAGCGGTGTCTGCGCGCACGGCGGCAAGGAGGTAAAAGCTGTGTTTACAACGAATACGACGTGCTTGTGGGCGGCTTTTGCCTAAGAGCGTTTATCGTGCTGGGCGCGGTCTATATATTTTAGTTTCTCCCTTTTCCTAATACTTGGGTCGGATGAAAGTCCGACCTTTAAATTTTAACTTTAAATTGTGATTTTTCGATAGACTGCCGAAAACGATGCAGCATTACACAACATTTGAATTTAAAATTTGGGTTAGAAACTAATCCAAATTTGACGGGCACGCCATTAAATTTACGCTTAGTCAAATTTGATATCTTTGATGCTTCTATATCCTCTGTGAAGTATTTTAGAATTTCTATAAATTTAGCCTCAGAAATTCTTGAACGGACTATATACTTATTTTTTAACTTCGCTACGCTCGTTACTTTTCAAGAACATAGTTCTCATCGTAACTTACTTGCTCCTTTGCATGAGCTTAAGTTAAAGAGAGCCAAATGAAAATTAGCAAAAACATAAAATTATCTCATTGGCGTGTCTTTATGTAACCTAAATTCAAATGCTCGCCAAGATAAAATTCGCTCTTAATTGCCGGCAATTAGGTGAGCGTCTTGGCTAGTCTAAAACACAAAGCTCATTTTATAGTATAATTTTCTCAAAAATACAAAAGGTCATTCATGCTTAAATATTTAGAGCTAGGCGTTTGCGGCACCGATTTAAAGCCCTCGTATCCTTTTATCGGCTCGGCGATCAGGGGTGCTTTTGGATACGCTCTTAGAAAGGCGAGCTGTCCTTTCGTAAGTGTAAACTGCGAGAAGTGCGATATCCCCGGCAAATGTGCATATAATGAATTTTTTGAAAATGTATCCGATACGCCAAATTTTAGGCTGGATATTAATCTTAATCAAAAGAGCTTTGATTTTAAAATTTTACTTTTTGAGCATGCCGCGCGCTACCTGCCTCACGTCGCTATTGCTATTGTAAATATGCAAGAAATCGGGCTTGAGGCGAGCAGGCGCAAGTTTAAATTTTCAAATTTTACTCTAAACGGTGAAATCGTAGAGCCTAAATCTCTACTTTCAAATAAGCCTGAGCCGCTAAATTTCACGCCCGATTTTGCTGCGGGCGATTATGAAATTTCGTTTCTTACCCCGCTTCGTATGAAGCAAAAAAATGTCCTCGTCCGCCGCGAGATCGACTTTAAGTCCTTTATTCGCCAAATCGCTATGAGATTTGAGAACATAACGGGCGAGGCTATAGATAAATTCGAGGTAAAATTCCGCCGCTTCGAGCAGGATTTGCGCTTTTACGACATCAATCGCTACTCAAACCGCCAGCACACTAAAATGCAATTCGGCGGCCTGCTCGGGCAAATGCGAGTTTTCGGACTTGATGAGCGTTCGGCAAAGCTTTTACAACTGGCTCAAATTACCGGGGTCGGCAAAAGCACTGTTTTTGGACTAGGCAAGATAAAGGCAGAGCGGATTTAAATTTCGCCGTAGGGTGCGACTGGAATTTAAATTGCACCGTGGATCGCGATGTGGAATTTAAATTGCACCGCGGGTTGCGGAGCGGATAAATTTCGCCGCAGATTACGGTATCGGCGCATTGTGCGCGATATTTACTAGCTAAATGCAATGACGAGGAGGCGTCATGTTTGATCTAAACTTAGAGGATATTTTTACCGCAGGCGCCTTTGAATACGCGCTAAAAAGGCTAAAGCGCACGGCTTTGGGGTTTGATGGACTTAGCGCTGAGGATATTTGTTCGGGCGAATTTTACGCTGAGCTAAAGAGCGAAATTTTTAGCCTTTCCTATTCGCCGCAGCCCTTAAAACGAGCCTTTATCCCAAAAGAAGCCAAAGACGAGTTGCGTAAGCTCGCCGTACCCTCGCTAAAAGATAAATTTGTGCAAAATATCCTCACTCGCGAGCTTTCAGGCTATTTTGATAAAAGCTTTTCAAACCGCTCTTATGCTTATCGAAACGGCAAATCCTACGCTAACGCGATCTTTCGCGCCCGTGATTTTTTTAAAATTTACGACTTCGCCGTCAAAACCGACATCAAAGATTTCTTTGAAAATATCGATCACGAAAAATTGCTTGAAATTTTACGCGCGAATATCCGTGACGCTCGTATCATTAGACTCATTGAGCTTTGGATCAAAAACGGAATTTTTGAGCGCTTTGATTACTGCACTCACGCAAAAGGCGTTCATCAAGGCGACGTCCTAAGCCCGCTGCTTTCGAATATCTACCTAAATCAAATGGATAAATTTTTAGAAAACTCGGGCGTAGAATTCGTCAGATACGCCGATGATTTCGTTATGTTTTTTGTTTCATATGAAGCCGCCGAGAGAGGGCTCGCGCGCTTGAAAGATTTTCTAAAAACCATAAGATTATCTCTAAACGAAGCCAAAACCTCTATCCACGGCAAAGATAGCGAATTTGTCTTTTTAGGCGTAAGCTTTAAGGGCGCAAATTTAATTATCGGCGAGGAAAAATTTAAGCGTATTCTAGCCAAACTCGCAAGCTCGGCGAAAAAGCAGGTGATAAGCCAAAGCGTAGAAAATTTAAACGCCTATGTGTATCATCTAAAAGCCATTTCGCTTAAGCTTTTCTCGCCTTCGCAAAAAGATAGGTTTTGCTTGCATTTTGGCGAGGTCGTAACGAGCCTAATACGTAGATTTCTAAAAACTGCAGACAAGCGGACGCTAGCAGAAGCCTTAATCAACCTAAACTTCCCCTACGAGCTAGGCAAAACGGCTAGAAAGGCTAAAATTCTAACCTACTTCAAAAACGCCAAGCGTCCTGCCGTCAAATCCGTCCAAAACGCCCTTGAGGCTAAAAAGCGCGAATATTTAAAAACCTTCTCGCAAAGCTCCGTTATCCACATCACGACGCCTTTTTACTTCCTCGCTCTGTCGCAAGGAAAGCTCGTGCTAAAAAGCAAAGGCACTATCAAGCACAAATTCCCCATAAATCAAATCAGCCAGATCATCATAAACGCTCAAATTTCGCTTAGCTCCGCCGTCATCAAAGAGTGCGCCAAAAAGAAAATTTCCATAAATTTCATCGACGAAAAGACAAACTTGAGCTACGCCACGCTCATTAGCGCAAATTCTGCCATACCCAAAACCGCCGCTTCGCAAATTTCGCTGCTAACGACCAAAAAATCGCTCCGCATCGCCCAACAGTTCATCATCGGCAAGCTAAAAAATCAGATCAATTATCTAAAATATCTAGGCAAATACCATAAAAATCTAGGCGCCGAAATTAAAGCGATGCAAGAAATTTTAAAGCTCCGCGTCCCAGACGCCGCAAGCGTAAGCGAGCTTATGGGCTTTGAAGGAAGCGCTGCAAACTCCTACTGGCAGGCTATCGCAAAGGCGATCGACTACGAGTTTGGCTTTAGTGCGCGAGTGACGCAGGGCGCTACCGACATCGTAAATTCCGCCCTAAACTACGGCTACGCGATTCTTTATTCAAAAATTTTAAAATCCATTGCCGCCGCGGGTCTATCGCCGCATGTATCCTATCTGCACGCGCTTGATGAGCAAAAGCCCACTCTCGCCTTCGATCTCATCGAGGAATTTCGAGCCTTCATCGTCGATCGCGCCGTAATCTCGATGGTCAATAAAAACGAGCCCTTTGAGATAAAAGACGGGCTCCTATCTGTCGCAACCAGGCAAAATATCGCCAAAAACGTAAATGAAAAGCTCTTCGCTTGCACGCAGTACAGAGGCGAACAGCTAAAAGCGCAGGATATCATAGATAGGCAAGCCTACGCCCTAAAACGCGCCGTAACCCAAAACGAAAAATATAAGCCTTTCATCGGGAGATTTCAATGAATTTAATCATCTGCTACGACGTTTGCAAAACTAAGCGCCGCAACAAACTCGCCGC
>CAUQZM010000022.1:0-26566 GCA_963522765.1 uncultured Campylobacter sp. | reverse complement strand
ATCCAAAGCATCGTGCGCGATTTAAGCGATCTTGGCATCGGCGTGCTCATCACCGATCACAACGTCCGCGAAACGCTCGCGATCTGCGACCGCGCCTACGTCATCAAAGACGGCGAGCTGTTCGCCGGCGGCACCGCAAAAGAGATAGCCAGCGATCCGAATGTCCGTAAATTCTACCTCGGCGAGGATTTTAGCATCTAAGTCGGCAAAGGCGTTTTAGATTTTTAGCCCCCACTTCGACCCGGGCGTTAAATTCTATAATTTAAGTTTTGCGATTTAAAATTCAAGCAAACGGCAGCGACTAGCCGTGCGCGCGACACTTGATTTAAAATTTTGCATATTAAAATTTAAAGCCACTGCCACGGCCATACGATAGAGCGATTTGATTTTGTGCTTTAAATCTTAAAAGCCAATTTTATCGTTTGCGCCTAATTCTAAAGCTAGGGTTTAAATTTTGCACTTTAAATCTTTAAAGTAATTATGGTGACGGAATTTGAATCTAGTGTTTAAAATTTAGCATATTAAATTTTAAAGGCGCAGTAAGGATCGGATGGTGCGTTCTATTCAAAGTTTAAATTTCACGTATTAAAACTTAAGCGGATTCTCTCTTATCATCTTTAGTAAAATACGATAGAGTTCTCTTGTATCTTTGCTGTTATTATATCTGAATTCGCATTCTTTTAAGTGAAGCAAGAAATTTTCTTTCTTTATCCCTTTAAATTTAGCTAGTCTATGTTTAGCATAACCCCAGAAATTCTCAATGCCGTTTATGTGGTTTTTACCATTCGCAAACTCATTCTTTGAATGTTTTACTCTATAGTGAGCTTTAGCTCCATAATCCACTAATCCATCATAAGCCTTCCAACAATCAGAATAGATAGTAGAGCTATCAAGCTCGCTATATTGAGATAATATAGGTATCAACTCACTAGCAGAGCAGTTTTTAACTATCTGAGTATAAACTTTGCCGTCTCTTTTAAGCATTCCAAATACCGGCTGCTTTCCGCTTGCTCCTCTGCCTCTTTTTCCTCTTACTCTCTTAGATCCGAAGTAACTTTCATCTATTTCTATCTCACCGCTAAACTTGCTTATTTTTTCACACTCTTTAGACATAAGAGCTCTTATTTCTCTAAAGATTTTACATAGGGTTGCTTCTGAAATTTTAGTTAAATTCAATATCTTTGATGCTTCTATATCCTCCGTGAAGTATTTTAGAATTTCTCTAAATTTCTTTTCAGAAATTCGGGAACGGACTATATACCTGTTTTTCATAGCTCTCATCGTAACTTACTGCTCCTTTGTGTGAGCTTAAGTTAAAGAGAGCCTAAATTTTTAAAGAGCATATAGACTCGTTTTAAAATTTTTAAATTTCAAAAGGCGTTTTGTGCACTGCAAATTTTAAATATTTTTTGCGACAGATTCGCTTTTCGCGACCGAAATTTTACACCCGCGGTACATAAAATTTAAATCGCATTTTAATCGCACTTTGTTTAAATTAAATCAAATTTTAAAGCGTGAGGTATCTCTAAACGCGATGCCTCCGTCTGCGCACTAAAATCACGCCCACAGTTTGCAAAAAATATCCACTCGCAGAATTAAATTTCAAAACGAACACAGCCGCAAATGAATTACATATGCAACGGTGCTTGAAATTACGCGCGAGATGCTGTCTAATTTCACGGCTAAATTCCGCGAGCGGCGGCGTAAACCAAAGCGCGCACAAAACTACTCACTTCGGCTTCAACGCATCAAATTAAAAGCGACGCGCGAAGCAAGGCCCTCCAACCCGCTATAATTTTGCCGATTAAGCTACCTTGTTTAATTAAAATTGCGCTTTTATTTGCTCTGCGGGTTTAAATTTCGCTCATCTTAAAGCTCGCTGCGAATTTTAAAATTTTAACCCAGCACTCGTCGCTTCCCTTAAAATTTTAAAATTCTTAAAATTTTGGCGAGATCAAGGAGAGATTATGAAAAAAGTTCTACTTTCGTGCGCCTTGGCGGGCGCGCTTTTTGGCCTAGAGATCGACGGATTTAGCGCACCTAGTGGTTCGCTCATTACCGATGACGCTTTTTATATCGCAAATCGCGGCAGTAGTGAAGATCCACAAGAGCGCGACGGCTTCATCAGCCGCATAGTAAAAAACTCGGGTGTCGTTGAGACAAATTTTATAGACGATCTGGTAAATCCGGGCGGAATGGCGCAGATCGCGGGTGTGCTTTATGTCTGCGATATCGATACGATCAGGGGTTTTGCCAAAGGCGAGGAGGTTTTCAATCTAAAAATCGAGGGAGCGCAGGCCTTAAACGACGTCGTAGCGCTCGGCAGCGAAGTTTTGCTCGCAAGCGATCCCGCACGTGGAACGATCTGGCGCATCGACTTGCTCTCGCACACCGCGGATGAGTTTGCGCGCATCGATCCATCGCTAGGCAGCCCAAACGGACTTTTGGCTAAAGGCGATAAGCTTCTGATCACTACATTTGATCTTAGTGGAAAGGTCCCGGGGCGCGTGCTAAGCATGGATCTGAAATCTCGCGAAATTTCGATCTTTGCCGATATGAAGGGGGTTTTCTACGGCATAGCGCGCGGAAAAGACGGCGAAATTTTAATCAGCGACTGGGGCGAGGACCTTTTAAGCGGTAAAATTTGGCGTATCGACGCAAACGGACAGATACGCAAAATAAACCTCGGCGCGATGCAAAGACCTGCGGACATCTCAAGCGACGGCAAGGTTTTATTGATCCCAAAAACGTTGGAAAACAAGGTGGAGCTGATAAATTTGCCCTGAATCAGTCTCTTTTTCGCTCCGCCGCTTACGCGGCAGTGTCCAATAGAGAACGCTGCAATGCCGAAACTAATCACCCTCGCGTACTCAAAAGCCGCGTCTGTCGTCTTGCGACACGCAAATGTCGAGCCTGCCTTAAAATTTGCAAACCCATCTGCTCTACTTTTTAATTCCATCGCCTTAAATTTCATCGCCGCGGATATTTTCGCAGGCCGAGCGACGCTAAATTTCAGCGCAAAATTTAACGCCTGCTGCGACCCAAAAGCTTTGAAAGCTCATAGGGCGTGAAATTTCGAGCGCAAATTTTAACGACGAGGAACGCTTTTACATACCGCGCCAGGTCTGCGTCGCAGTCCGTACTCATAATACGCGGCGACGCCATCTCTGCCCTGCGCGCCGCGTGTATTTAGGCTACCATTTAAGGCGCGCGAAACCCACCTTTCTATACAGCGCGTATGTCTGTCTAGGCTGCTTCTGGACGCCCGCGCGTAGAACCTATCTCTGTACGCGCCCCTCCCACAGGGCAGGAGCGTCAAGCTCTGCGTATGAGTTTAAAATTTCATACGGCTCGTAGCTAAATTTATACGCTAGGCTCGGGCACTGCTTCACCGCGTAACCTAGATAGATCCAGCGCAGCCCCAGATCTTGGGCGAACTCGATCTGTTTTAAAAGCGAAAATTTACCCAGACTTAGATGCGGCAGATACGGATCGTAGTAGCAATACACCGAGCTAATGCCGTCATCCACGATATCGATGAGATCGACGCAGATAAGCCGCCCGTCCTCGCCGTAGTAAGAGATTTCTTTGCCGAAGTCGCCGTGGCCTTGGACGTAAATTTCATCATATCGCTCAAAATCGATCTCTTGCAGAGGCCAGCCCTTTTTTAGATGCATATAGTCGTGATAAAGCGCGAAAAGCTCCAAACGCGCATCGTTTAAAAGCGGGCGAGATTGCCACACATAGGCGGTCGTGCGATTATTTTTATAGACGCGGCGGTGCGATCTGCTAAATTTAAAATTTGCGGCATCGATGCGTAGGCTTTTACACTCCGCACATCCCGCACAAATGGGCTTTTGAAAATACCTGCCGAAGCGGCGGTAGCCGTGCTGCACTAAGCTTGAATTATACTCGAAGTCGCAGTCTTTTATGTAGAGATACTCGCTGCGCGCGGCTCTGCCGTCCAGATAAGGGCAAGAAAAATCCAGCGTGCAAAATGGAATTTCAGTCATTCAGCTTTTTGATATTCGCCGCGTCCACGTATTTTAAAAACTCGTCTTTGAGGCGCTTTTCGCGTGCGGCGATGCTCTCTTTGGCTATGTCAAATTCCTCCGCGGCACCGTCTAGGGCGCTTTCGCTTTGCAAGCTTGAATCATCATCTCTGAAAATATCTTTAAACTCGTCGCGATTTGGATTAGGTTTTTTGGGCTTTTTGGGCGCGAAACTTGCCGCCTTGTCCTTAAGCATATCCTTTTTTATATCTTTTAGGCTATCTAAAAAATCCATACTCTTTCCTAAATCCGCGCCGATTTACGCATCGCAGCGATGATGGCGGCGATCGCTTCGTTTTTATTCGGCTGCATATCATCAATAGTGTTTTCTAAAATTTTGTCTAAATTTTTCTCTACGTAGCTCGTGTCGAAAAAACCGAGTCGGAATTCGCGCGATTTGCTTATGCTAAGCAAAAACGGAATAATCGTGCGCACCCCCTCGATACGAAACTCCTTCAGCGCGCGCTCGAGTTTATTGACGGCTAGATCGTAGTCGGTGGTCTTGATGATGAGCTTAGCTAGAAGCGAGTCGTAAAACGGCGGAATTTTATAGCCCTTGTAGATGTGGCTATCGACGCGCACGGAAGGACCTAGTGCAGGATAATAATCGCTAACGGTGCCGGGAACCGGGGTGAAATTTTTCCAGACGTTTTCGGAGGTGATACGCGCCTCGATCGCATAGCCGTGCGGCTTGATATCGCTTTGCTCGAGCTCTAAAATTTCGCCGTTTGCGATGCGGATCTGGCGCACTACCAGATCGACACCCGTAACCTCCTCAGTGATGCCGTGCTCGACCTGGATACGGGTATTCATCTCCATAAAATAGAAGTTGTTGTAGTCATCGAGCAAAAATTCCACCGTGCCGACGTTTGTGTAATTCACCGCCTTTGCCGCAGCTACCGCGGTCGTACCCATCGTCTTACGTAGATGCTCGCTTATCGAAGGGCACGGCGCAATCTCGATAATCTTTTGATGGCGGCGCTGAATCGAGCAATCGCGCTCGCAGAGGTGAATGATATTGCCGTAATTATCGCCGATAATCTGAAACTCGATATGGCGCGGCTTGACGACGAGTTTTTCCATAAAAATTTCATCGTTGTTAAAAAAGGTCTTCGCCTCCCTCGTGCACGAGTCGTAGGCGCTCTCCATATCTTTTTCGTCCCACACCTCGCGGATACCACGTCCGCCGCCGCCGCCGCTAGCTTTTAAAATCACGGGATAGCCGATCTCGCGCGCATATTTTTTGATCGTATCCATGCTCTCGTGATTTAGCTTTTCGGTGCCTGGCACGATCGGAATGCCATTTTTGCGCATCAAGTAGCGAGCGATGTTTTTGTTGCCCATTTTGCGAATAACGTCAGGCTTTGGGCCGATGAAAATAATACCCGCGTCCTCCACCTCCTTTGCAAAGTCAAAATTCTCGCTCAAAAAGCCGTATCCTGGATGTATCGCGTCGGCGCCGCACTCTTTGGCGACTTCTACAATCTTTTTGGCGTCCAGATAGCCTTTTAGCGCGTCCGCGCTTACTTCGTAGGCCTCATCGGCGATTTTTACGTGCAAGCAATCAACGTCGGGTTTGGTGTAGATCGCGACGCTTTTAATATGCAGATCTCTGCAGGCTCTAATGATGCGAACCGCGATCTCGCCGCGATTAGCGATAAGAATTTTACGTATCATAAATAATTGCCTCTTTTAAAGAAATACCGCGGTAATAATAGTATAAAAAATTTTATAGCAAGTTGAAATTTACAAAAGGCAGTTGAAATTACGGATAAAATTTAAAGAAGATTTATGGTGCCCGAGGTCGGAATCGAACCGACACGAGGTCGCCCTCGCCAGATTTTGAGTCTGGTGCGTCTACCAATTTCACCACTCGGGCATTTTAAAAAGTTTTGATTGTATAAATTTAAAAAAGATAAGCCCCGACAAGCGGGGCTTGGAGCAAGAAAACTATTTTTTCTTCTTGCCTTTTGCAGCTGCAACAGCCTCTTTTAGCTGTTTGCCGACTTTAAATTTTACTACTTTAGTAGCAGGAGATTTGTAAGTTCTGTTTGTGCCAGGAACTTTACCCTCGCGAGCTGCACGCTCTGCAATACCGAAAGATCCGAAGCCGATGAAGCTTATGTCATCACCTTTTACCAAAAGCTCTTTGATAGCCTCAAGTGCAGAATCAACTACCTTAACGGTATCTTTTTTAGAAAGACCTGCCTTGTCGGCAACTACTTGGATAAAATCAGCTTTTTTCATGCTAATCCTTTAAAATAAAGTGGTTTGGGCGGTATTCTACAATAGTTTCGCAAAAAATACAATAGTTTTTTAAGAAAAAAACGCAAAAATCGGCAAAATTTAGCCGAATTTAGCCCAAATTCGTCAATTTTTCAGATTTTGCTTCTTTAAATTTTAAAATTTCGCCATATTTTTGGAGCTGATTTTTGAAATTTTGCCCGATTTCGAAAAATTTCAAAATTTCTCCTCTCCGCGCCTCATTTTTATAAAATTTCGCCCAAATTTGCCGCTTTAAAATATATAAACTATATTTTGTTATAATCCGCGCAAAATTTCAAAGGCTTTTTTATGACTAAAATTTTAATGATAGAGGACGATTTAGAACTCGCCGAAATTTTAAGCGAATATCTGCAACAATACGATATCGATATCACCGTCGCGGACGATCCGTTTTTGGGGCTTTCCAAGCTAAATTTAGAAAATTTCAACCTCGTGATTTTAGATCTCACGCTTCCTGGGATGGATGGGCTTGAGGTCTGCAAAGAGATCCGCAAAAATACCGATATACCGATCATAATCTCAAGCGCCCGCCACGATCTGACCGATAAGATCAACGCTTTTGACTTCGGCGCGGACGACTATCTGCCAAAGCCGTACAATCCGCAAGAGCTTTTAGCGCGCATCAAACGCCACATCGAGCGCTACGACATAAACTCTATCCAGCGCGCCGCAAAGCCAAAAAAAGACCTCGAAGTGGACGATTTCCGCCACGTCATCAGCTTCAAAGGACAGCCCCTGTCGCTCACCATCGCCGAATACGATGTGCTTTCGTATCTCATCAAAAAGGAAGGCGGCGCGATCACCCGCGAGGAGCTCATCTACAACTGCAGCTCCATAAGCGAGGAATCCTCGAGTAAAAGTATCGACGTCATCATCGGTCGCATCCGCCTAAAGCTCGGCGAAACGTCCAAGGCGCCCAGCTACATCCACGCTATCCGCGGCGTAGGCTATAAGCTGATACAATGAGCGGGCTTGCGCCGTACGGGCGACGCGATATAATTTAGCCGCTCGCGGCTCTAAATTTAATAGACGCCCGCGCGGCGAAACTGAAATTGCAAGTCGGTCCGCGCGATCTTGCCGTTTAAATTTAAGGCGCCGCAACTGAAGCGTTAAAATTTTACGATAAAATTTTGCAGTTATAAATTTAGCACGCGGTTAGATGCGCGCGAAATTTTATCGTCGAATTCGACAAGCAGTTCGGCTCTACGCGCGAGGCGAGTTGTAAAAGGCAGAACCCAGGGCAGCGGGGAAAATTTTAAAATTTAAAGCGGCGCGGCTATTAAATTTAAAAGCGTTCTGTTTTACGATGAAATTTTAAAATTTACGCACCACGCCTTTAAGACGCGCCGTAAATTTAAAGCCGGGCAAGCCGCAAGCCGGTCCGCGCGCAGAGCCAAAGTAAGCCCGCGGCTTACAAAGCTTTGAAATTTTAAAAGTTTAAGGATCATATAAATTTAATGAAAGTAAGATCGTCGATTTTTTACACCATCACGTTCATCTTCGCGCTCGCTGCCGTGGGCGTTTCGCTCGCTCTACTCTGGCTCATCGGCTACGATCAGCAAAACTACACTCGCGAGCTAAACTCCAAATACTCCATCGTCGCGCGCGCAAACCTTTATGAGATGAGCAAGCTCATCAGCGACGTCGAATACGAACGGCAGGTCGGAAATTTCGAGTTTTCGACCATCCGCGATGAAGCCAAGCGCGATGAGATCATCAAAGGCGCCGAAATTTTAGATAGCATCTCCGCAGACATCGGCTCTGCAGACATCTTGCTGTTCAAGCGCAAGCACTACTTAAAAATCACTCACGCTGGCGAGACGCGGCTTTTAAACGACAAGGAGTATCAGCCCTACCGCTACGATATTTTCAAGGCGATCTACGGCGTCATTTTGGTGATCATCCTGCTTGCGTATATCTTCATCATCCGCAAAATTCGCCCTCTTCGCAAACTCAAGCGCCAGATCGATAAATTTGCTAAAGGCGATCTTCAGATCAAGGACGTAAGCGTAGGAAACGACGAAATTTCCGAGGTTTCGCACGCATTTTACGAGGCGGTCACGCAGATAAATAAGCTTAACGAATCGCGCCATCTGTTTTTGCGAAACATAATGCACGAGCTCAAAACTCCCATCACAAAGGGTCGCATCGCCGTCGAGATGATCGAGCACGGCAAAAATCAAGAGCGCCTCATCTCGGTCTTTGAGCGGCTGGAGAGCTTAATCAACGAATTTGCGGCAGTCGAGCGCGCGACTGCGGGCACCGCGCTAGTCGAACGCGGAATTTTTTCAATGGATGAAATTTTAAAAGAAGCGCTTAGTATCGCAATGATCGAGCCCGGCTGCGTCACGCTGCAAAATCCGCTAGGCCTAAGCTTAAACGTCGATCTGAAGCTCTTTTGCGTCGCGGTGAAAAATTTAATCGACAACGCCGTCAAATACGCTGCAGACGGTAAAATTTTAATCCGCCTAAACGCCGAGACGATGGACTTCATAACGCTAGGAGAGCCGCTACAGAAAGACTTTAGCTACTACAAAGAAGCCTTCGTCAAGGGCACGAACGCCAAGCAAAGCTTCGGCCTGGGGCTTTACATCGTCGATAACATCGCCAAGGCGCACGGGCTAAAATTCCTCTACCGCAGACAGGATGAACTAAACGTCTTTTATTTCGAGGGGATCGAAAAGATAGCTACGTTATGAAATTTAAGCACATTTTTTATATTATTGCGCCAAAAATTCGAAACGAGAAGATGCGAAATTTCATATTTTTAGCGCTGTTTTTAAACGCGACCATATTTTTTCTACCTCGCAGCGCAGAAGCCGAGAGCTTTATCACCGATGAGGAGTACGGCGCGATGCTGTATAAAAACCCCCGCGGCATCGGCTGCGACAAGTGCCACGGCGAAAAGGGAGAGGGCTCGCTGATCGCGACGTATAAAGAATTTAACCGCACCGCGGGCGCCTACTACGAGCGCGCCCTAAACGCGCCGCCGATCAACAATCTCTCGCTTCAGGAGCTCGCCGACGGGATCAGTAGCTCGCGCGACGTGATGCCAAGCTACTTCCTGACGCAAAACGAGATCATCATCATCTACAAATATATAAAATCGATAAATCAACCCAAAAAGAAGGAGAAAAAATGAATAATCACGACGAATTTCTAGCAGCACAAAAACTTATCCCAGGCGGCGTAGATTCGCCGGTGCGAGCATTCGGCAACGTAGGCGGCGAGCCTTTTATGGTTGATCGCGGCGAGGGCTCGTACATCTACGACGTCGAGGGTAAAAAATATCTCGACTTCGTGCAGAGCTGGGGCCCGCTCATCTTCGGTCATGCCGATGCCGACATAGAGCGCGCCGTCGTGCAAACCGCCAAAAAGGGGCTAAGCTTCGGTGCATCCAGCCCGCTTGAGACGCAGCTTGCCTCGCTGGTGCTAAAAAATTTCGATTTCCTAGATAAGATCCGCTTTACCAGCAGCGGTACGGAAGCCACGATGAGCGCGATCCGTCTTGCGCGCGCCTTTAGCGGACGGGATAAAATTTTAAAATTTGAGGGCTGCTACCACGGCCACAGCGACAGCCTGCTCGTCAAAGCGGGCAGCGGCGCGAGCACCTTCGGTAACGCAAGCAGCGCAGGCGTGCCGCAGGACGTCGTAAAAAACACCTACCTAGCCAGATACAACGATATACAAAGCGTAAAGGACGTCCTAGCTCAAAACGACATCGGCACGATCATCATCGAGCCGATCGCGGGAAATATGGGCTTGGTGCCGGCGGATCCCAAATTTTTAACCGAGCTTCGCGCGCTGTGCGACGAGAAAAATATCGTGCTGATAATCGACGAGGTAATGAGCGGCTTTCGCGCGAGCGAGCTAGGCAGCTACGGCATCTACGGCGTCCGCGGCGATCTGGTAACCTTTGGCAAGGTCATCGGCGGCGGTATGAGCGTGGCGGCGTTTGCAGGCAAGCGCGAAATTATGGATATGATAAGCCCGTTAGGAGCGGTGTATCAAGCGGGCACGCTAAGCGGAAATCCCGTTGCAATGGCTGCAGGCATCGCTAGCCTAAGTAAAATTTACGCTAACAGCGGCCTTTACGAAAGGCTCGGCGAGCTAGCGCGTAGGCTCACAGACGGGCTTTGCGCCATAGCGCAGCGCCGCGGCATCGCGCTGCAAACCGCCTGCGTAGGCTCGATGTTCGGCTACTTTTTCGCAGACGAAGAGGTGCTCGACTATGACGGCGCCCTGCGAGCAAACACCGCGCGTTTTGCAAAATTTCACGGCGAGATGATTAAGCGCGGCGTATTTTTGGCGCCTAGTCAGTTTGAGACGGGCTTTATCTGCGCCAGCATGGACGAAACGCAGATCGACTTTGCGCTAAACGCCGCGGATGAAGCGATGGCGGCGCTTTAGGGGCTGAGTTTTAAAATTTTACGGATTTTAGATGAGAGTAACGAAAAATTTAAACAAAATCGTAAAGGGCGCCTGCGACATCAGCCTAGGCATCTCGATCGTCGTAGCGATCGGCATCGGCGTAGCGATCGGGCTTGGACTGCGGCACCTCACGGGCTCGCTGCTTTTATTATGGCTCGGCATCGCTATCGGCATCGCGGCGGCGTTTTTGAACATTTACCGCGCGTGCAAGGCGCTAAATTCGAGCCTAAAAGAGCTTGAGAACGATCCGAAATACAAGGCGGATCCGAAAAATTTCGACGACGACGATGAATGGGATGAGCGGGATTGAATAGGCAGTTTTTGCTCATATACTGCGCGCTAAACGCGGCGTTTACCCTGCTTGGGCTGGCGCTTTGCGGCACAGGATTTTTCGGCACGAGCTCTTTCGGCGTGCGGGCGATTACGTGGCTTCTTAGCTTGGAGGCCGGATTTTTAGGCGCATTCGGCGCGGTATATTTTTCGTTTCGCGCTTACCGCAATAAAATAGAAGATGAGCTCAGAGCCGGCAAATACGATGAAATTTTGCGGCAAAGCTCTAAAAATTCCACTGGTTTTATGAACGACGAAATTCCCGCAAACGATACGAATTCCGCAAGCTTTGGCGGCGAAAACCGAGGCGACGTAAGCGGCGGCGACGATAAAATTTTATACAGCGAAGTTTACGGCGGCGAAATTTTAAAGAGCGAAAGCTTTAGGGGCGTAAATTCAGGTGCCGAAATTTCAAACGCGCGAAATTCCGAAGGCGCGGTAAATTTCACAAGCGGCGAGACCCGCATCGAAAACGGCAATAGCCGCGTCACGCACAACGAGACCGCCGGCGAGTGTGCCGCAAACTCTACCGCCGACGAAGATACTGAAAATTTTGCCGCCGAGCGCGACATAACCGCCGCTGCCGAGTGCAACATAAATTCCACCAAGAGCAGTCGCAACGAAACCTCCGCTTACGACGCGACCGCTTTAGGATATGCTGCCGATAAATTTAATATGAATGTCAGCGCGACTTATAGCGACTCACACGGCGACATAAACGACGAAGCTAGTGATAGTTCGCAAGGCAGCATAGGCGAGCGTTGCGGCGACTTGAAAAATGCAGCGAGCAGCGATCTGGGCGGCGGCATAGATAGTAGTGGCTGGAGCGGCGATGCAGATAGCAGCAATTATAGCGGCGATGTAGATAGCGGCGAGTCGGGCGACGGTACGAGCGATTTTGGAGGTGGGATTGGCGGCGCGCGCGACGGATCAAATGATGATTTTGACGGCGTGGACGGCAGCATTGATGATTGGGATGATGAGCACGAAAGGGGCGAGGTTCGGAGCAATTTTGCTGGGGCGTTTTTCTCTCCGTTTAAAATTTTATCCTACGCGGCGCTCGTGGCGGCGATCTACCTGCTTGCCAAGCTGTCCTTGCTAAACCCGCTAGCGATTATCTTGGGCGTTGCGATCATTCCTCTGGGCACAATGATTGTTGCCTTCGCTGACAAAGACGCGCGCTAAAACTCAAACAGCGCAAGCAAAACGCTTTAAATTTTAAAATTTAGCTTCAGCGGGATTGAGCGCAGATTGGCGCAGAATAAAATCTCGGCGATGCCTGCCATCGCGAGCTGCGCCACGGGCATCGCGCGTTTCGGCACGTACCTGGGCGCGCTAAATTTATAAAATTTGCGCCGCGCATATTTGAACTTTTGCATAAATTCAGATCGACGCGGCGAGCCGTAGAAATTCTACGCAGCTTCTAAGCGCATAATTTCGGAACTAAATTTAACCACCGCAGATTGCAAATACGGCGCGAAACCCTTATCTATATTTAATTAAATTTTAGCTACCATTATGCAAAATTTGAGGAAACATTATGAATTACGATACCTTGAAAAAAATCTTTTTTCGATTTGATCCAGAAACCGCTCACAAGATCGCAGAATTCGGACTTCGCGCGCTCTATGCGACTCCGGGCGGGCTTGAGGCTTTGGCAAAATTCGGCGTTTATAAAGATGAAATTTTAACTCAAAATATATGGAATTTAAGCTTCGATAATCCAGTAGGTATCGCGGGCGGATTCGACAAAAATGCCACGATGATCGTGCCGCTGGCTGCTCTTGGCTTCGGACACATCGATTTTGGCACCTTTACGCCGCGTCCTCAAAGCGGCAACGAAAAGCCGCGACTTTTTCGCCTCGTAAGCGAGCAGAGCATCCAAAACGCAATGGGTTTTAACAACGAAGGCGCCGATATTATCGAGCGTCGCGTGCGAAAAATTTATCCTTTTGTAATCCCGATCGCCGCAAATATCGGCAAAAATAAGGCCACCTCGAACGAGGACGCGCTAAGCGACTACAAAGCCTTGGGCCGTAAATTTAACGAGTTGTGCGATTTTTTCATCATCAACGTAAGCTCGCCGAACACCCCGAATCTGCGCGCTTTGCAAGAAAACAGCTTCATAAGCGAGCTGATCCGAGCGATGAAAAAAATCACGAACAGACCACTCGTCTTAAAGCTGGCGCCCGATATGAGCGCGGACCAGGCGATCGCGCTATGCGAGTGCGCGGTGCAAAGCGGCGCAAGCGGCATCATCATAAATAACACGAGCGTTGATTATTCGCTAAGTCCCAACGCTAGGGACTTCGGCGGCCTAAGCGGCAGGCTAATCACCGAAAAATCGCGAAAGCTTTTCGCACAGGTCGCTCGCGAGCTCTTCGGTCGCACGGTCCTAATCAGCTGCGGCGGCATAGACAGCGCGCAGGAGGCCTACGAACGCATCAAATCGGGCGCGAGCCTGGTTCAAATTTTTACCGCCTTTATCTTCAAAGGCCCGTTCGTCGCAAAATCGATCAATGAGGGGCTTGCGGAGCTTCTGCGCGCAGACGGCTTTAATAACATAAGCGAGGCGGTCGGGGTAAATTTAAAAACTCACGCGGGCGAAGGATACGGCACAAGAGGCGATCAGGCAGAAAGTCGCGGCAATGGCGCGGATTTGCGCACTTGCGAAGACAAAGAGGCGGATGCTAAAACGGATCAAATTTCAAGCACGAGCAAAGGCGAGGAGACGAGCGAAATTTCAAACGTGCCCGAAAGCAGGGATGCGGACGGAATTTCAAACGACGGCAAAAGCGAAATATCGAGCGCCCAAGTCAATGAAATTCTCGCCGTTCAAACAGATGAAATTCCCGCCTTTCAAACAAACTCAAGCTCCGAAGCAGACGAAAATTCTAGCGCTTCGGCAAATTTAAACGTCTTAGTAAGCGCAGATACTGCGACAGATCAAAGATCAATCGAGCAAAGCGGTACGGAGAGTGAAAATTCAGAGATTAAGAGTAGCGCGAATAACAAAAATTCCGAGGTTAAAAATACGAAACGAAGCGGCGCAAAAAGCAAAAATTTAGAGGCTAAAAGCACAAAAAAGCAAGACGGCGAGGATCGAAAGTCGGATAAAATTTCAAAAACTACCTCCAAAAGCGGCACAGAGCAAAAGCAAAGTCAAATTTTAAAAGGCGACGCAAGCTCCAAGCGCAGTAAAATTTCAAAGGACGCCTCGCAAAATGACGCTTCGCAGAAAGATGACGCACAAAATGGCGCCTTGCATAAGGACGCTGTACGGGATAGCGCCTCACAGAATGATGCTGCGCAAGATAGCGCCTCGCAGCAGAAAGATGCCGCAGCTAAAAATCTCTCGAAAAGCGATGCAAAAAGCGAGAATTTAGAGGTCAAAAACGCAAAACGAAGCGGCACGGCGAGCAAAACTGTCAAAACTAAAACCACGCCGAAAAATAAAACCGCAACTGAAGCCGCACAAAAAAACGACATAGAAAATAAAAATTCTAAAACTAAAGCCGCACTAAAAAATAACGCGGAAAGCAAAAGCTCCAAGGCCAAAAACGCAAAACAAAGCGGCGCCAAAACTAAAAAAGCTGAGGTAAAAGAGGCTAAAGAACTTAAAGAAACCAGAGAGACGAGCGGCACCCAAGACGCAGAGCAAAACTCAAGCAAAAAACGAAAGGCAAAAAAAGATTAATGTTTCCGAAATTTAAGAAAATCACGCTGCAAAACGGGCTTCAAATTTATCACATCCCGATGAATAAAGGCAGCGGCGTCATCAGCGTGGACGTGTTTTACAACGTCGGCTCGCGCGACGAGACGATGGGCAAAAGCGGCATCGCGCACATGCTGGAGCATCTAAATTTTAAATCCACGAAAAATCGCAAAGCAGGCGAGTTCGATGCGATCGTGAAGGGATTTGGCGGCGTGAACAACGCAAGCACGGGCTTTGATTACACGCACTATTTCATCAAGTGCGCGAGCTCAAATTTAGAGGTCTGCTTGGATCTTTACGCCGACATTATGCAGAACTTAAGCCTCAAAGACAAAGAATTTCAGCCCGAGCGCAAGGTCGTGCTCGAGGAGCGGCTGTGGCGCACCGATAACGATCCGTTCGGATACCTATTTTTCAGGCTATATAACGCCGCGTTTTTGTATCATCCATATCACTGGACGCCGATCGGCTTTCGCAAGGACATCGAAAACTGGAGTATCAAAGATATCAAGGAATTTCACGCTAAATTTTATCAGCCGCAAAACGCCGTGCTGCTGATCACCGGCGACATCAGCGAAAAGGCGGCGTTTGATGCAGCTAAAAAATACTTCGCGCCCGTAAAAAATAAAGGCGAAATCCCATGCCTTCATTGCACCGAGCCCGCGCAAGACGGCGAGAAGTTTAGCGTTATTTACAAAAGCAGCGAGGCGCAGATCGTTGCGGTCGCCTTTAAAATTCCGCCGTTTAACCACCCTGACGCCGCGGCGATCAAAGCGATGGATATATATCTTAGCGGCGGCAAGAGCTCGCTTTTACAGCGCGTGCTAGTCGATGAGAAAAAGCTCGCCAATCAGATCAATATCTACGATATGAGCGGTAAGGACGAGAATTTATTTATAGTCTTTGCCGTTTGCAACCAAGGCGTAAGCGGCGAGGCGCTAAGAGATGAAATTTTGGCGCTGATCGAAAAAGCCAAAAAAGCTAAAATAAGCGACGACGATATGCTAAAAATCAAAAACACCCTAAGTAGCGATCTTATCTACTCCCTCGACAGCGCCAGCAAGGTAGCGCAGATGTACGGCAGCTACATCGTCCGCGGCGATCTGGACGCGCTATTTAGGCTGGAGCGCGAAATTAAAAGCCTGGATAAAAACGCGGTTAAAAAAGCGATGAAAACCTATCTAAGCCTTAAAAGCTCCACAAGCATTATCTTACGAAAGGAAAACTATGAATAAAAATGTCATAATCGGCTCTATGACGGCGCTGATCACGCCTTTTAAAGAGGGCAAACTCGACGAGCAGACCTACGCTAAGCTCATCAAAAGACAGATCGCAAACGGCATAAGCGCGGTCGTGCCCGTCGGTACCACGGGCGAGAGCGCGACGCTGACGCACGACGAGCACCGCGTCTGTATCGAGATCGCCGTAGATGCGTGCAAGGGCACGGACGTTAAGGTGCTAGCGGGCGCGGGCAGCAATGCAACTCACGAAGCGATCGGGCTCGCGCAGTTTGCGCAGGCTCACGGCGCGGACGGAATTTTATCCGTAGCGCCCTACTACAACAAACCCACCCAAAAGGGGCTGTATCTGCACTACAAAGCGATCGCAAGCTCGGTAGATCTACCGGTACTGCTCTACAATGTCCCAGGGCGCACCGGCTGCGACATCGCCGCAGATACGATCATCAAGCTTTTTAACGACTGCGAGAACATCTACGGCGTCAAAGAAGCCAGCGGCAGCATCGATAAATGCGTCGATCTGCTCGCGCACGAGCCGCGCCTTAGCGTGCTTAGCGGCGAGGATGCGATCAACTATCCGATCCTAAGTAACGGCGGCAAGGGCGTGATCTCCGTTACGGCAAATTTACTGCCCGATTACACGGCGAGACTAACGAAATTTGCGTTGCAAAATGAGTTTTTAAAAGCCAAGCAGATCAACGACGATCTCTACGCGATCAATAAAATTTTATTCTGCGAGAGCAATCCGATCCCGATCAAAGCGGCGATGTATATCGCGGGCCTCGCACCGAGTTTGGAGTACCGCTTGCCGCTTTGCGAGCCAAGCGCGGAAAACCTCAAAAAAATAGAAAACGTAATGAAACAATACACTATCAAAGGATTTTAATTGACGAACGAATTTAAAGGAAAAACGCTAGTTATCAGCGGCGGCACGAGAGGCATAGGCAGAGCGATAGTTTTAGAATTCGCAGCTGCGGGGGCAAATATCGCTTTTACGTATAATTCCAACGAGGAGCTGGCGACTTCGCAAGCAGCCGAGCTTGAGAAGGCTTACGGCATCAAGGCGCGCGCTTATGCGCTAAATATCTTAGAGCCAGAGACCTACAAGGAGCTCTTTACCAAGATCGACGAGGATTTTGCGCGAGTGGATTTTTTCATCTCAAACGCCATCATCTCGGGTCGCGCAGTCGCGGGAGGATACACTAAATTTATGAGGCTAAAGCCGCGCGGTATCAATAATATCTTTACGGCGACCGTAAATGCCTTCGTCGTGGGCGCACAAGAAGCCGCAAAACGCATGGTGGCGGTAGGCGGCGGCTCGATCATATCGCTTAGCTCCACTGGAAATTTAGTCTATATCGAAAACTACGCGGGTCACGGCACGGCAAAAGCCGCTGTCGAAGCGATGGCGCGCTACGCCGCGACCGAGCTTGGGGAGAAAAACATCCGCGTAAACGTAGTAAGCGGCGGCCCGATCGAGACGGACGCGCTTAGGGCCTTTACGAACTACGAAGAGGTGCGCGACAAGACCGCCGAGCTTAGCCCGCTAGGACGCATGGGGCAGCCGCAGGATTTGGCGGGAGCATGTTTATTTCTATGCTCGAGCAAGGCTAGCTGGGTGACGGGGCACACCTTCATCGTCGACGGCGGAACGACCTTTAAATAATGCTAAATTTACCCAATATTTTAGCGAGCTTTCGCGTTGCGCTGGCGCCGCTGTTTTTCTGGCTAATCTTACTAGCCGGTCATGCGAACGGCGGCATGGTGGGCTCGGTGCACGTCAGCTGGATCGATTATTTTGCCGCGCTCGTCTTTGTAATCGCCTCCGTCACGGACTTTTTCGACGGATACATCGCGCGCTCTTGGAACCAAAAAACGAGACTTGGCGCCATCATCGATCCGCTTGCCGATAAGATGCTGACGCTTGCGGGCTTTTTGGGGCTTATGTTTATCGGACGCGCTAGCCCGTGGGCGATCTATCTGATCCTAATCCGCGAGTTTTTTATCACTGGCCTTCGAGTTGCTATGGCGGGCGACGGCGTAGAGGTCGCCGCGTCGATGGCGGGCAAGGTAAAAACGGTCTTTCAGATGATCGCTATCGGCTGGCTAACGATGCAGTGGCCCTATGCAAACGCTCTACTTTGGATCGCAGTTGCACTGACGCTATATTCGGGCTTTGAATACGTCGCAGCGTATGCTAAGGCCACGAAAAAAGGCTAAATTTTAGGCTAGATATGGCTTTCGTATTTGAAGATAAAATCAGCGAGAAAAATACAAGAAAGCATATTTTCGACGAAGTTAAAGCCAATGTTGAAGATAAAATCGACAAAGGATTGCTCCCATTTCGCTGTAGTCTATTATACTTCACACCCGCTTGGCGAATAGACAGAGAGCTTGACGCTTGGTTAATGGGCTACGGTACATTTAGCGGCTTTTGGGATCATTGTGATTTAGATTTTAACGCTTACAGATTGTATTATCAAGGCAAAATGTTTGATGCAGTCATTACTTACGGTGCTTGGTTCGGCGATTTTAGGATGATAAACGGGCAGAAGCGACGTATCCATAAAATTTATGCGCTAGAGCCGAGAAGTAGCGGCAAGCTCAGCAAAAGCGATATTTTTAAAATTTTACAAGATGCCCTTAACGCCGAAAATGAAAATGTTTTGCTAATAGACGCCCTGGATTACAACATTGATTATGTAGGTGGATTTTTAATTGACGGATACCGCTTTGAGGATAACCTAGAGCAAATCATAAATCCATTTAGAAATCAACACGGCCTAGCTAGCTTAAGCCGAGATGAGATAGATGGTCTGTGGTGTATCTCAAAGGAGTTAAATGAGATTTTTCTTATAAAAGTGGGTTCGGACGGTAACAATGATCTTTTTACGCTTACCCATTACAATCACGGTTATTACGAATACCACGCAAATATAGTGCTAAAGCAAATTTCCAACAAAACCATAGATGAAGTAAATGAAATCAGCTATAAGATAAATAAAATAGAAATTTTAGGCGATCGTGGCAGCGCGCCAACGCAAGGCAAAATAAAACGACTAATACGCCAAATGTTTAGATCCACTTGTGAAAGCGGCTTAGAGGGCTTTAGTCCAAATTTAATAGATGAAAAATTGAAACTAAGCTTGATCTCGCAATCATTCGAAGTTAAATCAAAATTTTTATCCAAACTAAAACAATGGATTGTGAAGCTACAAAACCTCATCGTAAAGCGTTAGAACCCGCGCTTAAGTGGGTCTTAGCAATATAATTTCAGCGTGAAATTTCTCTCATACCGACAAGCGTAAAATTTTAAAATTTCGCGCTATAAATTGTGAGATAAAATTTTATAAATGTTTAATCTGTACGCGCACAGCAGTGCGCTAAGCCTATAAAATTTGAAAGATAAAATCCGCTGCGCAAAATTTTTACGGCGCAGAATTCCGTCTAATCGCTGCGTAAAATTTTCACGATGTAAAATTTCGTCTAGCCGCTGCATAAAATTCTATGGCGTAAAATTCCGTCTAGCTGCCACACAAAATTTCAGGGCGGCGCAGCAGTATTTTAAAACATAATGGAATTTCAAAGAGCGACAAAATTTCAGAGTATGACGACTAGCCAAGACATAATGAAATTTTAAAGCATAGCGGCAGTTCAAAACACAAAGCCTCGTGCGGCGAAATTTTATAATCTACTCCGCAAAATCTCGCGGTAAAATTTCGCTTTTAAAATTTTAAATTCCGCGCGTCCTCCATCCGCCTGCGCGCCCTTAATTTAGCTAAATTTATAGCCCGAAACGGCGGCGGGCTAAGCTCAAAACTAACCAAGTTTAAAAAAGCGAGCTAAGCCCAAAAAGCGATCTAAGCTTAAAATTTGCAAAATAATAGTAAGCTTAGCCCATTTTTTACAAAGGTCTGAAATTTGAAAAGCATAATTTTAACGCTGGCGATCCTGGCGGTCGGATTTTATTTTTACTCGATAAATTTTATGGTCACGGTGCTGGCGATCAGCTTCCTCATCTTTTTCCACGAGCTGGGGCATTTTTTGGCGGCGCGGGCGCTGGGCGTGGGGGTGAACGTCTTTAGCGTGGGCTTTGGAGAGAAGGTCTTTACTAAGCGTATCGGCGCTACGCAGTACGCCATCAGCGCGATACCTCTGGGAGGTTACGTGAGCCTTAAGGGGCAGGAGGATTTGGATCCCGCCGCAGTAAGCACAGACCCCGATAGCTACAACTCTAAAGGCCCGATCGCGCGCATAATCATACTTTTTGCGGGGCCGTTTTTTAACCTGCTGCTTGCATTTTTGATCTACATCGCGCTGGGCTACATCGGCGTCGAAAAGCTAGCGCCGAAGGTCGGCAAAATTTCGCCAAATTCCGCCGCTGCAAGTGCAGGGCTAATGCTAAACGATGAAATTTTATCGATCGACGGCAAGCAGATCCGCGAGTGGGACGACATCTCAAAGCAGGTAACCGCAGCACCCCTAAGCTTGGAAATTTTACGCGGCGGCGAGCGGCTGAGCCTGCAGCTCACGCCAAAGCTCGGCGAGAAAAAAACCATCTGGCGCGAGAGTATCAGAGTGCCGCTCATCGGCATTTCGCCCGATTACAACGCGACCGTGACGCTGTATCACAAGGGCGCGAGCTCGCTTAGCTTCGCATGGGATCAGACGGTGGAGGCATCAAAGCTCATCTTGGTAGGTCTAGAAAAGCTTGCCAGCGGCGTCGTTTCGCCCAAGGAGATGGGCGGCATCGTCGCTATTACGGACATCACCTCAAAGGCGGTCGATTACGGCGCGGCGGTCTTGCTAGCGCTCGTGGCGCTCATATCGGTAAATTTAGGGCTTATCAACCTCTTTCCGATCCCCGCGCTCGACGGTGGACACATCGCGTTTAATCTCTTTGAGCTCATCTTCCGCCGCCCGGTGCCAAAGCGGGTATTCGTGAGTGCCAGCTACGTAGGTATGGGGATTTTGGCGCTTTTGATGATATTTACGGTGCTGAATGATTTTGCTAGAATTTTGGGATTTTACAAATGAGACTGGATGAAATTTTAAAGCGCATTGAAGCTGCGAAAGCAGGCGCAGGCGACGTGCAGCTAGTCGCGGTGAGCAAAAACGTAGGCACGGATGAGGTGCGCGAGCTGTATTCGCAAGGACAGATCGCGTTTGGCGAAAACAGAGTGCAGGAGCTGAAGCGCAAAAGCGAGCTACTGCGCGAACTGCCGCTAAAGTGGCACTTCATCGGCACGCTGCAAAGCAACAAAATCAATCAACTCATCGCTCTACGCCCGACGCTGTGGCAGAGCTGTAACAGTTGCGAGCTCGCGCTTGCCGTAAATAAGCGGCTGAATTATCCGCTAGATACGCTGCTGGAGATCAACGCCGCGGGCGAGAACTCCAAAACGGGGCTAGATAAAAACCGCGCGGTGGAGGAGTTTTTGCGCATCAAACAGGAGTGCAAAAATCTAAATTTAATCGGCGTGATGAGCATCGGCGCGCACGTGAGCGAGCTCGCGCAGATCGCGCAAAGCTTCGAGGCGACGCGCGAGATCTTTGATGCGCTCGTACCGCACGGCGCGCAGATCTGCTCGATGGGGATGAGCGATGATTTTGAGCTCGCGATCAAATGCGGCTCGAACATGATCCGCCTGGGTAGAATTTTATACGCCTAGCCCCCGAAGGAAGGGCCTTATCGCGCGAGCAAATTTTATACTGCTTTTATTAGGCGGCGCGCTTGATTTGTCGTGCAGGCGAAATCGGGCGCTTGCCTCAACTATGAAATTTGGCGCGATAAAGCTAGCGTGATGTTAAATTCCAATCTTCAATGAAATTTTGCGGCATAATTTATGCGGCGCGATAATCGGTCGCACACGGCCCTACGCAACCTCCTATCCGCAGGTTCGGCACCCTGCGATGATCGTGCGGCAGCCCTACGCAATTCTATCGATACGCTCGGTACATGACGATACTCGGTCGCGCGTAAGCCCCATCGGCAAGCTCGGCCGCATGTCGCGATATAAAATTTTGATGCACAAGGGCATAACGTAGTTAAAATTTAAAGCGACGCGCCAATAGAGGGCGCGCGGAAATTTTAAGAGGCGAGCACGGCAGCATAGAATTTTATGCAATAGCTCGCTAATGGACGGCGCGGCACAAGAGGCTTAAAAGCGGTGTGCTAGCGGGCGACAAGGCGGGTGCGGCGGCGGAAATTTGTGTAGCAGATGCTGTGTCGCGACGGGAAATTTTAAAGCGGCACGACTTGACCGATAAATCTTGAGCGTGAAATTTGGTGCAGCGTCTAAATCATAAAATTTTGGTGCGTTTCGACGGTATAAAATTTAAAACGCCTTAGCGGCATAAAATTTTAAACTGTATGACGGCGCCAAATTTTAAAGCGACATAGCGCGGCACAAGTCCGATCGATAAAATTCAGCATAGCGCCGAGGTTGTGAAATTTAACCCGCTTCGCCGCTGTAAATTTAAAGTAACGGCGAACGAGATGCAGTTGCGGCGCCGATGGCAGATGAAGCAAAGCCCGTCAAGCAGTGTAAAATTTAACCCGCTTCGGTGCTACAAAATTTCAAAGCGGCAGCGCAGACGACGCAGCTCGGCGAGCGATGCAATGTTTTCAGAAACGGTATTTGGCGGCGCGCCGATAAAAGGCGAGGCGCGATTCTTTATACTTTTGCAAACAAGCACACTCCGATATGTCCGATCTGCGCTCACACCCGCGTTGAAAGCGCGCAGAGCAGCCCTGCTCTTTAAAATTTTAATCCTCGTAAATTTACTCGCCCGTTTAATACCGAATATAGAAGCGCGATATTTTGGAGATCGTATTCGCGTCCGCCGCCTTGTATCTTGCGTTTTTATATCTACTTTGCAGGCTCGCGCTTTTTAAGCCGCAAATTCAAAATCGAATAGCTTTAAATTTGCCCGCTGCGGCCTGTTTTAAATTTTAAAATTTCGCCTATTTTTCTATCGCACAGGCAAGCATCGCGCAGGTAAAGCTCTCTGGGCTCCAGCGCCTAAAAGCACAGTCGTAGCAGCTAATCTCGCCGCCGCACGCCATCTCCTCTTCATCGTTATCTAGCTTAAATTTCGCGCAGCCCTCGGCGGTTTCGCGCGCTTTTTCGTAGTTAAATTTGCCGAATCTAAACTCGCCTTTTTCGTTAAAGCTTGAGCGCATCAAAAACCCCGAAGCTCTTTTACGTTCAAATTTCTAAATCCGCCGACCGCTTCTTTTTTGACGATCAGGGTCGCCTTAAAATCCAAAAACACCGGCTTTAGCGTGCCGATTAAATTTACTCGATCATCAGGCGAGAGAGGTTTAAAATTTTCATCCGTTACCGCCTCGATAAAATTTAATCCCAAAAGCTCGCGCACGCTTAGGCTCCGCTCCTTTAGCTCAAATTTACCTCTGATCTTGCCGTCGTTTCCGCTAAGTCTAAGCCCTATACCCGCAAGTGCGCCGATGACGCCGCGAGCGCCGCTTTTTAGCTCTTTTAAAAATACGTCTTGCTCTCGCGCCTTCTCAAATGCTTGCTCTATGCTTAAAAATATCTCTTTCGCGCTTCTACCAAAGCTTATCAGTTCTTGCGCATTTACAATATCTTTTTCAAAGGCCACCGCAATGCCGGGCTCCGCACTCGGCGCGCTTTTGCGTTCTAGCAGTTCAATGGCAAAATTTAGCACGCTCTGCTTTTGCTCCTTTGTAAGCCAGGCTTCAAAGCACATGCAGCTATTGTGCGAGGTGTAGTTGATGCGAGGATCTAGCAAAAGCTGATGGCGCGTGACGAATGAAACGGGCGCGAACGAGCCCGTAAACGCAGCGATCTCTTCGACAAGCAGTCCCGTAGAAATCTCGCCGCCGAGCTCGTCCGTGTCGTCGATGCAAAGTAGAAATTTAAATTTCATTTTAAAAGCCTTAATATTTAAGTAAATTTTAAATATTTATAAAATAAAATTATATTCAAATATTTTAATAAAATTTATTCCATAGAATGGTATTTTATACAATATATAATAAAAATTTTATTTTAAGGAGTTAGGATGAAAAAGATCGGCTTAATCGCTTTCTGTGCTGCTATAGCGCTTCACGGTGAAGTCTTTACGCTCGGACAGATCGAAGTCGTAAAAAATGTAGGCGGCGTGCAAAAAAGCGATACAAACGTCGTAACCGTCGATGAACAACAGATGCAAAAAGATGAGATAAAGCGCCTTTCGCAGGTCGCCTACTCAACGCCAGGTATTTACGTGGATAAAAAAGGTCCGCGCGCCGAGCAAAATTTCTACGTTCGCGGCTTTGATTCGCGCAGGGTACCGCTTTTCATCGACGGTATTCCGGTTTACGTGCCTTACGACGGCAATGCAGATTACAGCAGATTTACCACGTTCGATCTAAGCAGGATCGATATCTCAAAGGGCTCAAGCTCAGTGCTCTACGGACCAAACACCATGGGCGGCGCGATAAATTTAATTACCAAAAAACCTAGCAAGGAGCTTGAAGGAAATTTAGGCTACGGCTTTGAGACGGGCAGAAGTGGCAAGACCTACGGCAACAACGTAGATTTTAATATCGGCAGCAGGCAGGAGCTGTTTTACGTGCAGGCGGGCGGTAGCTTCATGGAGGATATGGGGCAGCAGATGTCGCGCAAATTTAAAGGCGACGCCAACGGAAATGAAGACGGCGGCAGACGCGAAAACTCCGTACAACGCGATAAGAAATTTAATATAAAATTCGGCTTTACGCCAAACGAGACCGACGAATACGCGGTAGCGTACGTAAATCAAAAAGGTGAGAAAGAGCAGCCTTTTTATACCGGTAGATATGCATCATGGCAGCAAGCAAGTAGATACTGGGATTGGCCAAGATGGGATAGAGAGAGCCTTTACTTCTTGTCTCATACTGATTTTGGACCACTATACGTAAATACAAAAATTTTTAATGACACCTTTGAAAATGAGCTTTATAGCTACGGCAATAAAGAAAAAACTATTTGGGAGAAAGATAAGAATGGCAAACTTTCTCCAAATCACAAAAGCAGATACAAAGATAAATCTTATGGTTTTGGTGTAGAAATTGGCGGAGACCTTGGTGACAAGGATACTCTAAAATTTGCCACAAGCTATAAGCATGACCAGCATAAAGGTGCTAAATATCACGAGCCTGGAGAGGACATGAAAGATAAAATATACTCTTTTGGTCTTGAAAATACATATAACTTTAGTGATATGACAAAATTTATTACAGGTATTAGCTACGATGTTAGAAAACCTATAAGTGCAAGAGCTTGGGCAACACTTCCTATACCAGGAACTAATAATACAAAATCTGAAATGGTAAGCTATGACGCAAGTAAAGAGCATGCTTTTAACTACCAAGCTGCGATCAAACATAGCTTTGATGGCAATGATGAATTAAGCCTAAGTTACGCTAAAAAGACATATTTTCCATCTATGAAGGAAAGGTATAGTACAAGATTTAACAGATATATCTCAAATCCAAATTTAAAACCTGAGATAGCGAATCACTACGAGATCGGCTATCAAAGAAATTTTGGCGAGACATTTAGACTTGAGACGGCGCTCTTTTACTCAAAGATAAAAGATGCCATAGGCGATATCAATACTGGTCTTTATACAGGGGTTGGCAGAAAAAAAACAGAACTTAGAAAAAGCGTTAATATAGGCAAGTCTGAATATAAAGGCTTTGAGCTAGGTGCTGCATATTTCGCTACTAAAGATTTAGAGCTAGGTGGCAATTATACTTATTTAAGTGCTAAGTATAAAAATACTGATGATTCTTTAGTATTTGATATACCAAAACACAAAGCATTTGCTTATGTGGACTATAAATTCTTGCCTAAATTTAGTATCTATCTATCTCAGTACATGATGTCTAATCGCTATTCTAACTCAGAAAAAGTTACTAGGCTTGCAGGCTTTGGCACAACAAACATCAAATTTACCTACAAACCGACTGAGACTTTAAGCTTTGAAGCGGGCATATCGAATCTATTCGACAAAAACTATGAGTATAGAGAGGGTTATCCAGAGGAAGGTCGCGTCTTTTTCTCAAACATCAGATATAAATTTTAATCGGTTTTCAGACGGCTGTGGCATCTTGCCTAGTGTTTCATACAACTCCTTGGCGAGCGGTTTTGAGCCCCATCTCATACCGCCCGCCTCTTTTAAATTTTGCTTTTAAATGTAGAGTTTGTCGCGCAGTCCATAAAATTTCATCCATTTAAATTTCGCTCTTTAAATTTCAAATCCTAGATTTTGCGCGCGCAACCTAGCCGATTGCACGCATCGCATCGAGCCCTTTAAATTTTAAAGCCCGAATTTTGCTCCACACGATCTAAAATCACTGCTGCTAAATTTTAAAATTTAGCGGCCAAATAGGCGTCTAGCGAAGATAAATCTATTTTAAAATTTCTTTTGATATACTTGCGAAATCAAAAATTTTAAAAGGAAAAACGGTGAAAAAAATATTTCTATTTCTCTGTGCCGCG
>CAUQZM010000021.1:0-26911 GCA_963522765.1 uncultured Campylobacter sp. | reverse complement strand
GATCTCGTCAAAGAGATTTTGCTGCGCGTAGGCGCAAAATACGTTCGTCACGCCCGGATCAAAGCCGCTTCCTAGCAGTGCCATCGTGTTTGCGGCTTTAAACTCGCCGTCCTTTGCCCACTGTAGCTTGTATTCAAATTTGGCGGTGTCAGGGTGCTCGTAGTTTGCGGTGTCGATGTATGGGATGCCGGCGCGAGAGCATGCGTCCATGAGAGTTAGGTCTTGATAGGGCAGCGCGACATTTAAAAGCAAATCGGCGCCCGTTTTTTTGATGAGCGCGACCACGGCATCGGTATCGTCCGCGTCGATCTGGGTGGTGTCGATATCGACGCCTAGGCGGTCTTTTATAAATTTAGCGATCGCGTCGCACTTGCTTTTGGTGCGGCTTGCAAGGGTGATCTTGCTAAAAATGTCCGCGTTCATCGCGCATTTTACGGTCGCGACTTGGCTCACGCCGCCCGCGCCTATGATTAAGATATTTGACATTTAAGCTCCTTTAAATTTTAAATTTTGTTGCAATTTTAGCAAATTTAAGATGAATTTTAAGAGGCAGGGTGCGATTAATCATAAAGTTGGCTATGGCTGGCGCGGAGCGCAAGCCCTATCTAGCAAGAGCGCCGAAAGCGGCAAGCACTAAAATTTTACGCAGATAGCAACATGCCAATTGACGGCGGCACGAGATTAAATTTACCGCCTTGCATCGCGCGATAAAATTTTAAGCTTTAAAGGGCTAGTTTAAATTTAACACTCCGCGGCAAAGCGTGGAGAATTTAAAATTTAAAGCCCCTCGCTTCGCCGCTAAAATTTATCGCGCTTATTTTCTCGGCGCACGGTAAAACCGCATACCGCTGCTAAATTTAGCGCTTTATCGAACAGCGGTTTAAAAAGTAACAAGCCGGGCAAAATCCCGTGACGCCCACGATAAAGGGCACGAGTCTGACCAGCCCCCACCAGCTGCTAAACGCGACTCCAGCGATCATTATCGCTAATCCCATTAGCGCTCTTATTATCCTAAGCTTTCCTGCTTAGCATTGCGTTTTCACTTCTTTGTTTTTACATTTTGCACGTATTAATCCTTAAAATTTTTAAAGTAAGCAATGGCAGCAAACCTCCACCTAGCGTATCATCTTTGAGCCCACCCTCCTATATACGCGCCTTGGTTAAATTCGGCTTCGTTTAATTATCTTTTCTTTTGCGTAAAAGTGCGATCCGACAAAATTTGTGTGCCTAAAGAGCAAAATTTATGCAAGCTCGATTTAAAATTTTGATGAACGTAAAACAAGGCGAACTCGAACGCTGGCGGGCAGTAGGGTAAAATTTGAGTATCGAAGGATAAAAATTTACACACAGCTTTAAATTTGAAATCGCGATAATTTTAACCGAGCGGAATTTTATCGTTGCAGAAAGTTTGTCTAAATTTAAACTCGCACTGTGTTTTGAGCGTCTAAATTTACGCGCTGTGACAAAGAAGCGTAGTGCGATATTACGATCAAGGCGGCACCGATCTCGCGCCGCAGCGCTAAAATCAAATTTCGTAGCGATAGATTTTGCCAAAATTTTCATCCAGATTGTAGCTAAACTCACCGCCTGCGTAATAGATTGTCTCGCCACTCTCCAGCTCGAAGCGCTGATACACGCGCAGCACGACCTCGTTTTCGCTGATGCCTTGGACATGGATAAAGATATCGCTCTTTCTGCCCGCAGTCATCGCCATTTGGTAGAGCTGATTAAATAGCGCGTATTCCGGATCTTTCTCGGCGTCCTCTTGGGATAAAAAGCCTTCCAGCACGCCCAGCATCTCCGCGCGAAATTCCGTCCTAGCGCGCGCATAGGCGTTTTGGATATTTTCGATCTGGTTGGTATCGAGTAAATTTAAAAGCGAATGTTTGCCCACGTAAAGCGTCGCGCTCGATGTGATTTTGCCGTCCTTGTCGGTCACTAGTCGCAGAGCTTTCTCTACGCGCCACAAGGCCTCTTTTAGTTCGAGCCCGCTTTCAATTTCAATTTTCATCATAGATCCTTTATCAAGAATGCAGAATTTTAGCGTGAAATTTTAAATTTTAAAGACAAACTTCGCGATCAGATACGCCATATACAGCATCAAAACTCCCACGAGCGCGTCGATTATGCGCCATGCTCTGCTGCTTGCAAAAAGCTTCGAAAGCACCCCTGAGCCATATCCTAAGCCGAAAAACCATGCAAACGATACAAACATAACTCCCGCGTAAAACCACGGCTTTTGCGGATCCGCAATCGTAGCGCCGAGCGAGCCCACAACCACAACGGTGTCTAAATACACGTGCGGATTTAGAAGCGTCACCGCAAGGGCTTTGGCTACGACGGGCGCTAGCGGACTATTTGCCGAGTTTTGAATCTTGGCAAAATGCGAGCCCTTATAGGCGCTAAAAAACGAGCTTAGCGCGTAGCAGAGCAGAAATATAACCCCGCCTATGCCTAAAATTTGGGTAAAAAGCGAGCCTTGCTTAAGAGCGCCGCCGATTAAAAATATCCCTATGCCCGTAAACACGGCATCGCTTAGCGCGCAGACCATGCAAACTGCCGCGACGTGGTTTTTCGCAAGACCTTGGGAGATGACGAAGATATTTTGCGCGCCGATAGCAACGATGAGCGATAGCATCAGCGCAGCTCCTTGCAAGAAAATTCCGATCGGCAAGGAGTTCAAGGCCGCGCCTCTACTTATTTTTACTTTCGCAGGCGGAGCTTTGCATCGCCGTATCGGCGGTATCAGAGCCGTCTGCCGCCACACTTTCGGGCGCAGCGTCAGGCTCATTATCGCCCGCGGGAATTTTAGGCGCGGAATTCTCGGCGCTTATGAAATTTTCGCCTGCGACGGCGCTATTTGAGGAAGCGGCATTATTCGGCGCGGCGGAGCTTTGTTCGTTTAAATTTGAAGCGCCCTCTAAATTCTGCGCTCTGTTTAAATCAGCGGCGCCGCTAGAATTTTGCATGGCGGAATCCTGCATAGAGCGGGAATTTTCGGCGCCCGAATTTTTACCGGAATTTTGTGCGCCGCAGAAACTTTGCGCATCGAAATTTTGCGAAGCGGAATTTTCATCGCGAAAGTTTTTAGCTTTAAAATTTTTGGCGCTACTCGCGCTTTTTTTAAAGCCCTTAGCGAGCTTGCGAGTCTTCGGAGCAGCTTGCTCTTCCTCAGAGCTTTGCGAAAGACCCGCTTTTTCGCGCAAAATTTTGCTCAGCTCGTAGATCGAAATTTCAAAAGAGCACGGCAGCGTGGCCTCTGTGTCGCTGTAAAATCGCAAAAAATTAAAGCGATCCTGCGCCTGCGGTGTTTTTTTGAATACAAAATTTAAAAGCTCCGTTTTGTTTCTGCCCGCGACGAAGGTTTTTGTGCCTAAATTTGCGATATCTTTGTATTCAAAGCTCTCGGAATTTGCGCCGCGCACGATCGTAAAAGCATCCTCGCCGATCTGCAAATAATTTTTAGCGCCGAGTCTAAGCGCGCAAAAAAACGCGCAAAATGCCGCTACTACGGAAGCAAAAAGCGCCGCGCCGCCAAAGCCCGCGTGGTAGCAATATCCGCTAGCAAGCGCCAAAATCGTCGATCCCGCCAGCGTCATCGCTACGGGCTTTTTATTCTCTTTTACTATCATCTTCCCTGCTTAATCATCTGTCTTATATATTCGTAAATTTTAAAATTTAGCGCATCCATTACCGAGTCTTTAGAACCCGGATTTTTGATGCTTTGGTAGTTGAGGTTCGTTACGTAGTCCTTCCACGCGCCCTTGTTTTTAACGCTTATGTAGAGGCTAATCTGCGAGTCGTAGAAGTAGTCTCTGTAATAATCGTCGTCGTCCCAAGGATCATAACCGAACGGCATCCCCCAGCCTACGCCGACGCCCGTATATCTATAATACCTGCCGAAGCCCATACCGAAGCTAAATCTCGGATTATCCCACGATCTGCGCGAAAAATCCGCTTTGCGGAAGTAGTTGAGATTGCCGCCGATTTGGACGTTCGCCGCACTTTTATTTACGACCTTAAATCCGTCCGCACGCAGATGCTGGATCACTACTTGGGTTAAATTTGAATCCGTCGTAGAGGTATTGGTGAAATTTACGCTTATGAGTTTATCTTGCGGAAATTCCATAATGTGAAGCGGCTCGGAAGTGCGCACGATACCGCTATTTACGGGAACGTTTTTAGAGCAACCCGTAAAAATCAAAAACGCCGAAATGACCAAAAAAAGTGAAATTTTATTTTTCAAGACGGATCCTTTCGCTTAAGATTTCAAATCCTAAATTTGAGTGATTGTAGCATAAATTTAAAATTTTAATGTCAGCAAGAAGCGATTTTTTTGAAATAATCTAGCAGCAAATAGATAAGAGCGGAATTTTCAAATAAAATTTCACGCCGAGCGACCGCCAAATTTAAAGCCGTCGCTCGGTTGAAATTTCTGTAAAAGAGGCGGAATTTTAAATCGTAGGCGTTTAAAATTCCACAATCTTATAGGCTCACGCCGCGCGTAAGTACGCGCTTGCGATAAACATCCGAAACTCTGCTCGCGTCGCCCACGATTAGAGCGTTCGTGCAACAGATCGCCGCACAAATCGGAACCTTGCCCTCTGCGATGCGGTTTTGGCCGTATTTATGTAGCTCTTCGTGCGAAAACGTAGGCTCCGGTCCACCCGCGCACATAGTACACTTGTCCATCGCGCCTTTGATACCGAAAGCTCCCTCTCTAGGGAATTGCGGAGCGCCGAACGGACACGCGTAGAGGCAGTATCCGCAGCCGATACATTTATCTTTATCGTGTAAAACGACGCCGTCGGTTCTGATATAGAAGCATTGAACCGGGCAAACCTGCGCACAAGGCGCGTCGGTGCAGTGTTGGCAAGCGATAGAGCTTGAAACCTCCTGCCCCTCTATGCCCTCGTTTAAAGTAATAACCTTGCGCCTATTGATCTGCACGGGAACCTCGTGCGCCGAGCTGCAGGCTACCTGGCAACCATAGCAAGCGATGCAACGCTCGACATCGACGTAAAATTTTAATCTTGCCGGCATTTTATCTCCTTATGCTCTTTCTAGTCTGCAAAGACCGGCGTTAAATTCCGAAATTTGCGTATTTATGTCAAAGCCGTAGTTGGTAATCGTATTTGAGCTCTCGCCTCTGATATATGGCTTAGTGCCCTCAGGATAGCGCTCGCTTAGATCCTCGCCCTGGAAAATTCCCGCGAAGTTATACGGCATAACAATACGATCGGGCGTAACGGCGTGCGAATAGATGCACTTGACTTTGATCTTCGTGCCTTGCGGTGAATGAATCCACATCATCTCGCCATCTTTGATACCTTTATCAGCGGCAAGCTTAGGATTTACGTGCGCAAACATCTCCGGAGTAATCGCCGAAAGATACTTGCTCGTGCGCTCTATCATGCCCGCACCGCTTAAATTTACAAGCCTTAGCGAGCTTACGATAGTAGGGAAGTCCTTGCTCCAATCCTGCTTTTTCTGCTCGGAGATAAATCTAGTAAATACGCGGAAATTTCGTTTTTGATCCGCAAAGGTCGGATATTTCTCCACTAAATCCCATCTAGGCGAGTGGATCGGCTCGCGGTGCTTTGGAATTTGATCCGCAAACTGCCAAACCTTAGCTCTGGCTCTTGCGTTTCCGCAAGGACAAATTCCAAACTCGCGACATTTTTTAGCGATAATTCCACTATAATCGGTACTCCACGTAGGTCCCATCTTGACTTTTTCATCCTCGCTTAGCGTAATGCCCAAAACCTGTTCGATATTTGCTTTCGTAATCTCTGCGTGTCCGCCTTGAATTTTTGATCCAGGAAGGGTAATACTCTCATCGGCTAGCTGCGAAACGCCGTCGTGTTCTAAGCCGAAGCGGTTTCTAAAGCCCATGCCCCCATCTGCATAAGGCTTAGTTACGTCGTAAAGGATCGGCGTGCCCGGGTGTTTTTCATCCCAGCAAGGCCACGGAAGACCGTAGTATTCGCCCTCGACCTCGCCGCCTATGCCGCGCAAAGTATCGGGATCAAATAGATGCCAGTTCTTCTGCTGTCTGCGAAATCTAGCTGCGGTGCGTCCGTTATTACCAATACTTTGAGTATTGCGTGCAATTTCATCAGTAGCGTCGTCAGGCCAAACGAAATCGTCCTTAACCTGCTTAAGCTCGCCGTCAACGATGCCCATCTTCATGCCGCGAACATATTCGTCGTAAAAGCCGAATTTTTTTGCGAATAAAAACATTACTTCTTGATCCTCTTTGCTCTCAAATAGAGGCTTAACGATCTGAGTTCTCCACTGACCGCTACGGTTTGTAGCACTTAGATGACCTTCGCTCTCAAACTGCGTAGCTACCGGCAAGACGTAAATTCCGTCTGGTCTATCGTTTAGGATCGCTACTTCGTTTAAGAACGGCTCGGCAACGACTAGCATATCGATCTTGCCTAGCGCTTCTTGAGTCTCGCGAACGTGAGCCATAGAAGTAATTCCTGTGCCTTGCACCCAAAGAACGCGGACATTGCCACTACTTAAAACGGGCTCGTTTTTCAAAACGCCCTGCCACCATTTAGATAGCGAAAAGCCCTTTTCGTTGCGCCAATTTATCGTATCTTGCTCGATGCTCGGATCGTAGTGAAAATACTCGGTAAAATTCGTGCCAGGCACTTTTTCACCCTGCTTTTCGTGCGGCTGCTTAGTAGAGACGGCAAATCTTTTAATAAACTGCTCATAATCTACGCCCCAACCTTTGCAGAAGTGCTTCCAAGCGTTATCGGCTAGCCCGTAATACGCAGGCAAACTATCGGAGAGATTGCACATATCGGTAGCGCCCTGAACATTATCATGGCCTCTAAGGATGTTGCAGCCACCGCCCGGCTTGCCCATATTGCCTAGTATGAGCTGCAAAAGAGCCAAAATTCTAGTATTCGAGCTGCCGATCGAGTGCTGCGTGATACCGAGCGCCCAGCATAAAGTAGCGGGCTTTGTGGTAGCAAACATTCTCGTAAATTCTATCAGTTCCTCTTCCTTGCAGCCGGTGACATTGGCTACCTCTTTAGGATCCCACTTCTCAGCTTCCGCCTTGATCTCATCTACAGCGTAGGTTCTGGTTTTTATTAGCTCTTTGTCCTCCCAGCCGTTTTTGAAGATTAGATGCAGCATTCCGTACACAAACGCTATATCGGTCCCCGGACGAATTCTAATATACATATCGGCCTTAGCCGCAGTTCTAGTAAAATTTGGATCGACGACGACGATTTTCGCGCCGTTTCTATCGCGAGCTTGAAGAGCATGCTTCATAGCCCCCACGGGATTTGCAACCGCAGAATTCGCACCTATGAAAAGGATCATTTTAGAATTTTTCGCCATATCGCCTACGTGATTTGTCATAGCTCCATAACCCCAAGTATTCGCCACACCGGCGACTGTTGCGCTATGTCAAATTCTGGCTACGTGGTCGTTGCTGTTCGTACCCCAGAAGGCTGCAAATTTTCTAAAATAATATGCCTGCTCGTTGCAAAATTTAGCCGAACCCAGAAATACTACGCTATCAGGGCCGTCTTCTTTGCGGACTTGAAGCATTTTATCGCCGATTTCATCAACGGCTTGTTCCCAACTGATGCGCTCCCACTTGCCGCCAACTTTTTTGAGCGGATATTTAAGACGCATTTTAGATTTGGTTAGATCGATTTGATCGATTCCTTTACAGCAGTGACTGCCTTGTGAGATCGGGTGATCTACTGCCATATCTTGGCGAATCCAGGTATTGGTGCTCTCATCTACTTGAGCCTCGATACCGCAGCCTACGGAACAGATCGAACATATCGTTCGCTTCATAACGGAACCTGGAAATGGGTTTTTGATCTCTTGCTCAGTAGCGGCTCTTAGCGTATTATTTTCGCCAAACGCAGCTACGCTGCTCGCTCCTAAAGCGGCGAGTTTCAAAAACGATCTCCTTCCGATCGCATTCTCACTCATGAAAATTCTCCTAGTAAGCTACTTTATAGTATTTTTTCCACGCTTCACTCTCCCAGTAAAGCACCTCTTTTTTCGGCGATTTGCCACGAACGGTATCGCCGTAATCCTGCTCGCTTTTCGCTAGAGCCTGAGATGCGGCAATGCCCACAGCGCCTACCGCGCCGATTTTTAGAGATTTTCTAAGAAAATCTCTGCGTTTGTTCTCCATGGTTTTCCTTTGTGAAGAAATCGCTTTAAATCTTTTATTGTAGTAACGCCTGTTACAGGATTTAAGTCTAATGGATTATAACGAAAAGGCAGTGAGATGGAAATTAAATTTTAAGTTACTTTTTAAATTTTATTTAAAATTCAAAATATAAAGTTCTAACTAAAAAACTACTCGCAAAACTCGAGCTTGCGAGTTTAAAATTTAACCGAAATTCTGCTTTTGCGTTAAGATTTCCGTTAAAAATTTTATTTATCAATCCAGATTAAAAATATCTTCCGGATTGGTAAATTTATTTTGATAACCGCCTTTTTTGATCGCTTCTTTAACGACACTGCGATCTTTCTTTTGCGGAGCGGAAAGCGCTAAAAGCGAGCGCTCAAGCGCAAAAAAGCTTCTCATTAGTGCACCTAAGGATTTGAAAAAATTTGCCCGCACATGTCCGCACAAAAGCTCGCTAAACTCATCCACAAAGCTATTGGTGACATTCGTAAAAAGCTCTAGCGCCAGCGCTTCGCCGTCTTGCGCGCCGACGAAATTTTTAGCGTATTGCGAGTTCGCAGCATTTTTACCATTCTGCGGGCCTGTAAAATTTTTACCGCCATGCGAACCTGCAGAATTTTTTCCATCTTGCACCGTCAAGCTCGCGCTATTTGTGGAATTTTGCTCGTTTGTCACGGAATTTTGTCCGTTTAAAACCGCGCTGTGTTTTGCGGCTGCGTCGCGAAGTAGAGTTGAATGCAGGTAAAAAATAAATCCCACATAATCCTCGCACTCTTTGCAAAGCTCCATATTACGGCGAAATTTACTCTTTTTTAGCACGTCAATTACCGCGACACGCATACGCCCGTCGTCGCGTCCTTCGTCGTAGAAGCTCGCACTCATCGGCACATTGGCGTATGAAAAATCAAAAAGCACGGAATTTTGCTCGCTTTTAAACGCTGCAAAATCGAATTTTGCCAAATTTTGAAATTCCGCCTCATCACTAGGCACGATGGGCGAGCTACGTAAAAACTCCAGCTGCTCCTTCCAGCGCTTAAATTTCGCGTCCGTTTCATAGAAAAAAAACGGAATTGCAAAAAATTCGTAGTAGTAGCTTCTTGCTTGAAGTAGATTCGCATCCATTACATTGCCCCTTTTCTAGCATCTTCTATCTGCTTTTTTATCATTATTTTCGCTTTGCAATCGCCGCAGCAAAAAAGCGTCTTCATCTTTTCAGGCTCGTTTGCAAAATGCGCGCCCATCATATCCGCGATCTTCATCACGGCTTTGCTCGTCGCAAATTCCTTACCGCACTCAATACATTTGAAAAGTTCGTCTTTGGCTAGCATTTTGTAATTAAAAAATCCCGGCTCAAGCTCCACACCGCAAGGCTCAAGCTCGATCGTATCCTTTTCGGCGCAGCTTAGCACGCAGTAGTTGCACGTCGTGCAAAGCGAGGCATTGAGCCTAATTGAATTGTCGCTGTTATCGGCATACAGCGCGCCGGTATTACAGGCACCCACGCAGCTAAGGCATAGCGTGCAGCTTGCTTCGTTTATGTTTACTTTGCCAAATTTTAGCAACTCTCCGCTTTTTACGGCGCCGAAGCTGCCCTCGCCAACCATTGCGCTTACGCGTTTGGAAAAAATTTCTTTCTTGCTAAGACCCTGTTCGTTTAAGCTAAACGCCCAGGGCCGAGAGCTTTGCGCCCACTTTAGCGCCTCTTGCAGCTCGGTTAAATTTCGCGCTAAAAATACCGCGTCCTTGCCGTAGATCGCGCGCGAAATTCCATTGATGAGCTCCGCCGCCTCGCGCGTGCCCTCGCCCACGTCTGCGCCGTAAACAATCACACTCGAGCCGCTTTCCTGCATAGCGCTTAGCAAATTTACCTCATCTATTTGCTTGCTTCCGAAAATTCCAAACGGTAGAACGCCGCACGGAAGCTGCACTGCGGGTGCGGACTCAATTTCGCTCTCTGCGATGAGAAGCGGAATTTTGCCTGCATAGAGCTTTGCGATCTCGCCAAATACGCTTTGGGGCAGCTTGGCAAATTTCAGCGCACCGCTAGGGCAGACGCTCACGCACGCGCCGCAACCGACGCAGTCGATGTGCGAAAATACTAGCTCGCGCTTTTCGTCGTTTTTCAAAATCGCCACTGTGGGGCAAACCTCCACGCACGGCGCGCGCAGCTCATTTCGCCTGCCGTGATATTGGCAGATCGCAGGATCGAAGATCGTGGAATTCTTATAATGATAAACTGGGCTTTTGGAATTTAAAATTTCTAAAATTTCATCGTTTTTTAGCCCCGAGATCTCGTAGCAGCCGCTTTGTCGCAATTGATAGGGCGCCGCGCCGCTAATCAAGAAAAAATCCGCCTCGGTCTCAACCTCATCTCGCTCGCTTAAAATCGTAACCGCAAGATCGCCAATCTCGCCGTAGACGAACTTAATCTCGGCCCTGCTTAACGCGATCACCTTAAATCCATACTGCCTAAGTAGCCCCACAAGCTCCTCTCGCGGCTCATCACAGGCGAGAATTACGTTTTTGCCGACGGGCTTTTGATAGTCGCTATCTAGCGCGCCGTCGAAGGCAATATCTTTGGCACGATACAAAATATCTACGTTTTTAGCGATTTGCAGCGGCTCATCCGCGGAATTTTCTATATAAAAATTTATCTCGGGCGCATAAATTTGCGCTTTTAGTTTCGGCGAATTGGCAACGATAAATTCCTCATTTTTCGCCCCCTCTTCATCGCCGCAAATTTCGATATCGTCGCTTAAGACGACATCCTTTAGCCCCGCGGCGTAAAATCCATGTTCTTTCATAATCTATCCTAAATTGATAATTAGGCGGGTTTTACTCTTATTTTCTAAACAGCTTTTAAATTCTGCACTTAAAGTAAATCGAATTTAAATTAATAATTCTATAGATAAAGCAAAATCAAAGCTTTAAATGATAAAATCGCCTAAATTTTAAGGCATCGGGGTCGCAATGCAACGAATCAAACTACCAAAAATCGATAAAATCGCAAACGCGCAGGAGTTTCAAAACTGCCTCCGCCCGCAAATCATCAAAATCGCGCAAGAGCTCATCGAAGAGGCACGCAGGAAGGCGCTGCAAGGAATCGCAGTCGCAAGCGAAAGCGAGATCATCGCGCGCATCAAATCGCGCTACGAAAAATTTCAAAATCTAAGCCTTAAGCCGCTCATCAACGCAACCGGCGTCGTGCTGCACACAAATCTCGGCCGCAGCGTCATCAGCACCGAAATTTTAGCCCGCGCGCAAAAGATCATCACCTCATATTCAAATTTAGAATACGACCTATCCGAGGGGGCGCGCGGCAACAGATACGACTACATAGCGCTTTTGTGCAGCGAGCTCTTCGGCGCGCAGGACGCGCTCGTGGTCAATAACAACGCTGCGGCGGTATTTTTGGTGCTAAATACCTTCGCGCGCGGACGCGAAGTCGTAGTAAGCCGCGGCGAGCTAGTAGAGATCGGCGGGAGCTTTCGGGTAAGCGAAGTGATGGCAAACTCGGGCGCAAAGCTCACAGAGATCGGCACTACGAACAAAACCAAGCTAGACGATTACGAAGAGGCGATCAATGAAAATACGGCGATCTTGATGAAGGTGCACCGCTCAAATTTTAAAATTTCGGGCTTTAGCTCTAGCGTAAGCGCTGCAGAGGTGGCGGCTTTAGCGCGAAAAGCGACGCGCAAAAAAGAGGAATTTTTAACGCTCAGAGCGGCGAATTTTAAAAATTTAGCAGATCTTTGCCGCGGCTCTTCGGACACGGACGGCGAAATTTTAAATTCCGCGCAGAATGGTTTAAGCTTAGCGGCAGCTTCTGCAAATTCTTTAAATTTGAAAAGCGGCGAGCCGTCCGTAAATAGCGAGTGTTTTTATGAAGGCGGCACGGGCGGCGAGAGCGAAATTTCTAAAATTTACCCCACAAAATTTAGCATGAAAAAAGCGGAAAGCTTTAACGAGATTATCGATTATTACGATCTTGGAAGCGGCTACGCGAGCGAGCTGGGATTTGGGCTAGGCAAAAGCGAGCCATCCATTTTTGAGCTTTTAAAAAGCGGCGTGCGGCTGCTTAGCTTTAGCGGCGACAAGCTCTTCGGCTCCGTGCAGTGCGGCATCATCCTAGGAGATCACGAGCTTATCGCGCGCCTGCGTAAAAACCAGCTGCTGCGAATGCTGCGCGTGGACAAGATCACGCTAAGCCTGCTTGCCGAGACGATCAAGGCGTATATAAATAAAGAATTTCACCTCATCACGACGATAGATCAGATCCATCTAAGCCTGGACGAGCTGCGTGAGCGAGCGGAGTTAGTGCGATCGCGCATCGGCGTAAAATCTCAGATCATGCCTACTACCACTTTTGTAGGCGGCGGCACGATGCCGAGCGCCTCCTACCCTAGCGTCGCGCTTGCGATACTTGACGGCGCAGACCCGCAGAGCACGCAGGCAAAATTTCGCGCTGCGGGCATAATCGGACGGATCGAGCAGGATAAATTTTTGCTCGATTTCAGATCGATTTTAAAAAGCGACTTACAAGATTTAATAAAAAAGATCGGAGAAATTTATGAATAGCGTAATCATCGGCACCGCAGGCCATATCGATCACGGAAAGACCGCGTTAATCAAGGCGCTAAACGGCTTTGAGGGAGACCGAATGCCGAGCGAAAAAGAACGTGGCATCACGATCGATCTTAGCTTTTCGCATCTGCGCTCTGGGAGCACCAACGTCGCTTTCATCGACGTGCCGGGTCACGAAAATCTAGTAAAGACGATGATTAGCGGCGCGTATGCCTTCGACGCTGCGATGTTAGTAGTCGCCGCAGACGACGGGCTGATGCCGCAAAGTAAAGAGCATATTCAAATTTTATCGCTGCTTGGGGTAAAAAGCGTGATCTTGTGTATCAGCAAGTGCGATCTAGCCGACGACGCGCGCAAGGCGGAGGTCGCGGCGCAGTGCAAGGAATATATCTGCAAATTTAAAAATTTGCAAATTTTAAACACCTTTTTTATCAGTATCAAAGATCCCGCGAGCATCGCCGAGCTGAAAAACTATCTCTTTAATATCAAGTCCGCGCAGCGCCAAGGAGGCGGCGTGGTGCACTACTACATCGACCGCGTCTTTTCGCTTAAGGGGCTCGGCACCATCGTAACGGGCAGCCTCATTAACGGCGCGATTTCAAAAGGCGAGAAGCTTTACAACTGCGATCTGGGTAAAATTTTTAACGTCAAAAGCGTGCAGATACACGACGAGGACACGCCGCTGGCGCAGGCTCCAAACCGCGTCGCGCTAAGTCTTGACGCCAAAACGAGCGAGCTTGAGAAGGGGCAAATTTTAACCAAAAAAGGCTTTTTTCGCGGCTTCAATGAAGCCGACTGCACCTTTAGCGGCGAAATTTCACACAACCAAGACGTGCTGTTTTGCGTCGGAAGCAAGCAAAGCGCAGCAAAAGCGCTCATTTTAAAAGAACTTGAAAGCGGCGAGAAGCTCGTGAGCTTTAAATTTGACAAAACGATGTTTTTGAAATTTGACGAGCCCTTCGTCTGCCTGGCAAACTCGCGCGTAATCGGTGGCGGACGCGTGCTAAACGCCGTAGTCGAGCCGCTAAAAAAGCAGAGCAAAGCCGTGCTTCTCACCGCGCTTTTGAAGCGAAATTTCACCGAAGCGTTTAAAATTTTAAGCCTCTTTCACAAGCATGGATTCGGGCTATTTTCGGCGTATCAGCGCTTCGGGATGGAATACGACGAAGCGGTAAAGATCGCACGCGGCATAGAAGGGACGTATTTTGACGAAGCAAATTTATGCGTTTACGATCTAAGCGCGATCGAGGACGTAAAAAGCCTCATAAAATTTATCGTCTCCAAAAACGACTACGCGATCTTTTCGCCCGCTTCGATCGCCCTAAAGCTCTCGTGGGCCAGCGAAGATCTTGCCGCGCGCGCGCTTAGCGAGCTTGAGCGGGGCGGTATCGTCTCCAAAAAGGGCGGAGTTTACGTAAAATCTGGGGTAGATTTTGACGCGCTTAAGCAGAGCCTGGAGAGTAAAATTTTTGATCTCATCAAAAAGGGCGGCATCGCGCCGCTTGCACCGTATAATATTTACGACGAGCTAGAGATCGACCGCGAAAGCGGCGATGACGCGCTAAAGAAGCTAACATACGCCAAAAAGGTCGTCCGTCTCGCGCACAATCTCTTCGTCGAGGCTGAAAATTTGGCCCTGGCGATCAAGCGCCTCTACGCGATCATCGAAAAAGAGGGCTTCGTAAACGTCACGAACGCTAAAGAGGAGCTGGGACTTAGCAGAAAATTCGTCATCTGCTATCTAGAATACCTTGATAAGATGGGAAATATCACGACGACCGACAATAAACGCTATTTGAAAAAGTAAAAATTTAAAATTTTGCACTACAATGCGCGGAATTTTTTGCAAAGGAAAAAAAATGAAAAAAGCTATTTTAACTTCAGTTGCGCTTGCAGCAAGCCTAAACGCGGCTTTAAGCGACAGCGAAATTCTATCCATCTACGGCGGCGCGCCTCAAGGCATCGAAATAAAGGTTGCCGAGCGCATCCCACTTAGCGAGCCAAAGGGCGTTGAAGCGGTCGTTTTAAAGATTTCTCAAGGCAATATGTCGCAAGAGGAGATCATTTTCACCCAAGGCGATCTGATCTTTACCGATATCATCGATCCTAAAAAACGCGTAGTCTATAAGGAGCAGATCAAACAAGACCGCATCGCAGGACAGCTAAGTAAGGTCTTCAAAGCAGAGAGCAAAGACAATATCATCAAGCTAGGAAACGATCCCAAAAAGCCTACGATTTTGATGCTAACAGACGCTTTGTGCCCATTCTGCCGCAAAGAGATGGCAAGGATTGAAGATACGCTAAAAAATAATAATGTCGATATCGTCATGACCTCCGTTCACGGCGATGACGGCCACGCAAAATCCGCGCTCATCTACAAAGAGATCAAAAATGCTAAAACCGACGAGCAAAAGATAGCGGTTTTTAGAAAATACTACGCCGAAGATAACAAAGCAGGTGCCAAAGACGTAAGCGCTGCTGAGCTAAACGCTGCAAAAGCCCTAGCTACTAAATACTTCAGTGCGGGAGTAAACTCAGTGCCTTACATCATCGAACTAGACAAGCTAAAATAATCTCTCTTAAATTTTGCGGAGCGATCCGCAAAATTCTATCTCATCGTCTTAGGCTTAGCGATTTTAATTAATCCGGATTTTATAAAATTTTACGAGTAATTGCTTTAGAATTTTTATAATCCCGCCGCCTAGCAAAATCTCTTTATCGAATCAGATTTAAAATTTTAAAATTTCTTTGCATATGGAATTTTAAAATTTAATAATCACGGAATTTAAAGCAGACACAGATCTTTAAAATTTCAGACCACTTTTAAAAGACACGTGCAAAATTCTACTGCAAAATCCGCATTATTCTTTATATTGAAAGTAGCATAAAAGCGATAGTGTATGAAATTTAAAAGCGAGAAAATATGCAAGCAAATCCACGACCGAAATTTTAAAATTTCGCGGCAAAGCCCGGGTAAAATTTAGCCGCAAATTTTATAAAATTCTCGCTTTGCGGCAAAGAGGAATTTACAGTCGTGCTTCAGGCTACCTATCTTGGGCTGCGTCCGATTAAAATCAAAACTCCACGTCAAAAGCGGCTCTTGCCAGGCTATTTTTGCTCTCGCTTAGCTCGTATGATGCGCTGAGTGCGACGCTTTGAAGGATCTTATATTTCAGTCCGATCGCGCCGTTAAAGACGCCGCTAGAATAATCAAGCCCCTCGACGTCGTATCTGTCCGAATACTTTCTGCTTGCGTGATACGAATCACCGCTAAATCGATGCTCGTACTCCGCATTTGCGAATATCTGCAGATCGCCGAAAGCCTTGATCGCGTAAATTCCCGCGGTGCCGTTCGGTGCGGTTTTTGAAGCGGAGCTAAATTTAAGCCTGGATAGCGCATCCTCGTTCACCCTAATCGCTCCAAGCCCCAAATATGGCTTAATGTAGCCGTTTTCAAATAAGAATTTGTACCCGGCTCTGGTGCTGAAATCCCAAATTTGCGATTTGTATTTTACGCCATGGATAGCGCCGAATCCGTTGTTGGTTTCAAATTTATGATCGTTCGTCGAATATGTTAAGCCTACCGCCAAATCCACGTTCTCGTTAAAATCATATCTACCCGCCAGACCGAGCTCGTAGGATTTGATGTTTTCTTTCACGCCGTCGAATTTACCCTCATACCAAGCGTCCGATTTTTGATACCCAAAGATCACGCCCAGCGTAAGATCATCCACTCTCTTGGAGGCTCCGAGTAAAATTCCGTCGCTCTTGTGATCGTATTTGACGCCGCCCGAGCGGTCTTTGTAATCTCCGCCGTAGTTTCCTATCGCGCTTACGTTTACGTTAAACTCCTGCCCGTCGGTGTCGGTTAAATTTTTATAAGCGGAATTTCGTGCAAGCTTGGTAAGATCCAGATCGACCTTCGAGCGCGGCATCTCGATGCCTACCCGGTTGCCGCCTCTTGCGACCTGCGAAAACAGGCTGCCGTTTTTAGGCGTGAAGTTATTGATCGCTAGCATCAGGGCTTCAAAATAGGTAGGCAGATCGTCATATCCGCTAGGATAGGCATTCGTATCGGAGGTGATAAATAGATTTGCCGCGTTACGCTCGCGAGATAGCCTTATAATCTCGTCGTATTGATCTGGTCTTGCATTGTATATGACATGCAGAATTTTAGAGGAATTTGCGGGGTCTTTTTCAAATTCTGAGGTTCTAGGGCGGTAGTGGTTTATATACTCGTCCGCGCTTACTTCTTGCAGCATCCAGACGTCCGCGTAAGGGGCTATGGCATCGCGTACCCCCCAGCCGTTATTCGCCAAAACGAGCATCTCCGGATATTTGGATTTAATGTAATTATAAATGCTAGCCATATAAGCGATATTGGAAGGGTTATCCTCGGTATTGACCTCGTCGATGAAGTATCCCGCGATGTTTTTTCTGCCGTAGAAATTTACAAAATTATCGATATCGGCATATACTAAATTTAGATCTCTAGTAGAATTTTTGGTATAAGTATAGCCTAAATTTGATATGCCCGCCGCGATATTTCGCTTCATCTGAACTGCGTCTTCGTCTCTTCTAACCAGATATTGCGTGGTTTGATCGCCCGGTATCGCCGCTTCGTATGAACCGAAAGCCACATAAGGAACCAGCACGCCGCCTATATTGGTAATGCCGTTCCAAAACTCGGCATTTACGCCGCTATTGCCCGTCCAGCGAAACGCAGGCATCATAACGCGCTGATTATTAAGTCTACCCGAATATGAGCCCTTTTTGGCAAAGCCCCTTGCGTACTCGAACTTGATACGAAATGAGCTCTCATACTCGTCGCTCGCGGAGCTATCGCTAGCTGCGTCGCGCCTGCTTAATTTCGCGCCCAAGCTATCCGCAGCGCTCATTATGTCGGAACGGGAAGTGTTGTTGGAAGGTGATTTTTGCGCGTTTGCATAGCTCCAGGAATTCTGCTCGCTCGCATAGCCGAACCCTGCTGCACCGACAAGCGCAAGAGATACGATTTTTTTCAAAGACTTTAGCATTCTGCACCGCCTCAAATAAAATTACCCAAATTCTTAAATTTCGACAAATTTGCAGACGCGCTTTTAAAATTAAAAGCTTTGTCGAAATTTAAAAATTTGGCCGCCTTAAGACGGCCAAATTTTAAAGTTTATTTTAATGCCGCTTTTGCCTTCTTCGCGACGGTTGCGAAAGCTTCGGGATCGTTCATAGCCATATTTGCTAAAATTTTTCTATCAAGCTCGATGCCCGCTTTTCTAAGTCCGTTTATAAATTTAGAATAGCTGATGTCGTTTAGCCTGCAAGCTGCATTGATGCGCACTATCCAAAGTCTGCGGAAATCGCGTTTTTTCGCGCGTCTGTCACGGAAGGCGTAAACGAGGCTTCTCTCCAGCTGCTCTTTAGCCTTTCTGAAATGTTTGCGTCTTGCGCTATAAAATCCGCGCGCAAGCTTTAGCACCTTGTTGTGACGGCGGCGTCTAACGATGCCCGTTTTTACTCTTGCCATATTAATCCTTTCTTAATCGGCGTCCCTTTGGGGATCTTGCCCTAAAATCCATGAATTTAGGGGAGTTTGAATGACTTTCGTCAAAAACTAACTTCGCACTATTTGCAAAGCATTTTTTTAACCGCAGATACGTTCGTAGAATCGACGTATTGGGCCTCGCGCAAATTCCTCTTGCGTTTTTGAGACATCTTCGTCAAAATGTGGCTGCGAAACGCCGAGCCTCTTTTGATCTTGTTTTTGCCCGCTTTAAAACGCTTGACGGCACCGCGCACGCTTTTCATCTTTGGCATGGTCGTCCTTTTTTTAAAGTGAATGGGAAGTATATAATAAAGTTTCTTTGAAAAATTTGAATTTAAGTAATTTTATAGCTTAAATTAACGCAAGATAAATTTAAAGTTAAATTTTATCGCTCAATTAAGATTCGGTTTGGCTTGATCCAAAAAATTTATACAAATTTAAAGACCAAATTTAGAGATAAACTTAGCCTGCATTAAATTTCAACACTACGCTATTTAGTTTAAATTTACGCGCTGTACCGCGGGAAAAAACAGCGCGTGAATTTTAAAATTTTGCCGTACGTGGCGCAAAATACCGCTAAATTTACGCTACGCCTTTTTCGGCGTAATCAGCATATTTACGTAGCGGCCCTCCAGCGCAGGCGCTTTATCGCGATCGGCAACTTCTACGAAAAATTCGTCCCAAATTTTATTGAGCAAATTTACGCCGATTTCCGGGCTTGACATCTCGCGCCCTTTTAAAAATACGCGAAGTTTGACATGTTTGCCGCTACTAAGGAATTCTTTCGCGTGTTTTACTTTGTAATTAATGTCGTTTTGAGCGATTTTGGCGGACAGCTTGATCTCTTTGACCTCGATGATTTTTTGCTTTTTTTTCGCCTCTTTGAGCTTTTTTTCCTGCTGATATCGAAATTTGCTGTAGTTCATGACCTTGCAAACGGGCGGCTTTGCATCGGGTGCTATCAAAACCAGATCCACGCCCTCTCGCTCGGCGATTTGCAACGCCTGCGCCTTTGAAATTATGCCGTAAACCTCGCCGTTGTCGCCTATGCACCTGACTTCGCTAGCCGGAATGTCCTCGTTTAGAAAAACCTCTTTCTCTCTGCTCAAAAATTCACCTCGTTTAATTTAGCTTTTACGAAATTTAAAAACTCATCCAGCCCTAAATTTCGCTGTTCGCGCGCCCTGCGATCGCGCAAGGCCACGCTGCGAGCCGAAACTTCATTATCGCCTAGGACGATGATGAGCGGCACCTTCTGCTTTTCAGCCGTTCTGATTCGTTTATTTAGCGTCTCGTTTTTATCTAAAATTTCGCCGTCAATGTCTGCTTCGCGCAGTAAATTTAAAATTTCCTTCGCATAGCTTGCGTGCGCCTCACCTATCGGCACAATCGATACCTGCGTAGGACAGATCCAAAACGGAAGCTCGCCCGCGGTGTGCTCGAGCAAAATCCCCACGAAGCGCTCGAAGCTTCCCAAAATCGCGCGATGTAGCATCACGGGCTGCTTTTTTTCATTATTTTCGTCGATGTAGCCAAGCTCGAAGCGCGCAGGCAGGTTAAAATCGACCTGCACCGTGCCGCACTGCCATTTTCGACCGAGCGCGTCGGTGATTTTGATATCGATCTTAGGCCCGTAAAAAGCGCCGCCGCCCTCGTCTAGGCCGTATTTTAAGCCCTTTTCGTCAAGCGCGTCTTTTAAAGCCTTCGTCGCGATATCCCAAACCTCGTCGTCGCCGACCGCCTTTTGCGGTTTGGTCGAAATCTCAAGCTCGTATTCAAATCCGAAAGCCTTCATCAAGAGCCCCACGAAATCTAAAATTTCATAGACGTTTTCTTTGATCTGACTCGGCATCACAAACAGATGCGCGTCATCCTGCGTAAACTCGCGCACGCGGAAAAGTCCGTGCAAGACGCCGCTTTTTTCGTGGCGGTGCACGACGCCGTACTCGCAAAATTTAAGCGGCAGATCGCGATATGAGCGGATCTCGCTTTGATAAACCTTGATGTGACCGACGCAGTTCATCGGCTTGATGCCGTATTCTTGATCCTCGATCGTCGTAAAATACATATTTTCTTTGTAGTTGCTGTAGTGCCCGCTGATCTTCCATGCGTCGGATTTTAAAATTTCAGGGCCGCGCACCGGCTCGTAGCCTCGCTTGCGAAGCTGCCTATAAAGGTGCTCCTCGAGCTTTATGCGCATCCTCGTGCCCGCAGGAAGCCAGATCGGAAGTCCCGCGCCGATCTGCTCGTCGAAGGTGAAAAATTTCATCTCGGTTCCGAGCTTTCGGTGATCGCGCTTCTTAGCTTCCTCTAGCATCGTAAGGTGCTTTTTAAGGCTATCTTTATCGGCAAATACGACGCCGTAGATGCGAGTCAGCATCTCACGCTTTTCATCGCCGCCGAGATACGCTCCCGCGATGCGCGTAAGGGCGAAATTTTTCAAAAATTTCGTATTTTGCACGTGCGGGCCGCGGCAGATGTCCTCAAACTCGCCCTGCGCGTATAAGCTAACCGGGCCTTCGGGGATACGCTTTAGAACTTCCTGCTTAAGATCGTCGTTTGCATATTTTTTCGCGACTGCCTCTTTGGTGGAGGCTATCTTTTTAATCTCTAAATTTGCCTCGGCAAGTGCGCGCATCTTTTTTTCGATCGCTTTTAAATCCTCTTCGCCGAGCTTCTCGCCGCTATCTTTGCTAACGCGCATATCATAGTAAAACCCATCCTCGATTGCGGGTCCCACGAAAAATTTAGCGCCAGGATAAAGCTCGCGCACCGCCTGCGCCAAAAGGTGCGCACAGGAGTGGCGGATCACCTTTAGCGCGTCCTCGGAGTTATCGAAATATATCGGCTGCGCCTCGCTTGCGCGCTCGCCGATACTTTGAGTATCGTAAATTTCACCGTTAAGTTTATATGCGATAATATCGCTCATTGGCTTGTTTCCTTTTTTACCGAATTGTCTTTCTTACGCTGAAAGAACGAGAGCTAATTTTAGCTAATCAATCCTTAACGATAAATTTAAAAAATATTAAAATTAAAATTTTTGATTCTTTTCTCGCAATAAAAAATACACGGCGTTTGCGCAAAGAGCACAAATCACCATCACACTTGCGAGCAAAAACGGCTTATTCGCTCCCACTGCACCTACGATAAACGAGATAGCCCCAGCGATGGCAAACTGCGCAGTTCCGAGTACCGCCGAAGCTGCGCCAGAGTTGCCGTCCTTATACAGCGCCATCGCAAGCGTCGTGGCATTAGGCGCAACAAAGCCAAGGGACGAAATCAATACGAAAAGCGAAGCCTCAAAGCAGATGAAGGGAAGGCCAAGCATAGCGCATGCAAGCAAAATCAGGCTCATCACGAGCATCGCTATTAGGCCGAAATTTAATAAAGCTGTGGGTTCGCGATTTTGCACGAGTTTGGCATTTAGTGCCGAAACAAGGGTCATTCCAAGAGCGTTGATGCCAAATATTACGCCAAAGGCATGCTCGCCCAGCCCATAATAGCCCAAAAATATGAAGTTAGAGCCCGTGATATAAGCAAAAAGCGCGCTCATCGCAACTGCAAATCCTAGCGTATAGCGCATAAATTCCTTATTTCGCAAGATTATGCCGTATTCGCCAAGCACGCCTTTTACGCTAAGTGTAATAGTCTCGTCTATCTGCGCGCTCTCGTCAAGTCCGAAAAATATAAATGCAAAAAGCAAAATTCCAAGCGCAAACAAAATCGCAAAAATCGCTTGCCATGAGAAAAAATCTAGCACAAATCCACCTAGAGTTGGTGCTAGCATCGGCGCTAGCGAGCCTACGACCATCATCAGCGCAAACATCGCCGCAGCCTCGTGCAGCTCAAATTTATCATTAATTACGGCTCGCGCAAGTACCACTCCCGCGCACCCGCCCAAAGCTTGCAAAAATCTAAAAAATATAAACGCGTAAACGCTATCAAAGCTCACGCAGGCAAGCGACGCACATATAAAAAGCAAAATGCCCGCGTATAGCGGCTTTTTACGACCAAATTTATCGCTTAGCGGCCCATAAACGAGCTGTCCTAGCGCAAAAGCGATGAAAAAACTCGCAACCGATAACTGAGTGTAAAATTCGCTCGTAGCGAAGCTTGCCTTTACCTTTTCCAGCGCGGGCAGATACATATCGGTAGACAAGGGCGCCAGAGCGGACATATAGGCGAGTATAATCACCAGCTTAAATTTAGCGAATTTACTTTGTTTGACCATCGTTTTCCTCAATTATTTTTAGGCAGAGCTCAAACGTGCGCACGAGCGCGTTTAGATCTTTAAATTTTTGCGGCAAGATCCTGGCGATAAAATATATCGGACGCAGCGCAAGTACCGTAGCCCACGCACTTTGCACTACGTCCTGCTCGCCGCTTGAGGCGTAGGCGCAAATGCCTGCGCGCACCAAGCCTTCGCTCAGCCCTTCGCGACACAGATCATAGACAAACAGCAAAAAATCTCGCATTTTGGCTTTTTGCAGATCACCGCGCTCGCCACGATTTTCAAAATCTATAAATTTCATCTCGCCATTTTTTACTAAGACGTCGCGCAGCGCGGGTCTGCCGTGTATGAAGCCGCGCGAATGCAGCTGTGCTAACGTCGCAGCATAGCCCTCAATAAGCGCCACGCAAGCCGCCTCATCCGAGCTTTTTAGCACCTCATCCACCGGCGTGCCGCCGTCTTTGAGTACGAAAAAGCTCTCGTCTCGCAGCACCAGCTGCGGCACAGGCGCGCCGGCTGTGTACAAGCTCTCGCATTTTAGCGCTTCGTAATCGAAAGCGGCTTTCGGATTTGCTTTGAATATTTTCGTAAGCAATCCGCCGCGAATGCGCAACTCCGGCTGCTTGAGCCAGTATTTCTCGCCCTCGAAACTAAAGCTAGTGACGCGCTCGCCAGGATGATTTTTTAGAATTTCATTTACGTATTCTTTAAAATTTTGCATTCAATAAATTTAGCGAATTTTTTTTAGAAAGAGCTAAATTTGCGAGTTTTATTTCATAGAGTTTCATCTGTCCGCACAAAATTTATTGCGTAAATTTGGCGGAGCTAATTTTAAAACTATCAAGTAGAATTTATTGCAGTCTTGGAAATTTGTAGCACAGGAAGCAGCAAAAGCGCATAATTTCAGAATTTTACAAAAATTAAGATTTGCGTCAAAAAATTTTAAAACTAGAAGTGGCGACCCCTACGAGATTCGAACTCGTTTTACCGCCGTGAAAGGGCGATGTCCTAACCGTTAGACGAAGGGGCCACTTAATCTGGTATTAAGATTAAAGGCGGTATTCTACTCAAGACGCACTTAAACCCAACTTAAATTAAGGATTATTTATGAAATGCTCTTTTCTGGCGCCGCTTGCACTTTCGCTTCTGCTCGCAGGCTGCGCTACCACAGCACTCAAGCCCGCTTCTACACAAGCTGTAAATTTCACCGTCATTTCGCCGCTTACTCGCACCAGCGACGCGGGCTTTATGCGCAAATTTAAAAATCAAACCGAGGTTCAAATTTACGCAAGCGGCATCAGCGTGCTGAGCCTGGTTTTAAAAGGCGATAAAATTTGCATGAACGGCGCGTGCGACGACGAGCTTGTTTTCAATAAAAAATTCTTCGGCGCCGAGCACTACCGCGGGCTTCTCGGCCAAATCCTAGACGGCAAGCCGATCTTTGGCGGCAGCGACGCGGGCGAGCGCCGTTGCCTAGCGCAAAGCCTGCAAGCTGGCTCTATCGATTATAAGGTTTGCCGTGGCAAGGACGGCGGCGGAAGATCCATAAGCTTCGCCGACGCAAAACGCGGCGTAAAGATCAAAATCCGCGAGCTGCTGTAAAATTTCGTGCGGCGGGCGTTTGTAGCGCGCGAGATGCGATGCCGCGGGCGGCGCGAACAAATCGCGAACGAGTAAATTTCGTGCGGCAGGTGTTTGTAGAGCGCAGAGAAATGCGCTCTAGCAGCCGTCCGAAACACGGCGCGAGCGGTCAAAATTCCACTACTCGGCGGTAGCCGCCTAAGTTGTGCAAACGGCGCGATTTTATTGACGCTCTGCGCCGGCTCTTCGCGGCGAAATTTACTAAGCAGCGCTTATGTGCGAAAGAAAAAGCGCGCATTTAAATTTAAAAAATCCGCGCGCAGCTCGGGTTTATGAAATTTTTCCGCGCGGCGTAAAATAAAATTTAGGAGGTAAAATGAAGCGGATCGGAGCGCACGTGAGTGCTAGCGGCGGAGTTTTTAACGCGCCGTTAAACGCCGCAAAGATCGGGGCGGACGCATTTGCGATGTTCGTCAAAAATCAGCGCAGATGGGATGCGCCGCCGCTTAGCGAGAAAGAGATCGTCGCGTTTAAGGACGCGCTGAAGCAAAGCGGCATCAGCGCGGAGCATGTCCTGGTACACGACAGCTATCTCATAAATTTGGGCCATCCGCGCGAGGCGGAGCGCGAGAAGTCCCTAAACGCCTTCGTGGACGAGATCCGCCGCTGCGAGGCGCTCGGGCTTAGGCTTTTGAACTTTCATCCAGGCTCGCATCTAAATGAAATTTCGGCTCAAGAGTGCCTGGATAATATCGCAGAGTCGCTAAATTTCGCCATCGCAAACACTTCTGGCGTCAAGCTCGTGCTCGAAAACACCGCCGGGCAGGGCTCCAATCTCGGCTATGATTTCACTCAGCTTGCTTACGTGATCGGCAAAATCTCAAACAAAGATCGCATCGGCGTCTGTATCGACACCTGCCACGCGTTCGCCGCGGGTTACGATCTGCGCAGCCAGCAGGCCTACGAGCGCACGATGAACGAGTTTGACCGCGCGATCGGCTATAAATTTTTAAGCGGCATGCACCTAAACGACACGAAAAACGAGCTTAGCGTACGCAAAGATCGGCACGAGAGCCTCGGGCGCGGATTTTTGGGGCTCGCGGCGTTTGAAAACATCATGAATGACCCGAACATCGACGAGATCCCGCTGATTTTAGAAACGATCGACGATAGCCTCTGGGCGGAGGAGATCGCGCTTTTGCGCAGTATGCAAGGGCGCCGCAAAGCCTAATCGGACGCCTTTTGCGCCACGTAGAATTTTATCTCATTTCACTTCAAAGTGGCGCCAGCGATAAGAGCCTTATGCCGTGCAAATTTAACATCGTGGGATTTATCGCTTAAATTTTAACAAGCAAAATAGCGAGGATTGCGCGTTAAGAATGCCGCGGCAAAAAAGTCGCGAAATTCTACGACGAAAACACAGCACCATAGCAAAAGAGCAAAAATTTTATAGAAAAACGCAGCGCCCCGGCAGAAATGAAAAATTTTATGCTGCATAATTAAAATTTTCAAGCAAGATTTTTAAAGCGATGCGGTGGCAAATTTTAAAATTTTATCACTACGATATTTCAAGGCTCAGCGCCAGATTCGAAGCTCTAGGAATTTTAAAATTCTAAATTTCACATCAAAAAATTAACGCGAAGCTTTATACGCGCGACTGCGTAAATTCCAACCTTGCAATTGCCCGATCTTTGCGGAGGCGCAAGCACATAAGGCCTCCATAATCCTAACTTAAAATTCTGCTGCGTGCCAATCTATGCTTTTAGCACGCATTTACTTATGACAAATCTGCCTCTTTATTTTAGCACTTTGCTTACGCCAAAATCTATACAGGATCCGTGTAAATTTACGCTAAATTCTACTTTAAGAGCATTCGATTAGTTTAAAATTTTATCGTTAGGCTTAGTAGCATACCGCCGCGATTTAAATTTAGACGCGGCGGGATTCTAAGTCGCAGCCGACGCGTATTGTACCAGCCGCAGCTCGGCGCGCTATTTTAGTAGCTCATACATATCGCAGGATTTTTGCCAAGTTTCTTTAAACTCGGGCAGATTCTTAAAAAGAGAATTTTTATTTTTGCCTAGATCGCAAGCTTTTTTAAAGTATTGCGCGGCTTTGCTTTTATCGTTAAAGTTGTAGTTAAATACCGCGAAATTGAAGCAACTCAGTAGGTCGCCTGCTATGTCGCAACCTTTTTTATCCTAAATCGCCGCTTTCATTAAATTTATTTTTTACGCCGTCGCCTTTACTGTACATCTCTGCTAACATAGCGCATGATAGTTCTAGCCCTAGATTGCAAGCTTTGTCATGGTAGATTATAGCCTTTGATATATCTTTTCGACTCCATCTCCGTCACTATACATTGATCCCAATAGTCCACAATACATAGCGTCTCCCGCATCGCATCTTTTTTCATGATATTCGATGCCTTTTTTAGGATTTTCTTGCATCATTCTGATCGACATTACAAGGCAACTTGGCTCATATCCGCCGTTGCAGGTTTTTTCAAGCAGCTTAAGTGCTTTAGTGTCGTCTTCGTATTGTAAAGCGGCCCTAAGGCAAGACTCCATATTGCCGTCATTGCACTCTTTTTCTAGCGTCTCAAGCTCGGACGCTCCTAACGCAAAGCAAGCGACGAGCGCCAACGCAAATAGCAATTTTTTCATTTAGTATCCTTTCCGGGTAAAATTTGGCTAATTTTTGGGGGGGGGCGCCCCCCCCCCCCGGGGGTGTATAATGAGGAGTGAAATTGTGTGTGTCGGAGGTGGGTTAACTGGGGGGGAGCCGGGCACCC
>CAUQZM010000020.1:0-29113 GCA_963522765.1 uncultured Campylobacter sp. | reverse complement strand
CAGATCGAGAGCGAAAACGCGGCGAAATTTGAAATTTTACAAAAGGAGCTGCAAGAAAAATCGCAAAGAATTTCCGAGCTAAATTTAATAAAGGCCGAAATGGAGGCACAAAAGCGTAAATTTAGCGAGCTTGAAGCCGAGAATAAAGCTAAATCCGAGATCGAGCTAACCAACCGCGTGAATCAGGAGCGCGAGCGGCTTTCGAAGCAAATTTCGCAGGAAAATGAGCTGAAATTCCGCCAAAAAGATGAGCAGATCCAAAGCCTAATCGGCCAAATAAACGAGCTTAAGCGCCGCTCGGAGGTGGGCTCGCAGCAGCTTCAGGGCGAGGTGCAGGAGCTTGCGCTGCAGGAGTATCTGCGGCTAAACTTTCCTTTGGACGAGATAGATGAGGTCAAAAAGGGCGCGCGCGGTGCAGACTGCGTGCAGATGGTGCATACGAGGGAGTTTGCGGGCTGCGGTAAAATTTTATACGAGAGCAAGCGCACGAAAAGCTTCGAGCCCAAATGGATCGACAAACTCAAAGACGATATGATAGGCGAGGGCGCGCAGATCGGCGTTATCGTAACCGAGCAGATGCCGCCTCACAGCCCTAGGCTGCACCAAGCACCGAGCGATGCTAGCATCTGGATCTGTTCGTTTGAGGAATTTAAGGGGCTTTGCGCCGTCTTGCGCGAACACGTCGTGGCGCTTGCGTTTGCCAAAAGATCGGGGCAAAATCAAGATAGCAAAACGGCGATGCTCTACGACTATCTGACCTCGCCCGAGTTTGCAAACCAGATAAAGACGATCGTTTCGGCATTCGTCGGCATGCAAGAGAGCCTAAATAAGGAGCGCAACGCGATGGAGCGCATCTGGAAACAGCGTGAAAAGCAGATCGCGCGTGCGCGAGACGGCGCGATCGCGATGCACGCAAGCATCAGAAGCATCGCAGGAAGCGGCGTAGCGCAGCTGGAGGACGTCGATGAAATTTTAAGCCTCGAAGCGATTGCGGCAGAGGGCGAAGCGGAGGATTAGGCTTAGATCGGCTTGGCTCTGCGCGCCGCGAAACTAGAATTTGCATAAGTAGCATAACGCTCGGCTTCGAGGCGGCGTGAGATTAAAATTTTGTAAAATAATTATGAAGTGGCACTCCGCAAATTTTGAAGTTACACGACACCGAAATCTCGCAAAGCCACTTATCTCTTTAGAGTTAAGCAAAATTAATACGCGCGAAATCTTAAAGGTCGCGCGACATTTAGATCTCGTAAAATAAAGCATTGCAGGGCTTTGAAGCTACGTAGTGCGGAAATTTTATAAGATAGCGCTTCGTGAGGTTTTGAGGTTGCGAGAGGTCGGAATTTTGCGAAATAGCCCGTCTCCGATTTTGAAGTCGCACCGCGCGGCGATTTTGTAAAGTAACGCTTTACTCGCGCGGGTTGAGTCGTGCCGGCGCGATAATTTCGCGATGCAGAGCCGTTTGACTTTGGCAAAAATTTCGTTTATAAAATTTATCTCAAACCGCGGACGAATGAGGTTGGCTTGGCTCCTAATAGAATTTCGTTTATGAAATTTATATCGGCAAAATATATCGTCGCTGTGGCAAGAAAACTGCTCGCGTAAAATTTTAAATCCGCAGACGCGATTGGCGGGTGCTGCGAAAGTCTCATCGAGGAAATTCTGTGGCGACGTGGGGATTTTAAAATTTTGCCAGGGCAAAATCCGTTTAGAATTTTGTGGTGTTAAATCTTGCGAAATTTTATTTAGAGGCTAGGCACATAGTTGATGTGCGGAGTTTTGATGTCTTGCGAGCTTTGCCGCAGGTGATTTCGTTTCGATTTTGCCGCGCACGGATTTGTCAAGCTTTGAGACTTAGCGAGCGATACAATCCCGCTTTTTAAGCGTGAAATTTTGCCGTTTTTGAATACGGCGTCGCCGCACCGGTTGTAGTTAAACTTTGCGCCGTAGAGTTTTTGGAATTTGCTACAAGCCCTTCGCTAAAGTTCGTTTTAAGAGCTTCCGTTAAAATTTATGCTGCGAAACTTCGCGCCAAATTTAAAGGCAAGACCTTCCCATCAAAGCTCGCGTCAAAATCCATATCAAAATTCGTGGCAGAATTTTAAAATTTCGCTTTATCGCGCCGTGAAAATTCTAAAATTTTGGTTCGCAAAATTCATAAAAATTTATAAAATTTTTCAAAATCCTAGCGTTAAAATTTTAAAATTCCTAACTTTTTCAAAATAAATTTTAAATTTTGCAAACTCCCTTGCTACAGCTATTTGCAGGGTAAAATTTTATCGCGCAAAAGTGCTTGTTACCAATCGTTAACCGCCCCCCCTATAATTCCGCAGTCGTTTTACGTACGGGAGTTTTGCACGCACAAGGCTCGTTTTGCACGACATAGCCGCAGGCGTGGGCGCGTCGCACTAAAGGGGGTGCGCCTTAGTATCTCTTAGTGTTTCGAAACGTTTTAGCGCTTTGCTGCGCCATAGCGCTTCGGTGCGTCTTTTCGCGCGAGTTGTGCCAAATGCTTTGCAAAACGGATGAGAGGCTGTGCGAGCCGCTCGAGGCGGGCGGATCGCTTGATTTGCATAATTTATAAAGAGGTAAAATATGCGTATCTTAGGTAACATTATTTGGTTTTTTATGGCTGGTTGGATCCTCGCTATCTTGACCTATTTGTCGGGTTTGATCCTTACTATTTTAGTCGTGACCGCTCCCGTGGGGTTAGGTCTTATGGAATACGGCAAATTTCTATTTTTGCCCTTCACCAACGACATGGTGCGCAAAAATAAAAGCTCGCTTACCGTCGCCGCAAAGTCGCTACAAAACTACGGATATGATGTAACTCCCCAAAAAGTATCCGTAGCGACGATAATAGCTACAGTTTGTATCGTAGCGATTGCCTTGCCTGCAGTAGCGATTGCGGAACCGGGGCTGACTACTAGAGATGATGCGGAGATCTCTAAGTTGGCGACAAATTTAATTACCGTTAAATACGATCTGGACGCCTACTATATCTCTCAAGGCAAATTCGCATCCGATTTTTCGGTTATGACGAATGTTCCGCTAGAGCCTAACGGAGCGAATTCCGCATATCTTAAAAGCACAAAGGGAGATAAATGCTTCCTAATCAGCGTGGACGGCGAAAATAAAACGATCACCATCGCAAAAGGTCCCGATGCCGAAAATAATATCTGCCGAGGAGCGTATGAATTACCGGGCGTCCCTAAAATGCTATCGGAGCCTATTCAAGTAAAAAGCTATTAATTTACGCGATTTGCGAGCGGATTAGATTTATCGCGGCGGATTTAAGAGCCCTGAAATTTTATATAAAATTTCGTCTTAAATTTTTATGCCGCCTTATGCGCATGAAAGCGATCTGATCGGGAATCAGATAAAGTTGCACGCTTCGGCGTGAAATTTAGCTACGATTTGGACGGGTCTAAGTTCCATAAAATTACGCGGTTAGAATTTTAACGCCGTTTTAAGATTATTTTTGTAAAATCACATTTCTTTTTTACCACTGGCGGGCTCATAGCTCAGTTGGTTAGAGCATCCGGCTCATAACCGGATGGTCCTAGGTTCAAGTCCTAGTGAGCCCACCACCACAAAATTTCAGCTTTTCACTGCATCAAAATCCGCAAAATTTCATAAAATTTTATGCGCTATTTTTTTCTCTGAAATTACTATAAAATTCCGTTTTATAACTTCAAAAGACAAAGCCTGCCGCATAATTCCCGCTTTAAAATGCGGCAAACTCGCGATTGAATTTTCAAATTTAACTTTCATTTGGCGGCCGATTAAATTTTATTTTATGGCAAGTTGCGGTAGAATTCCGTTAAAATTCTTAGTGCAGGGAGATGTCCATGTCAGAAAATCAAACGAAAAAAGGCGGAATTTTAGCTTTTTATTTTAACTCAAGCTTGCTTTGGCGCATCATTATCGCTTTAGTGTTGGGCTCTGCGATCGGTATGTTGCTACCTAAAAATATGCCGGTGGGCGATACCACGTGGGTGGCGATTTTAACGCCTTTGGGAGATCTTTTTGTGAGACTTTTAAAGATGATCATGGTGCCGATCATTATCTGTTCGCTCATCGTAGGCACGAGCAGCATCTCGCCCGCGCACCTTGGCAAAGTAGGCGTTAAGGCGATCATATTTTACGCTATAACTACGCTTTTTGCGATCGTCATCGGTCTAGCGTGTGCGTTTATATTTTCTCCAGGTAGCGGGCTTGATCTAAGCGATGCGTCCAAGGCCGTCGAAAAGGCAGCGAACGCGCCTAGTATGAGTAAAATTTTGCTTAATATAATTCCTACGAATCCTTTTGATTCCATAGCCAAGGGCGAAATTTTGCCGATCATCGCATTTTGCTTATTTTTTGGCGTAGGGCTTGCGTTTTGCCGCGACAGTAGCGACGCGCGTATCAAAAGCTCTGCCGATACGGTTTATAATTTTTTTGATGGAATGAGCGAGATTATGTTTAAGGTCGTGCACTGGGTGATGCAATACGCGCCGATCGGCGTTTTTGCGCTAATGTTTGTAGTGTTTAATAAAAGCGGTATCGAGGCTTTCAGCTCGCTGCTAAACGTCACGATTACACTATACGTGGGACTTGCGATTCAAGTATTTGCGGTTTATTGCGTTATTTGTATGCTTATTGGAGTTAGCCCGATTAAATTCCTTAAAAAAGTGCGCCCGCCGATGCTTACGGCTTTTGTTACCCGCAGCTCCAACGGCACGCTTCCGATTACGATGCAAACCGCCGAAGATATGGGAATTCCAAAGGCGATCTACGGCTTTGTTTTGCCTGTGGGCGCTACGGTGAATATGAACGGTACGACCGTGTATTTGGGCGTGTGCACTCTTTTTATCGCTAATGCTTGCGGTATTGATCTAAACAGCAGCCACTACCTCACGATCATCATCACTTCGATGCTTGCGGCGATCGGAACTGCTGGAGTTCCGGGAGCCGGTGCGCTGATGCTGCTTTTAGTGCTCGAATCTATCGGCGTCAAGGTAAGCGGTAACGTAGCGATCGCTTACGGAATGATTTTAGGCATTGACGCGATTTTGGATATGGGGCGAACCTCGATGAATGTAACGGGCGATGTTGTGGCGTCGATCTACGTCGCAAAGAGCGAAAACGAAATGGATATGAGTAAGTGGGAAAATTAGCCAAAGTAAAATTTAGAAAGGACGAGCTATGAAAAGAGTTGGAATTATCGGTGGAATGGGACCTTTGGCGAGTGCGGATCTGTATATGAAGATCATAGAAGAGACTGCTGCGGGCAGCGATCAAGAAAATATTCCGCTTGTAATCGATAGCTATCCGCAGATCGAAGATCGCACGGCGTTTATCTTAGGCAAAGGTGCAAATCCGCTTCCGCGCCTAAGTGAGAGCGCTGTTAGGCTCAAAAATGCAGGTTGCAAGGCGTTTGCGATGGCGTGCAACACGGCGCATTTTTTCGCAGACGATGTAGAAGCTGCGGCGGAAATCCCGCTAATTCATATCGCCGAGGTCACCGTAAAAGCGATCCGCAAAAATTATCCAAATGCCCATAAAATCGCTGTGCTAGCCACTATCGGTACAAAAAAAGCTAAAATTTACGACGATCCGCTCAAAGAAGCAGGGCTAATCAGCGTGGATCTCGGCGAAGAAAATCAAGCAGTCTTAATGGATTGTATCTACAAAGGCGTTAAGGCGGGCAAGACTGCCGAATACGTGGGAACTTTTGAGAATTTGCTGGGCAAAATCGATGCCGATATTTACGTCGTTGCCTGCACTGAGCTGCCGCTATTTTTGCCGTTAATCAAAAGCGATAAAATTTTCGTCGATCCTACTAGAGAGCTTGCTAAAGCGATCGTGGAATTCTCAAGATCGTAGAGCCGTAAAAGGCTTTGCAAGCGGAATTCTAAACCGCAAAATTTTACGATGATTCAAGTCGTAGAATTTTGCGGAATTGCGTTAGCTCAAAATTCCATATAAGTGGAATTTTACGATAGCAAAATTTCATCACAGCATTTTAAGCTTAAAATTTTGTCAAAATTTAATCCGCAAGATCCAGAATGTAAAACCTCCGAAATAAAATTCCGTAACAAAATTTGCTCGTAAAATTTCGCGCTGAAATTTAAGCTAAAATTCCATTAAATTTGACCGTTTCTAAAGCCCGAATTTAATATAATCGCTCCAACAGAAAAAAGGATCAAAATGAGCGACTACACCCACCTGCACCTTCACACCGAGTATTCGCTGCTAGACGGCGCGAATAAAGTAAGCGAGCTCGCCGAGCTTTTGCAGAGCCGCGGCACCAAGGCGTGCGCGATCACCGATCACGGCAATATGTTCGGCGCGATAGACTTTTATCAGACGATGAAAAAGCACGGCATCAAGCCGATCATCGGCATCGAGACCTACCTGCACAACCACGATGACATCGGCGATAAAAGCGACCGCCAGCGCTACCACTTGATACTGCTTGCCAAAAACGAGACGGGCTATAAAAATCTGATGTATCTTAGCTCGCGCGCGTTTTTGGACGGATTTTACTACTATCCGAGGATCAATAAAAAAATTTTAAAAGAGCACAGCGAGGGGCTTATCTGCTCCTCGGCGTGCCTGGCGGGCGAGGTGGAATTTCATCTAAATAGAAGCGAGCGAAATTTAAAGCGCGGCGCGGGCGGCTACGAAGCGGCGAAAAAAGCGGCGCTTGAGTATAAGGAAATTTTCGGCGAGGATTTTTATCTCGAGATCATGCGCCACGGCATCGGCGAGCAGTTAAACGTCGATAAAGACCTCATCCGCCTCTCGCGCGAAATCGGCGTCAAGATCATCGCCACCAACGACGCTCACTACTCGCGCAAGGACCGCGCCAAGGCCCACGACGTCTATCAGTGCATCTCGATGGGTAAGACGATCAACGACGGCGACCGCCTAAAACACGTCGTTTCGGAATTTTATGTAAAAAGCGATGAGGAGATGAGACGGCTTTTTGCGGATATCCCCGAAGTGATTGAAAATACCGCTGAGATCGTGCAAAAGTGCAATCTGAAATTTGCCTTCGACGAGAAGGACTACGCGCCGACGCCGCCGAATTTTAAATTTACGATCGAATACGCCGCCAGGCTCGGGCTTTCGCTACCGCAGCCTGATGAGCGCTATAGCTTTGCAAACGATGATTTTTTATTCGATCATCTGTGCCGCGAGGGGCTTAAAGAACGTCTTAAATTTATCGACCCACAGAAACACGAAATTTATCGCGAGCGCCTGGAAAAGGAGCTTGCCATCATCAAAAACATGCATTTTTCGGGCTATATGGTCATCGTGCAGGATTTCATCAACTGGGCGAAGGATCACGACATCCCGGTTGGCCCAGGTCGCGGCTCCGCGGCGGGCAGCATCTGTGCGTATGCGCTTCGCATTACCGACCTCGATCCGATCCCGTATAATCTACTTTTCGAGCGATTTTTAAACCCGTCGCGTATCTCGATGCCCGACATCGATGTGGATTTTTGCCAGGCGCGCAGAGGCGAGGTGATCGATTACGTCATCGATCAGTACGGCAAATACAACGTCGCGCAGGTTGCGACCTTCGGTAAGCTGCTCGCGCGCGGCGTCATCCGCGACGTGGCTCGCGTCTGCGATATGCCGCTTTCGCAAGCCGATAAGATGGCGAAGCTGATCCCCGATAAACTCGGCATCACGCTTACGCAGGCTTACGACGCCGAGCCGAAGCTGAAGGAATTTATCGACGCAGATCCGATCGCACAGCAGGTTTGGGAGTTTGCGCTGGGCCTTGAAGGGCTAAATCGCAACGCAGGCATGCACGCTGCGGGCGTAGTGATCTCAAACGAGCCGCTGTGGAATAAAGCGCCGCTATTTAAGCAAGATAAGGGCGAGGATGCGCGCTTGGTCACGCAATACACCAAAAACTATCTCGAGGACGTCGATCTGATAAAATTTGACTTCCTGGGTCTAAAAAACCTCGATGTGATAGATAACGCCATCAAGCTCGTCAAGCGCCGCTATAATCGCGACATAGTTTGGGAGGAGATCGATTTTAACGATCCGCAAACTTACAAAACCATTCAAAGCGGCAACACGCTGGGGATTTTTCAAATCGAGGGCGCGGGCATGCAGGATCTGGCTATGAACCTGCGCCCGGACCGCTTCGAGGATATTATCGCGATGATCTCGCTCTACCGCCCGGGACCGATGGATCTAATCCCAGATTTTATCAGTATCAAACACGGCGAGCTAAAAGCTAGCTATATCTTCCCCGAGATAAAAGAAATTTTAGAGCCAACATACGGCATCATCGTCTATCAAGAGCAGGTCATGCAGATCGTGCAGAAGGTGGGCGGCTTTAGCTTGGGCGATGCCGATCTGGTGCGCCGCGCGATGGGTAAAAAGGATGAGAAGAAACTCGCTCACATGCGCGAGCAGTATCTAAGCGGCGCTAAAGAGCTGGGCTTTGACGTAGCCAAGGCGGATGAGTTATTTGATCTGATTATGAAATTTGCCTCCTACGGCTTTAACAAATCTCACGCCGCGGCGTATTCGATGATCACTTTTCAAACGGCCTATCTTAAAACCTACTATCCGGCGGAGTTTATGGCGGCGCTGCTTACTTCGGAAGAGGGCAACACCGATAAAATTTCAAAGTATATCGACGAGGCTAGCCGCCTAGGTATCGGGCTTTTGCCGCCGTCGATCAATCAAAGCTTAAGAGGCTTTAGCGTCGTGGACGACGAAAACTCCAAATCGGGCACCTCGATCATCTACGGCCTCGGCGCGATTAAGGGCGTGGGCGGTGCCGCGATCGAGAATATCTTAGAGCTTCAAAGCGAGGCTAAATTTCAAAGCATCGACGATTTTGCTTCGCGCGTGGATAATTTCCGAGTCAATAAAAAGGTCATCGAGTCGCTGATCTATGCAGGCGCGATGGATTGTCTTGGTAAGAGCCGTCTGGCGATGATTCAAAATATGGAAAATATCCTAGACGTGATGAAAAAGATCACCGAGATTAAAAAAGACGCCGCAAGCTCGCTTTTTGGCGAGGATGAGGATATGACGAGCGGCATGAGCGTAAGCTTCGTCGATACCGACAAAGAATTTCCGCAGGGCGAAATTTTAAAATTTGAGCAGCAGACCGTGGGCGTGTATCTTTCGGGACATCCGCTGGATGATTACAAAGAGGAGATGGAGGGGATCGACTACACGCTATCCTCGGCATTTAGCGAGATCGACGGCGATAGCGCCGAGGTACTTAGCGTGGGGCGGATCGAGGATCTGTCCACGCGCATGACGAAAACGGGCAAAAAAATGGGGATTTTAAATGTGCTTGATCTGCACGGCAGCTTCGAGCTAGCGGTGTTCGATAACGCGCTAAAGGCGATCGAAAATTTAAGCCCGCAGGAGCGGGAGCGCCCGTATGCTTTTATGATCAAAATTTCAAAAAGCGCGGTCGGCGGCGCAGCGTATCAGCTGTCGTTTCTTTCGATGATGAGCCTGCAAAACGCTCGAGATGAGAGCTTTCGTCCACGCGCGGGAGTATTTTTGAGCGAGAATCCACTCAAAGCCTACGCCGCGCAGCTTGGAGCGATTGCACATACTAAATCGAACGAATTTGACGAACTGGTGGGCGACGAGGATGCGAGCGTTAAAATTTTGTGCGTCGGCAAGATCGAAAACGTCCACACCCGCACGACCAAATCGGGCAAGCAGATGGCAAATCTCACGGTGCTTGATCTTGCGGGCAGCTTCGAGATGAGTGCGTTCGGCGATATTTGTGATGCGGTCACTGCGCTAACGGATACGCAGCTGGAGCGCCCGATGGCGTTTTGGGCGCGGCTTAGCAAAAATACATCCCCTTACGGCGGGAAATTTCAAATCTATTTAGATGAAATTTTAACTCTAGATGCCGCGCAGAATATCGACGGCTACGCGCCTAGTAAGGTGCGAGGCTTCGGCGGTAGGGAGCGTGGAGGCTTTAACGGCGGCAATTCCGGCTTCGGCGGAAACTTCGGCGGCGAACGAGCTGGCGGCTTTGGCGGAGGAAATTTCGCGGAGCGAAGGGCCGGTTTTGACTCGGAGGATCCCGCCTTTAAGGCGCGCAAAGAGCGCGAGGCACAGCGCAAAAACGCGCAGGATTTCGAGTTTGAGCTAAGCTTAGGCGAGCTAAGTCGCGAGAAAATTTATAAAATTTACCATCTCGCTTTTTGCGATACGGCGCTGAAAAACACCAAGCGCCTAATTCTACGGATTCGCAACGGCAGCGAAGTGCTCGTTTATCCGACCGAATACATCGTGAGCGATAATTTTACCGAAAAGGTACGCGAAATCATCGCGGCGTAGGTGTGGCCCTCTCGCCGCGTTAGGTCGGTTAAAATTTTTATTCTTGCTTGTTGCGCCGCACGCAAGCGGTATTTGAGCGCGCAGAGAGCCTAGGCTTTGGCGCGGTTGCGATAAAAGGCAAGCTGTTTGTTACAAAATTTGTCGCGTGCAAAATTTACTGTGCGACGCATAAGAATTGTAATTACGCAGATAGTCCGTGATATCTAAATTTATTGCGTTCATCGCGGTGGAATTTTATCTGCCACAAATTTACAGGCTCATAGACTGCTTCTGCTTTATTGCGTCGGCAAGGCTTATAACGCGCGCCGCTTGAGTTGTCGCAATAACAGCTCGCCGTACCTCGACTCTGCGTCGTGGTTTGCTTACGGTACAGCAGACGGTATGCGCGTTTTCAAATTTAAAGCTAAAATTTTGCGAAGTTTTACTTTGGCAGAGCTCTGCGCGCAGCGTAAAATTTTACTGCACGAAATACAGAGCGGGATTTTGGAATTTTAAAACTCTGCACCGTGGAGTTTTGTATTTTGAAATTTCGTGAGCTGCAAATTTAGGGCTAAATTTTAAAATTTGTAGCGATAGAATTTTAAAATTTTACGCCCCGTGGCTCGACAGCGCCTCCACTTTTCGATAAATCAAATTTACAAACTGGTTTAAATTTAAGAAGCGCGGTTGCCGCCGTAAAATTCTATACGCAGCAGCAGTTTTTTAAACGACAGCGCGCCAAGACGGTGATGATTTACTCACGCAAAATATGCCACGCCGGCCGCAGGCACCGTGTGGCAGGGCAAGCGAGCGTTTAGGCGATCGTGCGGGCTAGTTTATCTCTTAAATTTAAAATTTCATCGCGTTTTAGCACGAAGCTGTTTTTGTTGGCGATGAGGTGTGCGGAGCTTTGCATTATGGTTTCTGCGGCTTGCAGCCCGTTTTGCTTCATCGTAGCGCCGGTCTCCACGACATCGACGATAGCGTCGGCAAGCCCTATGAGCGGGGCTAGCTCGATCGAGCCGTAGAGTTTGATGATATTTACGGCGACTGCCTTGGAGGCGAAGTACTCGCGAGTAATGTTAGGCATTTTTGTAGCGATTTTTAGGCTCGGAGCGCCGTAGTTTAGCTGGGTGCCCGCATGCACGCCCACGCAGACGCGACATTTTCCGATTTTAAGATCAAGCAGTGTAAGCACGTCCGGGCGATGCTCCTCAAGCACGTCAAGCCCCACTACGCCGATATCCGCCGCGCCTCCCATAACGTAAGTAGGGATATCTTGGTTGCGGACGTAGAGGAATTTAAAATCGCCCTCTTGCATTATGAGTTTGCGATCCTCGAAGGCGAAATCAAGCCCGAAGATGGTTTTAAAAATTTTAAGCGTATCGTCGGCTATGCGGCCTTTTGGTAGGGCTATGGTTATCATGCGAGCCCCTTTTTTGCGATCAAGCTTACCATCGATTTAAAGATCAGATCCTTTTCATAGATCGAGTTGCGAAAATACCGCATCAGATAGGCACCGTCGCCGCCAGTGAAGTAAATTTTATTATTGCCCGCGATGTTTTCGATCGTAAGCACGATAGGCTTTAAAATCCCGTAGTTTACGGCACTTACGGTCTTTTGCGGTAGCGGGTCCAGATCGATATTGGTTGAAAGCGTCACGTCCAGCACGGGTGCAATGCTCGCGAACGACTTTAAAAGCGTGCCGATACCTGGCATTATAAATCCGCCTAGGTGTGAGCTTTTAAACATCAAATCCACGGTGATCGCGCTGCCCGCATCGACGACGACGCCGGTGTTTACGGCCGAGCACGCCGCTATGCGGTCGATCCCAAGCCCGCGGTAGGCGGTTTTTAGCTCAAAGTGCGGCGCCAGATCGACGAATAGAGGGTTTTTCAGCTTTTTTTTCACGCTATCGTTTACGCTAATGAAAAAAATTCGCTCTTTCGGCTCGTACCGCATAAATTCCGCTACGGGCATACTTTGCGTTACGCCACCTTTATAAAATTTAACCCTGGAATTTCCTATGTCACACAAAAGCATAGAGGCTAAATCCGTTTTCTTTTAAAAATTTCGCGCTTTTAGAGCACATTTGCGAGTTGTAAAACAGCACGCGCTTTTTGACGACCTTGCCTAGGCTTGCGCTAATGTCGCTTGCGAGCGAGAGTAGAAATTCCGCGTCGCGCATTACAAAGCGAGATTTTGCGTCGCGCATAAATAAAAGGACGTTGTAGCTTTTTAGATCCACGCCGAAATACGCGCCGTATGAGCGCGAGCGCGTGAAGCTAGCGATATCTAGTGTTTGGAATTTCTGAAGCAAGAGCCCTTCGCGAACGCAAAGTTTTGAAATTTTATCTAGCATCAAAATTTAAAATTTTATCGTCGTAGTAAAACGAGCTGCCTGCGATAAAGGACTTATCATCGAGTTCGCCATTTAACTCGTAGATCGCTTGACCTTCTAAATTTTCGTCCACGCGGATGACGTAGCCGTTGCGCTCGATGATATACAAATAGCCGCCGCTAAGTAGCGCGCCGCTAAACTGTGCGAAGGTGAATTTACGCGATTTGATCAAATTTAGCCCGCGATCTAGTAGCTCGACTCTGCCGTCTTTTAAGAAAAGATAAATTTTATCGCCGCTAAAAATCACGTCTTTGATGTCTACATTATGATTTTTATTGCCCGTAGGACTTACCAGCATTAGCCTAGTGGCGGTCACAGCATAAAGGTTATCGCCCTTGTTTTCTAAGGCGATAATGTTGTTAAAAAACGGCTGGTTGCTCACGACGAAATCGCGTGCCGAGCGCCCGCCTACGTTTTCTGCGATGCTGACTAGTCCGTCTAACGCAGGATAAGCGATAAGTTGGTTGATAAATAGCGGTGACGCCACGCGCGAATCGATTGCGAATGCATCGCCTACTTTATGATCGAGTACCACTGCGCCCGAGCTTAGCTTGATAAGCATAATCGAATCATCGCTCATCACTAAAGCCAAATCATCGCCACGTATATTTGCACTTAGCGCTTGTCTACCGAGGGCTTTTTCAAATTTTACGGCGCCTGTGCCACTAACTACTTTAAGCGTGCCATTGATGTCGGTTACGACGAAATTTCCGTCATATTCGCCTAAAAATTTCTCACTTTTTAAGACTTTGAAATTTTTCACCAAGCCGTTTTTAGAGATGACTTCGCCGTCTTTTAGCGTAGCACTATCTTTACTAATCGCTACGATTTCTGATGGCAGTGAGCCGTTAAATTTCATATCGCCTGTGATGTTTTCGTCGCTAGGTTCGAAATACTGGCGCTTCGTCGAGCAGCCTAAAAATAAAAACGATAGTAAAAGCGTAAATATCAGCGTTTTTTTCATTATTTATTGCCTCCATAGTGTTTCAAAGCAAGTGCGATTTGACGAACTGGCGAGTTGAGTGGAATTTTATCTAGCTCTGCGTGAGCTTGCTCGATTTTACCCTCTTTTAGCAGGTCGTAGCCTTTGAGCAAAGAATCGTAATCGGCGAGTAACACTCCGCCTTGTTTGCCGTTTTGTAGATTTATTATCTCTTTTAGCATAACATCGATGCCTTGGGTATTTTCTAGCGCCGCTCGCTCGTCTGCAGAGCCGTTTTGCAAAATATAAAGAGCGTATAGATTTATATCTTTTTGCTTAAGCTCGGCTAGCTTAGCGTCGTCGCGCTTGTTAAGCAGCTCGTCATAAATCGCATTAGCACTTGCTATGCGGCGATCGCTTAGAAATTCATTTGCGTAATATCCGATAAACGCTACGATCAAAACCGCAGCCAAAAATATCAGCGGTTTTTTATATTTTTTTACGAAAATTTCACTTTTTATGACGCTTTCTAGAAACTGCTCTTCTGTGCCAATCTCTTTTTTCACGCCTTCGATATCGTCTTTTAAAGCCAAAATTTAGTCCTTTATTTGAGAAAATCGGCGTAATTGTAGCATAAAAAATTTTAAATACCGCCTAAGATAAAGAATTTTTATGATATAATGTCGCATTTATCAGAAAAAGGAAAGTTATGATAATAGACGATACCTTGCTAAGTAAGCTGGAAAGGCTATCTGCTCTTAAAATTCCAGATGAAAAACGGGAGGAATTCAAGGGGCAATTGAATAATATCGTAGATTTTGTAGAAATTTTAAATGAGCTAAATTTACAAAGCGGCGAGGTGGCTATCACTACGCTAAAAGGCGGTACTCCGTTTCGCAAAGATATCCCACGCAAAAGCGACGTCGCAGAAAGCGTCTTAAAGCATGCTCCGCAGTCCGAAGGCGGCTACTTCGTAGTACCGAAAATCATAGATTGAAAGGAATTTTATGGAAGAAGTTCAAAGAAATTTAGTAGATATCGAAACCCTACTAAAAACCGTCGTTTTTAACAAAGCGAGCGACCTTCACTTAGTTTCGCGCTCGGCGCCTCAAATACGTATCGACGGAACATTGCGCCCACTTGCCATGGACCCGCTTAAGGGCACGGATATCGAGTATATCTGCTACGCGCTCATTACCGATGCGCAAAAAAGTGCGCTCGAGGAAAATAAAGAGCTTGACTTTGCGATCGAGCTTCCTAATATCGGACGCTTCCGTGGAAATTACTACTACACTATGAACGGCGATTTGGCTGCCGCATTTCGTATTATTCCTATCGATATTCCTAGCCTGGACGATTTAAAAGCCCCTACGATTTTTAAAGAGGTAGTTAAGCATGAAAAAGGCATGATTTTGGTTACCGGACCTACTGGTAGCGGTAAATCAACTACTCTTGCCGCGATGCTAAACGAGATCAACGAAAAAGAACGCAAGCACATCATCACTGTTGAAGATCCGGTTGAGTTCGTCCATACCAATAAAAAAGCGCTTTTCTCTCACAGAAATATCGGCACCGATACCCATTCCTACGCTAATGCGTTAAAATTTGCCTTGCGTGAGGACCCGGACATTATCCTCGTGGGCGAGATGCGTGATAGAGAGACTATCTCGATCGCCATTACTGCTGCAGAGACCGGTCACTTGGTATTTGGTACGCTACACACCAACTCCGCGATGCAAACGATCAACCGTATTATTGATAGCTTTGATGGCGGCGAGCAGCTCCAAGTACGAAATATGCTCTCTGTATCACTTACCGCGGTCATTTCGCAATCGCTTTTGCCGAAGCTTGGCGGCGGACGTATCGCGATCCATGAAATTTTACTCAATAACAATGCCGTAGCGAATCTAATCCGCGAAAACAAGGTGCATCAAATTTACTCTCAAATGCAGCTAAATCAGCAATCTACCGGTATGATAACTCAAACTCAAGCGATGGTTAAAGCGATCCGTGCAAATCAAATTTCAAAAGACACGGCGTTTAGGTACTCGACTAACCTACAAGAGCTAATAGGCGTGGTGGGTGCTTGATGGAGGGTATTAATTGGTTCGACGTCGGCTGTTTGGTACTCGTAGTGCTCTTTGGACTTCGCGGCATCACCAACGGCATCGTAAAAGAAATTTTTGGAATTTTGGGTCTCATCGGCGGTCTTTTTGCCGCGATGCGTTATAAAACTATGGCGGGCGAGTGGATTGCAGCAAAAATTCCAGCTTTGCAGAATGCAAACGGCGTGCTTTCAGGCGATACGACGCAGGTTCTCATCGGCTTTATCGCTGTGCTTTTTGGTGTATGGATCTCGTGTTTGATTATAGGCGAAATCATTTCAAAATTCTTTAAATGGAGCGGACTCGGATTTGTTGATAAGATCGGCGGTTTCGTTTTTAGCGTAAGTAAAATTTTCTTGATTTTTGCCGTTATCGTTACGCTTGCAAGCGGTCCTATGTCGATGAATGAACAGACCAAAAAGTATTTTGAAAGCAGCAAAACTGCGCCGATTTTTTTAAAAATCGGAAACTGGATTTTAAATCTCAAAGATGATCCGAAGATCAAACAAAGCTTGGATTCTATCGGTTCTAAGATGGATGACAAGCTCTTAAAAGATCAGAATTCTACCGCCCGTATGAACTCGGATCAAAATCAAAGCACTGAACCTAGCGATTTTAACGCCAGTTCAGAAGTAAATTCTACAGAAAGGACAAAATTATGAATGCAAAAATCGAAAATTTAGAGTTTGACGCTCTAATTGTTGAGTTTAAAAAGGCGCTTGCCGCTAGCGGTCTAAAATACACCAAACAACGAGAGGTTTTGCTGCGCACGCTTTATAACAATAACAAGCACTTCACGCCTGAGGCACTTCACAACGAGATCAAAGCGAAATTTCCGGAGCTAAACGTAGGCATAGCGACGGTGTATCGCACCTTAAATTTACTAGAGGATTCGGGGATGGCGACGTCGATCTCATTTGGCGCACAGGGCAAGAAATTTGAGCTTGCCAACAAGCCTCACCACGACCATCTAATCTGCAAAAGCTGCAATAAGATCATAGAATTTCAAGACGCCACTATCGAGCGCAAACAGCTTGCCGTCGCCAAAGAGCACGGATTTACGCTTACGGGACATATGATGCAGCTGTATGGAATTTGCCCTGAATGCGCGGCAAAAAGGAAGTAGATTGTTTGATAGCCAGTTAGAAATCCAAAGGATAGACAAGGCGTCGGAACTTCGGAATTTAGGGGCTAACCCCTATCCGCACTTTCTAAAAAAAGATATGAGCATAGCCGAGTTTAAAGAGAAATTCGGCTACATCAAAGATACCGAGGATAAAAAAGCGAGCGAGGAGGTAAGCCTTGCTGGAAGGTTAAAGCTAAAGCGTGTCGCAGGCAAATCCACCTTTGCAAACATAGAAGATCAAAGCGGTAATATTCAAATTTATTACTCTCGCGACAGTATCGGCGAGGAGGATTATTCTAAATTTAAGAAAAATCTCGAAGTAGGCGATATAATTTTAGTGCGCGGATACGCCTTCGTCACCCAAACGGGCGAGTTTTCGATCCATGCCAGCAAAATAACGCTCGCGTCCAAAGCGATCTGCCCGCTTCCGGAGAAATTTCACGGTCTCGTCGATATCGAGATGCGCTACCGCCAAAGATACCTCGATATGATAATGAACCCCGAGGTTCGCGAGGATTTCATCAAGCGCTCGATCATCGTTAGCGAGATCCGCAGCTTTTTTGAAAAACATGGATTTTTAGAGGTTGAAACGCCGATGATGCACCCTATCGCGGGCGGCGCGAACGCTAAGCCTTTTATCACGCACCACAACGCTCTCGACGTCGATCGCTACCTGCGTATCGCACCGGAGCTGTATCTAAAGCGCCTCGTCGTAGGCGGCATGGAGGCGGTCTTTGAGATCAACCGAAATTTCCGCAACGAAGGTATGGATCTGACGCACAATCCGGAATTTACCAGTATAGAATTTTATTGGGCGTGGCATGATTATAACGATGCGATGAACCTAACCGAGGAGCTATTTAAAGCGCTATTTAAGAGGCTCGGGCTGGGCGAAATTTTAACCTACGATGAGTGCGAGATCGATTTTTCAAAGCCTTTTGCGCGCATAAAGTATCTCGATGCACTTACTCAGATAGGCGGCATCGAGCCGCAGATCGTAAATGATCGCGAAAAGATCATCGCTAAACTCAAAGAGGATAAATTTGAAGTCAATGAAAAGCTCGATCTAGGCCACCTGCAGAGCGAACTTTTTGATAATTACGTAGAAGCTAAGCTCATAAATCCGACCTTCATCGTGGATTTTCCGATCTCGATCAGCCCGCTTTCGCGCAGAAGCGACGAAAATCCGCAGATAGCCGAGAGATTTGAGCTTTATATCGCAGGTAAAGAGCTAGCCAACGCCTTTAACGAGCTGAACGATCCGCTCGATCAATACACCAGATTTAAGGCTCAAATCGACGCTAAAAACGCGGGCGACGACGAAGCTCACGAGATGGACGAGGATTACGTCCGCGCGCTTAGCTACGCGATGCCGCCGACTACCGGCTGGGGACTCGGCATTGACCGCTTAGCGATGATTTTGCTGAATAAAAAATCGATCCGCGACGTGATTTTATTCCCTGCGATGAGGCCGTTAAATTTTGAGAAGGAGTGAACGTGTCAAATTTAGAAAAATTCGATAATGAAATTTTTAGTTTAACCAACAAAGAGCTTGCCCGCCAGTGCGATTATTTGGAGATGATCGCGAGCGAAAATTTTACCTATCCCGAGGTGATGGAGGCGATGGGCTCGGTGCTAACGAACAAATACGCCGAGGGCTATCCCGGCAAGCGCTACTACGGCGGCTGCGAGTTCGTAGACGAGATCGAACAGATCGCGATCGATCGCTGCAAAAAGCTCTTCGGCTGTGAGTTTGCAAACGTCCAGCCAAACAGCGGCAGCCAAGCCAATCAAGGCGTATATGCCGCGTTTTTGAAACCAGGCGAGAAAATTTTAGGCATGGCGCTTAGCCACGGCGGGCATTTGACGCACGGCGCGAAGGTCTCAAGCAGTGGAAAGATGTATGAGAGCTTCGAGTACGGCGTGGAGCTCGACGGCCGCATAAACTACGATAAGGTGCTTGAGATCGCTCAGATCGTAAAACCAAAGATGATCGTTTGCGGCGCAAGCGCCTATACGCGCGAGATAGATTTTGCTAAATTTAGACAGATCGCTGATAGCGTGGGCGCGTTTCTTTTTGCCGACGTAGCGCATGTCGCTGGGCTCGTCGTCGCGGGCGAACATACTAATCCGTTTCCGCACTGCCACGTCGTAAGCTCGACCACGCACAAGACGCTTCGCGGTCCGCGCGGCGGCATCATAATGACCAACGACGAGGAATTTGCTAAAAAGATCAACTCGGCGATCTTCCCGGGTATCCAGGGCGGCCCGCTAATGCACGTCATCGCCGCTAAGGCGGTGGGCTTTAAACACAATCTAAGCCCCGAGTGGAAGGTCTACGCCAAGCAGGTCAAGACAAACGCTAGAGTTTTGGGCGAGACGCTGGTTGGGCGCGGCTTTGATCTCGTTAGCGGCGGCACCGATAACCATCTGATTTTAATGAGCTTTTTAAATAGGGATTTCAGCGGCAAGGACGCTAGCGCCGCGCTTGAAAATGCAGGTATTACGACGAATAAAAACACCGTACCGGGCGAGACGCGCAGCCCGTTCATCACCAGCGGTATCCGCGTCGGAAGCCCCGCACTTACGGCGCGCGGGATGAAGGAGAAAGAATTTGAATTTATCGGAAATAAAATCGCCGACGTACTAAGCGACATCTCAAATTCCAAGCTTCAGGCGCAGGTCAAAGAGGAAGTGCGGGATTTGGCGCACCGCTTTATCATCTACGACCGCGCGATATATTAAATTTAATAAATTCGGGTAAGCTTACCCGAATTATTTATTTCGTAAATTTTGCGTGGTAGAATTTACAAAGTAAATAATAATCTTAGGAGAGAGTATGAACGACAAAAATTTCGATATGAGCAGCATAGACGACATAGTGATCAATAGCGGCAATGTCGATAAGAACGCGAATTTGAAAAAGGGTCTTACCGTCGCAGCCGGCGTCGTAGTTTTATTCTTAATCATTTTAATCATAATGAAGGCTATTAATAAAGACGATATTGACACCAATGCAGGTCTTACTATGCCTAGTGAAGAAGAGCTTGCCAAAGCGGAGCAAAAGCCTGCCGTGCAAGTTCAAAAACCCGAGCCTTCGCAGCCTGATCCCGTAGAAGTGAAATCAGAACCCAATGCAGCATCTGCAGCTCCAACCAAAGTAGAGATAAAAACCCAAGAGCCTAATTCCGAAAGCAAGGCCGTCGCAAGCGCTCAGCCTGAAGCACAGAAAATAGAAATCCAAAAGCCCGAAATCAAAGAAGAGCCAAAAAAATCCGAAGTTAAAATAGAAAGTAAAAAGATTGAGCCTAAAGATGAAGCCAAAAAGCCTGAAAAAACGGACGTAAAAAAGTCCGAGCCTAAGAAAGAGTCTGCAAAAGACGAGATAAAAAAAGAACCTTCTAAAACCGAAATTAGAAAAGTCGAGCAAAAAGTAGAGCCTAAAAAAGAACCTGAAAAACAAGCAAAAGCAGAAGTTAAAAAAGAGCCTTCAAAAACGGAAGCTAAAAAGGAACATGCGAAAGCTGAAGCCAAAAAAGAGCCAGCAAAACCTGAGTCTAAAAAAGAAGCTAGCAAGCCAGAGTCTAAAAGCGAGAGCGTAAAGGCTGGCGTTGCGGCGAAGAGCACCAGCACCAGCGTGGCAAACGGCAGTTATGTGCAGGTTTTCGCATCCAATGCCTACGATCCAAACGGATCTGATACCAAAAAAATCACTAAAAAAGGCTACAATCCGATCGCTTTGCAAACTCACGTCGGCAGCAAGAGCGTGACTAAAATTTTAGTTGGACCTTTTGAGGGCGAGGCGCTACAAAAGGCACTTAGCGATATGCGCAGCATCAATAGCGGAGCGTATATCTACCGAGTGAAATAGTGGACAGATTCGCGGTTTTCGGCAACCCGATCGCCCACTCACTCTCGCCGCTACTTCATAATTACGCGATAAAATTTTTGGAGCTGGATGCCTACTATGGGCGAGTTTTGCTGCAGCGCGGCGAGGAACTTCGAGCTAAATTTGAAGCTTTAAAGCTTGCGGGTGCGAACATAACCGTGCCTTTTAAGCTTGACGCGCTCAAAGCCTGCGATGTCCTAAGTGAGGCGGCTAAGCAGATCAGCTCGGTAAACACGCTAGTGCTAAAAGGCAGCGCGCTGCACGGCTTTAACACCGATGCGCAGGGGTTTTTCTGCGCGATTTTGGGCTTTGGTGAAATTCGCAATGCGCTTATTTTAGGCGCGGGTGGCACGACGCGGGCAATCGGCTACGCGCTAATCAAAAACGGAGTGAAATTCGACATTCTAAATCGCAGCGCAAAAGATTTTGACTTCGGCTGCGAGGAATTTTTTACTTATGAAAATTTTAGATCCAAAGACTACGATCTGATCGTCAATGCCACCGGCGCGGGGCTCAAAGATGACGCGCTGCCTGCACCCGAGGGGGTAATAGATGAAATTTTATCCCGCGCAAAATTTGCTTTTGATGTGATCTACGGCAAGCAGACTCCGTTTTTGCAAGCCGCGCGTGCAAAAAATCTACCCGCAAAAGACGGCAAAGAGATGCTTATAAATCAGGGCGCGCTTGCTTTCAATCTCTTTTTCGGCGGTAAATTCGACTTAGCAGAGATTGTATCGCTGATGAGCCGTGCTGCAAATTTACGCTAAATCGACTCTTAGGCTTTTAATTATCCGCCCAGTCTAATGAAATGCTTTAAATTTTGCGTCGAGTTAATTATACGTTCTTAAATTTTATATCATATAGCTTTGGGCGTTTGATTTTAAAATTCTTGCGTCTGCTTTTAGCCGAGCCGTGTTAATTTGCCTACAAAAAATTCTATTAAAAATAGCTACGAATTAGGCACAAAGATGTTTGGTAAAGTCTCGCGCATTTTTCTGCTCGCTTCTTGGATGTTCTATTCTAAAATTTTATATGACGAACTAAACTAAAATTTTGTGCAGTTTAAGTAAAATGCGATCGGTTGCGAATTATGCGGTAAAATTTTACTTGAGCGAGATGGCGCAAGGCCGAGGCGTTTATTAAAAAGATAAAATTGCTACCAAAATTTCAAAATTTAAAGCTAAATTTTAATTAATTGTTATACAATAAAAAATATAAACTAATAATTGCTAAAGGTTAAAATTTGATGTTTTTCGGCAAAATTTTAAAATTTTACGCGCACGGATTTGCTTCGATGAAGCTTGGCAAAACGCTATGGGCGGTGATTTTGATCAAGCTATTTATAATTTTTGTGCTACTTAAATTTTTCATTTTCGACGAAAATTTAGATTCTAAATTTAAAACCGATCAAGAAAAAATCGATTTCATCTATAAAAATTTGACTAAGGAGTAGGAATGCAAGAGCTTGCTAGCGTGGATTGGTCGAGGGCGCAGTTTGCGCTCACGGCGCTTTATCACTTTCTTTTCGTGCCCCTAACGCTGGGGCTTAGCTTTATCGTGGCGTTTATGGAGAGCCTATATGTCGCGACCGGTAAGCAGGAGTGGCTCAAGATCACTAAATTTTGGCTGCGCCTTTTCGGTATAAATTTCGCCATCGGCGTCGCGACCGGCATCATAATGGAGTTTGAGTTCGGCACCAACTGGGCGAATTACAGCTGGTTCGTGGGCGACATCTTCGGCGCGCCGCTTGCGATCGAGGGCTTACTCGCGTTTTTCTTAGAAGCTACCTTCTTTGCGGTAATGTTCTTCGGCTGGGATCGCGTGAGCAAGAAATTTCATCTTCTTTCAACCTGGCTCGTGGCGATCGGATCAAATTTAAGCGCGTATTGGATCTTAATCGCGAATGCTTGGATGCAAAACCCCGTAGGTACGAGCTTTAATCCCGATACGATGCGCAACGAGATGAGTAATTTTTTAGATATCGCGCTATCTCACTTCGGAGTGGCTAAATTTTTACATACCGTCGGCGGCGGCTACATTACCGCGGCGCTTTTCGTACTTGGAATTTCGGCGTTTTATATGCTAAAAAACAAAGACTTTGCGCTTGCTAAAAAAAGCTTCATCATGGCGGCAAGCTTCGGTATGTTAAGCTCGCTTTTCGTGCTATTTAGCGGCGACGAGAGCGCCTATCAGGTCGCGCAAAAGCAGCCGATGAAGCTTGCGGCGATGGAGGGACTGTATAAAGGCGAAGTAAACGCTGGTATCGTCGTAGCGGGAGTTTTAAATCCGAGCAAAACCGCGGGAGACGATAAGGAGCCGTTTTTATTTGAGATCAAGGCGCCTTACGCGCTAGGGCTGATGGCTACGAGAGGGCTTGATAATTTCACGCCGGGCATCGATGATTTGGTATTCGGAAATGAAAAATTCGGCATCGAAGGCGCGGATAAAAAGATCGAAAAAGGCAAAATTGCCCTGCAAGCGCTAAAGGATTACAAGCTCGCCAAAGACGCCAATGATACCGCGGCGATGCAGCAGGCGCGCGAAATTTTATTCGGCAACCAAAATATGCAAAACCTAGGCTACGGCTACTTTGACGACGCGAAGCAGATCGTCCCTTCGGTGGCGCTTACCTTTTATAGCTTCCACGTGATGGTGGCTCTGGGAAGCTATTTTATCTTGCTATTTTTCGTGACGCTATTTTTGGCGATGCGAAAGAATCTCGCCGAATATAAGAAAATTTTATGGCTTTGCGTATTTAGCATTCCTCTGGGATACGTCGCGTGCGAGGCGGGCTGGATCGTAGCCGAAGTAGGGCGTCAGCCGTGGGCTATACAAGATCTCATGCCGGTGGGCGTCGCGGCTACTAGCCTGGCGGGGACGAACATAATGATCTCGTTTATGCTCTTTGCGGTTTTATTTACGGTTTTATTCATAGCCGAGATAAAGATCATGCTAAAACAGATAAAGATAGGATTTTAAGATGCACGAAATTTTTCAAATTTATTGGTGGTGCGTGGTTTCGCTTCTGGGCGGAATTTTAGTTTTTATGCTCCTCGTGCAGGGCGGTCAAACGCTGCTTTTTACGCTGGCGAAGAATGAGACCGAGAAGGATTTTATAATAAATTCCATCGGCAAGAAATGGGAGCTCACGTTTACTACGCTCGTGATGTTCGGCGGGGCGTGCTTTGCGGCGTTTCCGCTGTTTTATGCGACCAGCTTCGGCGGGGCGTATTGGGCGTGGATGGCTCTGCTTTTTTGCTTCATAATCCAAGCCGTCGCCTACGAATACAGAAAAAAGCCCGATAATTTCTTGGGCGCTAAGACCTATGAAGCCTTTCTTTTCATAAACGGCTCGCTGGGCACGATCCTGCTTGGTATCATCGTCTCGACGCTTTTTAGCGGCAGCGAATTCGCGCTGGGGCAGAATAATTTCGTGCAGTGGAAAAACTCCGCTCGCGGGCTTGAGGCGCTGGCAAATCCGTTTAATTACATCTTGGGAGTTGCGCTATTTTTCTGCGCCAGAACGGGAGCGAGCTTATATTTGATGAACAATATCGCCGAGCCTGAAATGATCGCTAAGCTCAAAGCCTCGCTTAAATTTAACGCTAGCGCGTTTTTAGTTTTTTTCATCGCATTTTTGGCGTGGGTCTTGCTAAAGCAGGGCTACGCGATCGGCGCTGACGGCGTCGTAAGCCTTGAGAGCTTTAAGTATCTGCATAACTACCTAAGCCTACCTGCGGCGTTAGTCTTGCTGTTGCTAGGCGTAGTGCTGGTGTTGGTGGGGATATTCAAAGGCACATTTACAAGCAGCGTGCGCGGAGTATTTTTCTACGGCGTAGGAGTCGTATGCGCGGTAACGAGCGTATTTTTGATTCTAGGGCTAAACAATACGGCGTTTTATCCGTCAAATTTCGACCTACAAAGCTCGCTTTCGATAAGCAATGCAAGTTCGAGCCTCTATACGCTTAAGACGATGTTTTACGTGTCGTTTCTAGTGCCTTTCGTGCTGGGTTATATCAGCTACGTTTGGTGGTTGATGGACGCTAAGAAGCTTGATAAAGAGGGGCTTTCAAACGAGCATTATTAAGCACGCCAGCTCCAGCATGGCTTCCGCGCGCCGTGTGGCGGCGAGGCTGTGCTTTTGTGCTTGGCACTGCGTGCCTTTGCGCTTAGTTAAATTTAATATCGGCGGCGTTTTTTATGCGCCGCATCTATAAAAATTTTAAGGATTAAAAATGATCAAATCTTTAGTTTTCATCGCGATTTGGATAATCTTGCTCGTAGGAAGCTATAAATTTATAAAGCTAAACATTACTCATCACGAAAAAAGAGAACAGTAAAAGCGTAGAAATTTTAAAAGCTTGCGACCTGGGATTTTGCTTTAAATTTAGAAAGCGAAATCTAGGGCCACAAGATGCGGGCGAAATTTTATCTAGCCCTTGTAATCGATATTTTTTTCAAACTCTTTAAGTCGCATATGGATTGAGCGAAGCTCCGTGATCGTCGTCCAGTTATCGATAAAAACGCTAAAGCTACCGCGTACTTGGTTAAAAGCATTACCTACTTGAATCATCACTCCAAGCGTAATCGCCTTAGTAAAAAGCCCCGGTCCCATTATGAGATAGGGCACGATAACTAGGATTTGCGAGAAAGAATTTAGCCATAAATCAAAGTAGCAGTAGTGCAAAAATAGCCTGTAATAGTTGTGCTTTAGTTTGCCAAATAGCGTCTTTGTAGTCTCTTCGCTCGCATATTCCGCCTTATTCTCCTCGGCATAAACCAGCTCTTTGCGAAACGCAGCTTCCGCCTTTTGATTGTTGTATTCAAGCCTAGGCAGAAACCAACCTACTAGCCAAGAAATTATCAGTCCGCCGATGCTTACTGCAAGTGCGATCCATACGAGAGAGCCGGGAATTTTTTTGAGCGCCTCAAAAGGTACTTTCTCGCTAAGGCTCCACAAAACGGGAATAAACGCAAAAAGAGTCATCGCCGCTGAAAGCACGCGCGTGCCGATATCTTCGATGATTTTTGAGAAGCGGTAGATGTCTTCTTGGATACGCTGCGAGCTTCCTTCGATATCTTTACTTACCTTTTTCCAGTATGAAAAATAGGAAAATGTCATCGCCTCTCGCCATTTAAACGCCCAAATTCGCGCCACGTATCGCTCCGAAATCGCCGCCGCTACGGCGGGCATCGCTATCCATAAAAAGACCCTCATTTGCGCGTAAAAATCGTTTAACGTATGACGATCTACGTTTTGACACAAATCATAAAATACGCGATACCATTCGTTGAAACGCACGCTCAGCGTAGTTTGGTACCAATTGATAGCGATCAAAAATACTAGCCCTGTATATGCTAAAAGCGCCCATTTTTTGCTTTTAAAAAATGAAACGAACAATTAGCGTTTCTCGGAGCTTTTTGGATTTAAAATCGCCGTAAATAGCCTACCGCTTAGCACCCGCGTCGCTTCCTGCACGTCCGCGCTTTTGACAGCATTTATGCTTGCTGCGTAGCTTTTTCCGTCATAGAGCGGATAGCCGTAAAGCTCGTGCGCAGTGATATTGGCAAGCCAAAAATCATTCGTCTGCGCAGCTCTTTTAGTCGATAAAATTTGCGCTTTTTTAAAATTTGCCAGCTCGCTATCTTTTGCGCCCGAGTTTTCGATCTGTTTTAAAATTTCACTCACGCTTGCTGCAACCGCACGGGCATCTTTCGGCTCAGTAGAAAACGATACGTTCAAGCTCGCTGCGATTTGTGGCTCACGCACATAGGCGCTATGCACCATCGCCGAGTAAATTTGTCCGCGCGCCTCGCGGATCTGCTCGACGATACGATTGCTTAGCACGCTTTTTAACGCTTGAAATTTATAAGTGTCTGCAAAGTCGAAATTTTGCAGCTCATAGTTTGAAAAAATCATCTGAACTTCGCTTTTATCACTATCGCCGTAGTCTTGCACAATCTCGCCGCTAGAAGTATTTAGCATCAAAGTTTTAGGTGTAGTGCTGCTTGCGCCGGACTTTAGATTGCCGATATATTTGGCTAGAATTTGTTTTGCGCGCACAGGCTCGAAATCGCCGCTAAGCACAAAGATAAAATCTCCAGCACCTGAAAAAATTTCATCCGCATCGCGCTGTAAATCGGCAAGATTTGCGCTCTTTACGTCATCTACGCTAAGCGGCTGCTTGCGAGCCGTATCTCCCGAATATAGCGATTTTAAAATTTGCTCGCCGAATTTAAATTCTACCGTCTCGTCTCGTAGCGCAATCGCCGAAAGCGCGTCGGTTTTGTATTTCGTAAGCGAGCTTGCATGAATTAGCGGCTCGCTAAATCTCGCGTAAAGCTCGTGTGCCATCGCCTCCAGATCCGCTCCTGCGCCTCTAAAACCGCAGTCTGCGTCATCCATCCTAAATCTTAGCTTATAATCAAATTTTGAAGTCAAGCGTCCCGCTTCGTATTCGTTTAGCTCGCCTATGGTGCCCGAGTTTAGCAGGGCAGTTAGAATTTCGCCACGAGCCTTACCAAAGTGCGCGTAACCGCCTTTTTTAACGGCTACGAGGGCGATTTTATTTTTCTCGCTTTTAAGAGGCTTTAAAATTACCTTCGCGCCGTTTTTAAACACCAAAATTTCAGTGCCGCTAGCGCCTTTTTGTGCTTTAAATTCTGTCTCTTTTAAATCTGCTCCCGCAAGTTGCTTGGAAGCAAGCTTCGAAGCAGCGAAATTAAACGGCACTGCTTTTTCGTAGAGCAACTCCGCATCTTTTTGGTTAATGCCCAAATCCTTTGCCGAGATAATCTCCGTAAATCTCGCCCCATCCGTTATCTGAGAGAAAAATTTATTAACATCCGCTAGCGTTATTTCTTCTAAGGCCTTGAGGCTTAGATTGTGCTCGTCTTGCTTACTAAGCTTTACATTGCCGTTTTGTACGAAATCAAGCAGTGCCCCTATTTGCGCACTTTGTGTATCGTTTTTAAGCAGATCGGCTTGCACTTGATGTTTAAATTCCGCCTTAACGCTATCAAAATCGTCATTGTTAAATCCGTGTTCGCGCACCCCTTTGATCGCGCTAAAAAGACTACTTAGCGTGGCGTTGGCGTCGAAATTAAAAATATTTGCGCTTATGCTGTATAGTCTGCGGTTTTTAAACAGATCGTCCGAGCCGAAATAGGCTTTAAGCGGAATTTTGGCATTTACATTCATCGCGTCGTATCCAAGCTCCATCAGCCTCGATACGTAGGCTTGCAGCCACTCATTTTTAAGCGCACCGTAGCTTCTTAGCGGCTCATATTTGCCTGCGTAAAGCACGCTAGCGACATTAGTGCCGAGCTCGGGCTCTACGGTGCTTGCTAGCCCGCCTTCAAATGGGCGTAGACTAAGATCGCGCGGGATTTTTTCGCCGTGCGCAGAAAGAGAGCTAAAATTTTGCTTGATTAAGTTTTTAATCTGCTCAATATTCACGTCGCCCACGACTATGATGCTAATGGCGCTAGGAAGGTAGTTGCGCGCATAGAATTTTTTTAGTTGTTCGCCAGTGGCGCCTTTGATGATTTCATTTTGTCCGATCGGAAAGCGTCTTGAAAATATGGAATTAGGGTATAAATATGTGGCGCGCTTTTCGTAAAAGCGCCTCTCAAAGCCTTTTTTTGCTTCTTCTAAGATGACGCCCTTTTCCTTTTGCGTTTCGTTCTCGTCAAATTTCACGCCGCCTGCATAATCGCGTAGCACCAAAAATACGTCCTTTAGTGTATCGTCGCTTACTTGGGCTTGGATGTTGTAGGTGGTGTTTTCAAAGCCTGTTTGTGCATTGAGATCGGCGCCGAATTTTACTCCCAGACGTTGCAGGGTATGAACTAGCTCGTTTTTATCAAAATGCTCGCTGCCATTGAACGCCATATGTTCGACAAAATGCGCCAAGCCCTGCTCGTCGTCATTTTCATCGACACTACCCGCAGCTACGTTGAGGTAAAAAAGCGCGCTATTTTTCGGCACGTCGTTTTTGAGGATATAAAATTTCACGCCGTTTGCCAGCTCACCGTGCACTACGCTAGGATCGAGCTTAAGTGGCGCATCCGGGTTAGCGTCTGCGGAGTAAAGGCTCAAAGAGCAAAGCAGGGCGGAGATAAAAAATATAAGCTTTTTCATAATTGTCCTTGGATTTAAAAACGCGCGATTGTAGCAAAAGCTAGTTTAAAGTATGATTTTGCGAGCTTTGTTATGGGTGAAATTTTACCAAGTATTTGGGATTTTACTTGCGGTTTTGAAATTTTACTTGTAGAATTTCAAGAAACGGAATTTTTGGAATTTTTGGAATTTTTGGAATTTTTGGAATTTTTGGAATTTTTGGAATTTTTG